>NZ_QVLZ01000038.1:0-65584 GCF_003435205.1 Bacteroides sp. AF32-8BH | reverse complement strand
CTCCCAAGCAATCACGCTTACTAGTGCACAACCCTTGAAGGTTACTTTAGGAGAAGATACGCAGGTGTTGGACGAAGTAGTCGTTACTGCATTAGGTATCAAGCGCGCAACTAAAGCATTAAGCTATAATGTGCAAGAAGTAAAAGGTGATGAATTGACAACTGTAAAAAGTGCCAATTTTATGAACTCACTGGCTGGAAAGGTGGCTGGTGTTAATATCAATGCATCTTCATCCGGTGTTGGAGGGGCTACGCGTGTAGTTATGCGTGGTACCAAATCTATATCTTCAGACAATAATGCTTTATATGTAATTGATGGTGTTCCTATTTTTAATACAAATAAAGGTGACACTAACGGACAATATTCAGCCCAACCGAGAGGAGAGGGTATATCTGATATCAATCCGGAAGATATTGAAAGCATGTCTGTATTAAGTGGACCTGCTGCTGCGGCCTTGTATGGCTCTAATGCAGCGTCTGGTGTAATTTTAATTACTACAAAGAAGGGAAAAGAAGGTAAGGCACGAATTATTATTTCTAATAATTCTACTTTTTCCAATCCTTTTATAATGCCTGAATTCCAAAATTCTTATATAAACCGCGCAGGTTCCTTTGCTTCATGGGGAGATAAAGCGTCTTCCCTTTTCGGAACTTATGAGCCAAAAGATTTTTTCAATACAGGTACTAATATTCAGAATAACGTTTCTTTATCTGTTGGTAATGAAAAGAATCAAACTTATCTGTCTGTAGGTACTACTAATGCAACTGGTATCATTCAAAATAGCAAATATGACCGTTACAATTTTACCTTCAGAAATACAACAAAATTCCTGAAGGATAAAATGACATTAGATGTGGGTTTTAGCTATATTATCCAAGAAGATCTTAATCTAATGGCACAAGGTGAATATTTCAATCCACTACCAGCCGTATATCTATTCCCGCGTGGCGAAAACTTTGAAGCTGTGAGGATGTATAAAACGTATGACACAACTCGTAAGATTGATGTACAGAACTGGGGATGGGGTGATCCTGGATACAGTATGAAAAATAATCCATATTGGGTGGCTAATGAGATGAACCATGGTATGAAAAAACAACGCTACATGGCTAATGCCAGTTTAAAATATGAAATTTTAGATTGGCTTGATGTGACAGGGCGTGTCCGCATTGATAATGCAACCAATGATTATTCAGATAAAAGAAATGCTTCTACTGACCTTTACTTTACTAATAGTTCTATTTATGGATTCTATAAGTACTATAAAGCTGACGATAGACAGGCTTATGCAGACGTGATGGCTAATATTAATAAACGCTTTGGTGACTTAAGTTTAAGTGCTAATATTGGCGGTAGTTTTACTCAAACTTATTATGACGAAAGAGGATTCCAAGGTGGTTTGAAAGATATGTCTAATGTTTTTAGTCTATATAATATGACTACTACCTTGGATAAAGATACTTATCCTATAGAAAGTGGATATAAACAACGTACCAACTCTATTTTTGCTAGTGCGGAAATTGGCTGGAAGAGTATGTTATATATGACTTTAACCGGGCGTAATGATTGGGATTCAGCATTGATTAATACAGAACAATCATCTTTCTTTTATCCATCAATAGGACTTTCAGGAGTAATTTCCGAAATGGTGAAATTACCCAAAGCTATTACTTATTTGAAAGTACGCGGTTCATTTGCTTCAGTAGGTGCTCCTATTCCTAAGAATCTTTCTTCTAACAAAACGTATGAGTGGGACCCTGCGACTAGTCAATGGAAATTACAAACTTACCGTCCTTTGCCTAAACTTTATCCTGAACGTACAAATTCTTGGGAGGCTGGTTTGAATGCCAAATTCTTTAATAATAGTTTAAGTTTGGAAGTTACCTGGTATAAGGCTAATACTCGCAAACAAACATTCCAGGTTCCTTTGTCAGGAACCGCTGTATATGCGACTATGTATGCACAGTCTGGTAATATTGAGAATAAAGGTATGGAATTTTCTTTAGGGTATAATAAATCATGGGGAGATTTCTCATGGAATTCCAATTTGACTTTTAGTTTTAATAAAAATAAGATTGTAGAACTCTTGGATGATGCAGTGGATGATGAAGGTAATCACTATAGTTTGAGTGAGATAGATAAAGGTGGCATTGGATCGGCTAAAGTTATTCTTCGTAAAGGAGGAAGCATGGGAGACATGTATGTCACTAATCGTTTGAAACGTGATAACGAAGGAAATGTATTTATTGATAAAGCGAGCCAGAATGTGAAAAAAGAGGATATAAAGAATTCGGATGAGTTTATTCATATTGGCTCTGTATTGCCTAAGAGCAATTTAGGCTTTAGAAATGATTTCTCTTATAAAGGCATTAGCTTGGGATTCATGCTTGCTGCCCGCTTTGGAGGTATTGTTATCTCACCAACACAAGCTGTAATGGATCAGTTCGGAGTATCTAAGGTCACAGCTTTAGCACGTGATAATGAAGGTGTTCCTGTAAATAATGGAAAAGTGGATCCCCAGACTTATTATACAGAAGTGGGTGGAATAAGTGGATTGATGTCTAACTATGTATATAGTGCTACTAATGTTCGTTTACAAGAGTTATCGGTGGGCTATTCACTTCCAGCCAAATGGTTTAATAACAAATGTAATCTTAGTTTGTCAATAACAGGTCACAACTTGTGGATGATTTATAATAAAGCACCATTTGATCCGGAAGCTACCGCTTCTACTGGTACTTATTATCAAGGTGTTGATTACTTTATGCAACCAAGTTTGAGAAGTTGGGGATTTAATGTAAAAATACAGTTTTAACGATAAAAGAATAACCAAATGAAAATATATAAATTCATAACGCAGATTTCTATTGCAGGCTGTATGCTTGTTGGAACTCCAATGTTACAAGGATGCATGGATAATAGCTTGAATGATCCGTTGGGAAAAGTTTCGGAAGAAGAACTTGGACGAGATGGATTTGCTGCCAATGCTTTCTTCTTGACTTTATGTGATTATGCATATCCCATAGCTACTGAAAACATTTATAATACCAATGAATCCTTGATTGGTGACTGCTATGGACGTTATCAAGTAATGGCAACAGATAAGTTTAAAGGGGCAAATTTTGCTACATATAATGCACCCGAGAACTGGTTAAACTGGCAGTTTGCAGATGATAATGTAATGGTATTGACGTATGGTGCATGGAATAAAATAAAGAATGTAACCCAAGGGACAGGGGTTAACTTTGCATGGGCACAGATCCTAAGAATTGCGACAATGCATCGTATGCTTGATATGTATGGGGCACTTCCTTATTCCCAAATTTCAAGTGATAAACTTTCGACTCCTTACGATACAATGGAGGAAGCATATCATGCAATGTTTACTGATCTGACTGATGCAATTAATGTAATGACTGTTTATGTGACCGAAAATCCAAACAACAGAACGATGGCTAAGTATGATAAAGTTTATGACGGTGATTTTGAGAAATGGGTGAAATTTGCAAATTCACTGAAACTACGTATGGCCATTCGTATTCGTTTTGCAGATCGTGAATATGCCAGACAGATGGCGGAGGAAGCTATTAACCATTCTATAGGGGTAATTACTTCCAATGAAGATAACGCAACTTCTTTAGGCACTAAAAATCAATTGTATACGGTATTAGTGCAATGGCCTGACCAATGTGTCTCTGCCGATATTACATCTTATATGAAAGGATACAACGATCCACGTATGTCGAAATATTTTAAAAAGAAAACGAGCGATAAAGGAGATGATGATTATGTGGGTATGCGCGCAGGTTTGTCTTATGGTAATGATATTACCGGACCGACTTTCTCTAGAATAAATGTTGGAGAGATGGATCGTACTTTATGGATGAGTGCAGCTGAAACAGCTTTTAATAAAGCTGAAGCGGCAATGTTAGGATGGGATGTAAAAGGAGAAACGGTGAAAGATTTGTATGAATCAGCTATCAGACTTTCCTTTGCACAATGGGGAGTATCGGATGGTATTGACCAATACCTGAATGATGAATCAAGTACTCAGGCTGATTATGTAGATCCTAATGAGAATAAGGGGAATGAAAGTGCTATTAGTTCTATAACTATCAAATGGAAAGATGATGCTGGTGAGGAAGAAAAACTGGAAAGATTAATAACCCAAAAATGGATTGCAATGTGGCCTTTGGGACAAGAAGCATGGAGCGAGTATCGTCGTACTGGGTATCCGCGTTTTTTCCCGTTATTGAATGGAAATGTAACCAATCTTCCTTCCGCTAATCGTATTCCGTTCCCACCATCGGAATATATTCGTAATGCTGCTAATGTAAATGCTGCTGTAAGTAAATTGGGTGGCGCTGATAATTATCAGACTAAGGTTTGGTGGCAGCGTAGGGATAAGTGAATAATAGTATAATCTATATTAATATAAATAGTATGAGAAAGATATTCTATTTTATAATGTTGTTATTTGGCATAACGGTTGCGAATACAGCGTGTGATGATTGGACAGACATGGAACCAAAATTCCAGGAAGATATGACTCAGTCGTCACTTCCGGAAGAATACTATGCCCAGCTTCGCGCTTATAAGAAAACAGATCATCCGGTTGCTTTCGGATGGTTTGGTAATTGGACCGGAAATGGAGCTACTTTAGAAAAATGTTTAGCCGGACTTCCTGATAGTGTGGATTTTGTTTCTATTTGGGGTAACTGGAGAAATTTGACAGAAGCGCAAACAAAAGATTTGCGTTATGTACAAAATGTAAAAGGGACTAAAGCTTTGATGTGTTTTATTGTTCAAAATATCGGTGACCAATTGACTCCCGAGGAATATAAAGATAATTATCTGGAATTCTGGGGATGGAATGAGAATAAGGAAGAAGCTATAAAGAAATATGCCCATGCAATATGTGATAGTATTGATAAATATGGATATGATGGCTTTGATATTGACTATGAGCCTAATTTTGGTCATCGAGGTAACATGAGTGGAAGTGATGAGAATATGTTGTTGTTCATTCAGACCTTGGGAGAAAGAATCGGACCAAAATCGGGTACAGACAGGCTATTAGTAATTGACGGTGAGCCACAAAGTATTGTATCGGAGTCAGGTCCTTATTTTAATTATTTTATAGTGCAGGCTTATGATTCTCCAGGAGATAATACTGGACGTGACAATTTGGATAGCCGTTTAAACTCTACAATAAGAAACTTCGATGGGCATTTGACTGCAGAAGAAGTTGCTAAGAAATATATTGTAACTGAAAACTTTGAAAAATGGGCTTTGTCTGGTGGGGCTGATTTCACTGATCGATATGGAAATAAAATGAAGTCATTGGAAGGTATGGCACGTTGGACACCTATTATTAACGGGAAAAAATGTGTAAAAGGAGGGGTCGGAACTTATCATATGGAGTATGAATATACAATTGATGGTACAGAAGAATCTTATCCTTATTTGCGTAATGCTATCCGCATTATGAATCCACCGGTAAAATAATAAATTTAAAGATATAATAATTATGAGATATCTGGTAAAAAATAAAAATACAATAATGTTCGCCTTTGCCATATTGCTTTGTGCAATTATAGCAAGTTGTGAAGATGCAAAGTATGATACTATCGGCAGTAGAATTTATTTAGCTGAATCCAGTAGTTTGTCTTATGAGTCCAAAAAGGTAACAGTAGCCGAAGAGGGTAGTGTTGTCACTGTGACTCCGCGGTCGGGACAAATTGCAACAGAAGATATAGAAGTTACTTTGGGACTAAGTCCGAAATCGTTGGAAGTATATAATACAAAAAGTGGTACGAACTATAAATCTATGCCAGAAGGTTCATATTCTTTTGATCAAAAGACAGTGGTTATAAAAAAAGGAGAATTAGTGGCTCCTACTGTTAAAGTAACAATTGATCCGTTGACAAAGGAAATGCTTGATTCTGGTGATAAATTTGCACTACCGGTTGCTATTACTGCTGTATCAGGTGGGCAACAAACTTTGGAAGGTGCAGATGTGATGATTTATATCATGGATCAGGTTATTATAACCTCTGCACCAGTGTTGACGGGTACAAAACCAATTACTATGGAAATGCGTCAGGATTATACAGTAACTCAATGGTCACTTGAAATGCGTATTAATATGAGCGAACTTGGGGATGGGGTGACTCCTGGAGTTGGTTATCCTGGTCCTCCTAGCTATCAGAATCAAGCAATATTTTCTGCAGGTCCAGGTAATGGTATCGCAGAAGATGGTGAAATTTATATCCGTTTTGGTGATGGCCCGATTCCTGGTAATATTTTGCAGATAAAAACACAAGGTACTCAAGTAAATGCTGCTACTAAGTTTAAAAATAATCAATGGTATCATTTGGCATTTGTTTGTGATGGAGTGAAATTGACTATTTATGTAAATGGAAATATTGATGCAACATTAGATCTTCCAAGAAAACCTTTGCGTCTTGTTAAGAATAGTTTTGGTATATGCAATGGTGATTGGATGGTTACAGATGCTATAGTTAGCGAAGTACGTTTTTGGACTACTGCTATTTCACAGTCGCAGATTCAGAATAATATGTTTGCGATAAATCCGGGTACGGATGGCTTGGAGGCTTATTGGAAATTGAATGAAGGGGCAGGAACCGAGTTTAAAGACGCAACTGGTCATGGAAATAAAGCCACGGCGCCTAATGGAGTTGTCAGATGGGTAGATGGCATTAGATCAGATGGTAAATAATATAATATTCAAATGATGTAATTATGAGATTGAAAAATATAATATGGAAAACAGTAGTGATGTCATTAATGGCATCACCACTGTGCATCTCTTGTGACGATGATGACGAAGTTACTGTAAATTCTAAGTTTTATCTTTCTACGAAAGTTTTTCCGGTAGATTCTTATGAAGCATCGTTGTCAGTGATTTTGAAAGATAATTCAGTGGTCGTAAATGAGTTACAACCTAATTATCGGTTTGTTGCATGTGCCACGGAGAGATTATCGAAAGATGTGAAAATAACAGCCGATAGTGATGATAATCTAGTAAGTGCTTACAATAAAGCTAATGATACGGAATATAACATATTACCTGCTGAAAATTATTCTTTCACCAATAAAACTGTTACTATTGAAAATGGAGAAAGTGTATCTGGAGATTCTATAAAAATAGAGCTATTAAATGTAGGATCGTTGACTACAGAAGGGGGATATTTGTTGCCAGTTACCATATCTTCTATAGAAGGTAATAACTTAGATGCACTTAGCTCTAACAGAGGAGTAGTTTATGTGAAAATTCAAAATATTCATGTCAATGTAGAGTCCGGGCAACCGGCTGAAGGTACTTTGATTGCCGATCGTTCTGGCTGGACTGTAAAAGTTGCCCCGACGACTCGTGGAGATGCTAAAAATCTAATTGATGGAACAAATTCTGATGTAGCTCGTGATGGAGGAGCAGAATATTGGCTAACTGTGGATATAGGTAAGGTGCAGACATTAACAGGAATAAGAAATAAGTGTTATGCTAGTAGTTATTCACCGACTGCAGTAGAAGTATTTACTTCAGGTGATGGAATAAAATGGAAATCTATCGGAACTGTAACTATTTCAAGAAGTGGCACACAATATATTAAGTTTTCGAAAGCTATTGAAACGCGTTATTTAAAGTATTATGTGAAACAAGGTCCCAATACGGTCAGCCTTACGGAATTTGACCTATATGCGAAATAATTAATAGGTTATTGAAAATTTTTAAGTCCCACTTTTTCGTATTTTCGGATAAAGTGGGACTTATTATATAAGTTAATAAATAAAAAAAGAAAAAGATTGATTGTTTAATAGTATCATATTGATTGTATTACTATTATATAATAACTTTTAATAGCAAGAAAAACATGAAATTATCTATTATTCTACGGTTCTGTTTATGGTTTATGGGAATTAGTATGGCGTTTCCGTCTCTCTCTCAAACTATGTTAGTAACTAATGGGAATACAAGTTCTAGGATCATTTTGAAAGAGAATAATCAAATATCGTGGACAGCTGCAAATTTGTTACAAACATTTATTCAAAAAGTAACCAGTTGTAAGCTGCCTGTTGTTATAAGTCAAACTCCTCGAAAAGGAGATATTCTCATTGGTGGTCAATCTCCAGCGGAAGTAACAGAGGATGGATTCTCTATTTCTACTCAAGATGGTATTCTAAAAATATCTGGTAAAGAAAACGGTGTTGTATATGGAGTTGTTACTTTATTGGAGCAATATTTGGGTATCGATTATTGGGGAGAGAATGAATATTCTCTTACCCCTTCAAAAACGGTGAACTTACCCTTCATTAATAAAGTCGAAAACCCGGGCTTTCGTTATCGTCAGACACAATGTTATGCTATCCATACAGACTCTATTTATAAGTGGTGGAATCGTTTAGAGGAACCGAATGAAGTGTTTGCTGCCGGTTATTGGGTGCATACTTTTGATAAGCTTCTGCCTTCATCCATTTATGGGAAAGAACATCCGGAATATTATTCTTACTTCAAAGGAAAACGCCACCCGGGAAAGGCCAGTCAGTGGTGTTTGAGTAATCCGGAGGTTTTTGAGATTGTTGCTCAACGTGTTGATTCTATTTTCAAAGCAAATCCAGATAAACATATCATGTCTGTAAGTCAGAATGATGGTAATTATACAAATTGTACGTGTGATGCTTGTAAGGCAATTGATGATTATGAAGGAGCATTATCAGGAAGTATCATCACTTTTCTGAATAAGTTGGCTGCCCGTTTTCCGGATAAAGAATTTTCCACATTGGCTTATCTATATACGATGAATCCTCCGAAACATGTGAAACCTTTGCCGAATGTGAATATTATGTTATGTGATATTGACTGTGACCGTGAAGTAACTTTGACGGAGAATGCTTCGGGAAAAAAGTTTGTGAAAGCCATGGAAGGATGGTCTAAGATTACCAATAATATTTTCGTGTGGGATTACGGTATTAACTTTGATAATTATCTGGCTCCATTTCCTAATTTCCATATTTTACAGGACAATATCCGTCTTTTCAAAAAGAATCATGCCACCATGCATTTCTCTCAAATAGCAGGGAGCAGGGGAGGAGATTTTGCAGAACTTCGCGCTTATTTAGTGTCAAAGTTAATGTGGAATCCAGAAGTTAATGTAGACTCATTGATGCAACATTTTCTGCATGGATATTATGGGGAAGCAGCGCCATATCTTTATCAGTACATAAAGATAATGGAAGGCGCATTAATTGGTAGTGGACAGAGGTTGTGGATATATGATTCACCTGTATCACATAAATATGGCATGTTAAAGCCTGCTTTGATGCGTCGTTATAATCATTTATTTGATTTGGCTGAAAAGGCTGTTGCAGCAGAACCCGATTTCTTAAAACGAGTTCAACGGGCACGTCTGCCAATTCAGTATTCAGAACTGGAGATTGCACGAACAGAGACAGAAAAAGATTTGGTAGATATTAATAAGAAGTTAGACCTTTTTGAGGAACGCGTGAAAGAGTTTCAAGTTCCTACATTGAATGAGCGTTCCAATTCACCGGTAGACTATTGCAAATTGTATCGCGAACGTTACATGCCGCAGAAAGAAAGAAGTTTAGCTTTGGGTGCAAAAGTTACTTATCTAATTCCTCCTACCGGAAAATATGCGGCATTAGGAAAGAACGCATTGGTTGACGGTTTGTTTGGTGGAGCAACCTTTGTTGATAGCTGGATTGGTTGGGAAGGAACCGATGGTGCATTTGTTATAGATTTGGGCGAAACAAAAGAGATACAAAGTGTGGAAACAGATTTTCTTCATCAAATAGGGGCCTGGATTCTTTTTCCTCTAAAGGTGGTTTATTCATATGCTGAAGACGGTGAGCATTATACACATTGGAAAACGATTGATTTACCGGAAGAACGTACCGGTGAGGTAAAATTCCGTGGAGTCAAGGCTGAATCAGCCGAACCGATAAAAACTCGTTATGTGAAAGTAGAAGTCACCGGAACGAAAGAATGTCCGACTTGGCATTATGGTGTAGGCCATCCTTCGTGGTTCTTTATAGACGAAGTGATAATAAAATAAAAAAAGTAGGGGGGAGACGTTAGTAGTTTCCCCCTTTTAGTTGTATTATATATAGATGGGTCAGAAAAATGTTTTTTTTCATCTATATACTATGATTTATGCAACAGAATAAAACTGCTTCTCAACGAAAAACTATTAACCCGGCTTGCTGGGTACCTACTGCTTATTTTGCAATGGGACTTCCCTTTATTGCTATTAATCTGGTTTCTGTTTTCATGTTTAAGGATCTTGGAATTTCGGATACGCAAATTGCATTCTGGACTTCTCTGATTATGATGCCTTGGACACTGAAATTTTTGTGGAGCCCTTTTCTTGAAATGTATCGGACGAAAAAATTCTTCGTATTGATTACAGAATTATTGAGTGGTGTATTGTTTGGAGTAGTAGCCTTTTCTTTGTTTTTCGATTACTTTTTCGCTATAAGTATCTCTACGATGGCAGTGATTGCCTTTAGTGGAGCAACGCACGATATTGCTTGTGATGGTGTATATATGGCTGAATTGAACAAGGAAGATCAGGCAAAATATATCGGAGTTCAAGGGGCTTTTTATAATGTAGCCAAATTGGTTGCTAATGGAGGATTAGTTGCTATGGCAGGAGCATTGGCAGAGCACTTCGGAGCAATAGAAGGTGCTTCGATAGATGCTAACAAAGGAGCGTATTCATCTGCATGGATGATTATTTTCGGCGTAATTGCGGCAATAATGGTACTGATCGGTATTTATCATATAAAAATGTTACCTTCTACACAGGTTCCGTCAACAACAAAGAAAACTGCATCGGAGGTTGGACACGAATTGGTAGCAGTAATTGCTAACTTCTTTACTAAAAAGCATATTCTTTATTACATCTGTTTTATTATTTTATATCGTTTGGCAGAAGGCTTTATCATGAAAATAGCTCCGCTGTTTTTGCGTGCTTCAAGGGATGTAGGCGGCTTAGGACTGTCGTTAACAGAGATCGGCACGCTAAATGGTATCTTTGGTTCCGCTGCTTTCGTTTTAGGCTCATTGTTAGCAGGTATTTATGTCTCTAAGTTCGGATTGAAAAAGACACTATTTACTCTCTGCTGTATTTTTAATCTTCCGTTTGTAGCCTATACCTTTTTGGCAGTTGCACAGCCTACTAATGTATATCTGATCGGAACTTGTATAACAATGGAATATTTTGGTTATGGCTTTGGTTTTGTCGGATTGACGTTGTTTATGATGCAACAGATTGCTCCAGGCAAACATCAAATGTCACATTACGCATTTGCTTCAGGAATCATGAATCTGGGAGTGATGCTTCCGGGAATGGTTAGTGGTTATCTTAGTGACTTATTAGGATATCGTAATTTCTTTATCTATGTGTTAATCGCAACTATTCCAGCTTTTCTGATTACTTATTTCATACCTTTCACGTATGATGACTCAAAAAATAAATAATATAAAATCAACGATTATGAATAAAATTCAAATTCCTTGGGAAGATCGTCCTGTCGGATGTACGGACGTTATGTGGCGTTACTCACAAAATCCAGTTATCGGACGTTATCATATTCCTTCATCTAATAGTATTTTCAATAGTGCTGTTGTTCCTTTTGAGGATGGTTTTGCAGGCGTATTCCGTTGTGATAACAAAGCTGTACAGATGAATATCTTTGCAGGTTTTAGTAAGGACGGAATTCATTGGGATATCAATCATGAACCTATTCAGTTTAAAGCAGGTAACACGGAAATGATTGAGTCGGAATATAAATACGACCCTCGTGTTACATGGATTGAAGACCGTTATTGGGTGACTTGGTGTAATGGCTATCATGGCCCTACGATTGGTATTGCCTATACTTTTGACTTTAAGGAGTTTTTCCAGTGCGAGAATGCTTTCTTGCCTTTCAATCGTAATGGTGTACTTTTCCCGCAGAAGATCGATGGCAAGTATGCGATGTTGAGTCGTCCAAGTGATAATGGACATACTCCGTTTGGCGATATATACATCAGCTATAGCCCGGATATGAAATATTGGGGTGAACACCGTTGTGTAATGAAAGTGACTCCTTTCCCGGAAAGCGCTTGGCAGTGTACAAAGATTGGTGCAGGTTCGGTTCCTTTCCTTACAGATGAAGGCTGGTTGCTGTTCTATCACGGTGTAATCACTACTTGTAATGGTTTCCGTTACGCTATGGGAGCTGCCATATTGGATAAAGATCATCCGGAAAAAGTTCTTTACCGTACACGTGAATATCTGATAGGTCCGGCTGCTCCTTACGAACTTCAGGGTGACGTTCCTAATGTAGTATTCCCCTGTGCTGCTTTGCAAGATGGTGAACGTGTTGCTGTTTATTATGGTGCGGCAGATACTGTGGTAGGTATGGCCTTCGGATATATAAAAGAGATTATCGATTTTACGAAACGAACGAGTATCATTTAATAAAGATATGAAACGTATTATATTAACTTACACACTTGCTTTTTCCCTTCTTTCCGCCTATGCGGGGGAAGGGGGGAGCCCTCCCCTTAATACGGATAAAAGTCTTTTGATAGATTATGTGGATCCTTTTATCGGAACTACAAATTTCGGAACGACCAATCCGGGAGCGATTTGCCCCAATGGTATGATGTCTGTGGTTCCTTTCAATGTGATGGGATCTTCCGAAAACACATACGATAAAGATGCCCGATGGTGGTCTACGCCTTATGAATATACAAATTGTTTCTTTACCGGATATGCTCATGTGAATTTGAGTGGAGTCGGTTGTCCGGAATTAGGTTCTTTATTATTGATGCCTACTACCGGAGAACTGAATGTGGATTATAAAGAATATGGTAGTAAGTATAAGGATGAACAGGCCTCACCGGGCTATTATTCTAATTATCTGACTAAATATAATGTAAAAACAGAAGTTTCGGCTACTCCGCGTAGCGGTATTGCCCGGTTTACTTTCCCAAAAGGGAAAAGCCACATCCTGCTGAATTTGGGTGAGGGGTTAACGAATGAGAGTGGCGCTATGCTTCGTCGTGTAAGCGATAGCGAAGTGGAAGGAGTCAAACTACTTGGTACATTTTGTTATAATCCTCAAGCTGTATTCCCTATTTACTTTGTATTGCGGGTTAAAAAGAATCCTTCTGCAACAGGGTATTGGAAGAAACAACGTCCGATGATGGGGGTTGAGGCTGAATGGGATAAGGATCAGGGAAAGTATAAACTTTATACTCGCTACGGAAAAGAAATAGCAGGAGATGACATTGGTACTTATTTCTCCTTCGATACAGAAGAAGGTGAACAAGTAGAAGTACAAATGGGAGTTTCTTTTGTAAGCATAGAAAATGCCCGTTTGAATCTGGATCGTGAACAGGCTGGAAAGGATTTTGAGAAGATTCATGCGGAAGCACGTTCCAAATGGAATGATGACTTGTCACGCATAACAGTGGAAGGTGGTACAGATGCCCAAAAGACTGTGTTTTATACAGCGCTTTATCATTTGCTGATTCATCCTAATATTTTGCAGGATGTAAACGGAGAATATCCGGCAATGGAAAGTGATAAGATCCTGACAACCAAAGGTGATCGCTATACCGTATTTTCTCTTTGGGATACCTACCGCAATGTTCATCAATTGCTGACCTTGGTTTATCCGGAACGTCAGATGGAAATGGTGCGCACAATGCTTGATATGTATCGTGAACATGGATGGTTGCCTAAGTGGGAATTATATGGCAGAGAAACATTGACAATGGAAGGTGATCCGAGTATTCCGGTAATTGTAGATACCTGGATGAAAGGTTTGCGTGACTTTGATGTTGATTTGGCTTATGAGGCAATGTACAAATCTGCTACGTTACCGGGGGCGGAAAACTTGATGCGTCCTGATAATGATGATTATATGTCTAAAGGATATGTACCCCTTCGTGAACAGTATGACAATTCCGTCTCTCATGCATTGGAATATTATATTGCCGATTTTGCATTGTCTCGTTTTGCAGCTGCTTTAGGTAAAAAGAAAGATGCAGAGATGTTCTATAAACGTTCTTTAGGATACAAACATTATTATAGTAAAGAATTTGGTACTTTCCGTCCGATTCTCCCCGATGGAACGTTTTATAGCCCGTTTAATCCGAGACAAGGAGAGAACTTTGAACCGAATCCCGGTTTCCATGAAGGTAGTTCCTGGAATTATACGTTCTATGTACCACATGATGTATATGGCTTGGCGAAATTAATGGGGGGAAAGAAACCTTTTATTGATAAACTACAAATGGTTTTTGATGAAGGACTTTACGACCCGGCAAATGAACCGGATATTGCTTATGCTCATTTATTCTCATACTTTAAAGGTGAAGAATGGCGTACGCAGAAAGAGACGCAGCGTTTATTAGATAAGTACTTTACAACAAAACCTGATGGTATTCCAGGAAATGATGATACGGGAACGATGTCTTCCTGGGCTATTTTCAATATGATCGGTTTTTATCCGGATTGTCCCGGACTGCCCGAATATACATTGACGACTCCGGTCTTTAATAAGGTAACGATCCGGTTAGATCCGAAATGGTATAAAGAGAACGAATTGGTGATTGAAACCAATCGTACTCAACCAGGAACTTTATATATTGATAAGGTACTATTGGATGGCAAGAAGTTCAATAAATATCATATCACACATGATGAACTTGTTCACGGCAAATATTTAAAGTTTGATTTGAAATAACACACAGTGTTTCATAGGTATCGTTTTTGGGTTGACAGGGCTGTCGGACTTTTTATAGTCCGGCAGCCCATTTTTTTACATTTACTTCTGTTATTACTTCTTCGAAAATAGTGACGGTATATGCCCGGGATAGTGACGGTATCGGACCAAGATAGCGTCACTATCCCGGGCATATACCGTCACTATCTTACTTTTATTAAATTATACTCCGTAGTATTTTTAGTTATTCTCTGTTTTATAGGTGATTACAAAAATCTATTCCATACGTCTACTATGTAAATCGTATGCAATAAAATAAAAAATGAGAAGAAATTTATTTAAACATATCCTTTGGATATTGATACTTGCAGAGTGTTTTCCTCTATTGGCAATTGCCGGATCGCAGCAAAAGGAACAACGTTATAAAATAGCCGTATGTGACTGGATGATTCTGAAACGTCAGAAAATCGGTTCATTCCAATTGGTACATGAATTGAATGGTGACGGTGTAGAATTGGATATGGGTGGTCTTGGCAAGAGGGAAATGTTTGATAATAAATTGCGCGAGCCCCATTTCCAGCAGTTATTTCGTGAAACTGCTCAAAAATATCAATTAGAAGTTTCTTCTATTGCTATGTCCGGTTTCTATGGACAGTCTTTTCTGGAACGAGCTAACTATAAAGATTTAGTTCAGGATTGCCTTCATGCCATGAAAGTGATGAATGCCAAAGTAGCCTTTCTTCCTTTGGGAGGAATCAAAGCCGGATGGGAAAAGATTCCGGCACTACGGACAGAAGTTGTAAAACGCTTGAAGGAGGTAGGAGATATGGCAGCTTCTGAAGGAGTGGTGATTGGTATTGAAACTCAACTGGATGCAAAAGGAGATGTGAAACTACTGAAAGAAATTAATTCTCCCGGAATCAAGATCTATTTTAAATTTCAAAATGCATTGGAGAATGGAAGGGATTTGTGCAAGGAGCTGAAAATTCTGGGGAAAAAGAGGATTTGCCAGATTCACTGTACGGACACAGATGGAGTGACTTTACCTTATAATGAACGATTGGACATGAATAAGGTGAAAAAGACGCTGGATAAGATGGGATGGATTGGATGGCTGGTAGTAGAACGTTCGCGCGATAAGGATGACGTGCGGAACGTGAAAAAGAATTATAGTACGAATATTAAGTATTTGAAAGAGGTGTTTCAACAGAGATAGGAGGATATTATGATATAGTTAATATTACAAAGAGAGAGAAAAAAATGCAAAATCTATTTTTTTTATTCTTTTAAGTGATTACATATTTTTTGATTGTACGTCTTTCCTTAAAAGATCTTTTAGATTTTGAAGATATAATATATTATTTTTGTTTAAATTAAAATTTAATCTATGAAGAGTAAAATGAAGATTAAAATGAAGATTGCCGGAAAGTTATGGGGCTTGTCAGCAATTCTTTTATTCGTTTCTTGTGCTAAAGGTTTTGATGATAATGAAACCTTTTCTGGAGGTGTGACAAATGCACAGTTGGAATCGCCGGTTATCGACGATAATAGCTTTTCAACCTTAACAAACTCTGATGGTACAGAAAGTGTAAAGATAACGTGGCCGGTAGTTATGGGAGCTGGAGGATATTTGCTTAATGTAGATCTTATAGAAGATCCGGCAGACCCTACAGTTACTACAGAGAATCCTGTTGTTGTGATGCAAGATAGTGTTGTAGATGGTTCATCTGTTGTATTTACGAAAACAGAAGATGCTACCTATAAAATAAAAATAAAGACACTTGGCAATGAAAAACTGAACAATAAGGAAGCACAAGAGAGTACTGATTTTAAATATGTTGCATTGGTGCCTGCTACAACAATTCCTGTAGGTGAAGATATAGCTGAATATATTAATAATCAATTGAAAGATAGTGATAAAGAACAAGCTTTTGCTTTGGAAGCAGGTAAGTCTTATGTTCTGAATGGTATTGTTGATTTTAGATTGAATGTGATTACACTTCGTAGTACTGATAAAGATAATCGTCCAACGGTAAAAGTTGGAGCTAGCGGAGGATTTATGACGCAAGCTGGATTGAAAATTAAATTCATTAATTTTGATTGTTCAGAAATGACTGGTGCTGGTTTTTTAACTCTAAGTGGAGAACCTAGTGAAACAATATCAATAAAGAGTTTAGGCTATGATAAAGATGAAGCTAATCAAGATGGTTATATCATCAATAAGCCTGTAATTATTCAGGAATGTAATATCAAAAATCTGCAGAATAGCTTGCTTTATGGTAATAAAAAACCATGGACTTTACGTGATTTCCGTATTACAGATTGCATCGTACAGATGAATAATGCTGGCTCTAATGGGGTTATTAATTTATATGGTGCTACGGGTACAATTAAAGATATGACTATTAAGAATAGTACATTTTATAATTTAGTGAAAAATAGTTCTGCTTATTTTATTCGTTATCAAAATAACTCACAACCTTGGAAATATTTTGGCAAGAGTGATAATACTTCAACTCACATTATATCCAATAACACATTCTGTAAGACTTTTTCAAATAAAGACTTTGGCAATAATATACCTAATGATAAGACCTCAATGACACAAAAAGTTGAATACAATATATTCTATGATGTATATCGTTTATATCAGTATCTTCAAAGTAATAATAAGAAATCAACTGTTGGCAATACTATTTGGGGAGTTGATGGTGGAACTCCTAATGGCAATGATACAGGAGGACGAAAAGATGATAATGGTAATCCGTTTGCTACACTTGAAGACCCTGCGTTCGTAGGTCCTTTCTTGCAGGAACTTGACTTATTAAAAACTAACGGTGGTGTTGATTTTGAACCTAAAGGTGCAGAAGCTGTAAAAAATAAAGGTGGTGACCCTCGTTGGTATAAATAAATATAAAGTATAAATTATAATGCTATAATAATGAAACATAATAATATAATTAAATTGTGCCTTGGCATATTTCTGGCTTTCACAATGGCTTTGCCTGCTATTGCCCAGAAAACACAGACATTCAAAGGTGTAGTGGTAGATACGACGGGGGAACCTATTATTGGTGCTTCTGTGAAGGTGGTAGGTACAACTACTGGGACTATAACTGATTTGGATGGTAAATTTATGGTTGTTGTTCCATCTGGAAAACAGGTTGAAATATCTTATATAGGGTATATAACACAGGTATTATCAGATTTTAAGCAGACTAAGATTGAACTGAAAGAAGATACGCAGCAGTTAGATGAGGTTGTAGTGGTAGGTTATGGTACGCAGAAAAAAGCGCATCTAACAGGAGCTATTGCTACTGTACCTATGGATGATATTCAGGATCTTGCTTCCGGTAACCTGGCAAGTACGTTGAGTGGTATGGTAAATGGACTTAGCGTTAGTGGTGGAGATGCACGACCAGGTGAGAATGCTCGGATTAATATTCGTCAAAATGATGTTTTATCAGATATTGGTGGTACTGCTTCAGAACCATTATATGTTATTGATGGGTATATTTATCCTGTAGAAGTGAAAATTGGTGATGTTACAGAAAACTTAGGAGCAACTGCATTTAATAATTTGGATCCGTCTGTAATTGAAAGTATTTCGGTTTTGAAAGATGCTGCGGCTGCTGTATACGGTGCTCGTGCTGCCAATGGTGTTATATTGGTTACTACTAAGAGAGGTAAACAAGGTGCACCTAAGATCTCATATAGTGGAACTTTTGGCGTTGTGGATGAGGTTTCGCGTGCTAAGATGTTGAATGCTTACCAATATGGTCAACTTTGGAATGCTGTACGTGCGGCTGATCCGACTGACGTATCTATTAATTTGCAAAATGATTTGTTTCAGGCAGACGAGTTGAATGCAATGAAAGGTTTGAATTATGACTTGTTGGACAAATACTGGAAAGCGGCATTGACACAAAAACATAGTATCAATATGACCGGTGGTTCAGAAAGAGCTAATTATTTTGGAGGAATATCTTATTTTGATCAAGATGGTAATCTTGGTAATCTGGATTATAACCGTTGGAACTATCGTGCTGGTGTTGATGTGAAGATTAGTAAATGGTTAAAAGCAAGTCTTCAGGTTTCAGGTGACTATGGAAAGAAAAACAAACCGAATGTGAAGGTTGGAGGTAGTAATGACGAGAAAGACTATAATCTTCTGTTAGTTCGTCCATATTATATTCCTGAAGAAGTGAATGGTATTCCAATCGTGCCTTATGGTATTAGCAATTCACAGGTAAGTTCTTCGCAAAACTATTCATTTTCTCTGCTTCAAAACGCAGGGGATTATAATAGAACAGAAACATCGAATATGAACATTAATGCGGGGCTGGAATATGATTTTGGATGGAATAAATGGTTGAAAGGGTTAAAACTAAAATTCTCTTATTCAAAGAGTATCAATTCTACAAAAAACAATCAATATGGTTCGTCATATGAGCTTTATTATATGTCCAAACGTGCTGGAAGTGGAAATCACTTGTATACACCTATCCAAGGGCAGGAATCTCTTTATGAAGAGTTGCTGGCAGAAAACAATTTCTTACTAGCTAATAATGGTTCTGCTATAAACAATGCCAGTGGGGATCCTTATTTGTCTCGTACAATGAGCCGTGCTGATAATTATCAGATGAACTTCACTGCAACTTATAACCGTGATTTTGGTAGTCATCATATAGGTGCTTTGTTTTCTATTGAAAAATCAGAGGCTGAAAGTGAATATTTAGTGGGACAGGTTACTAATCCTTATGAATTTACCAATGGACAATCGAATCTAGTTCAATATAATAGTGCATCTACTACAGAATTTAAACGTGCAGAGTCTGGTACATTATCATATATTGGTCGTGTGAACTATGCATATGCTGATAAGTACTTGTTTGAGTTCCTGCTTCGCTCGGATGCATCAACCAAGTTTGCTCCTGAAAATTATTGGGGAGTTTTTCCTTCAGTTTCTGCTGGTTGGATTATATCACAAGAAGAATGGTTTAAAAAGAGTGTGAAATGGGTTGATTATTTGAAAGTACGAGCTTCGTTTGGTTTAACAGGTCGGGATAATACGAAAGCATGGCAATGGATGCAGAACTATGCGGTTGATAAAGATAAAGGACCTATATTTGGTGTTAATACATCAACAAACGCTGGTAATCATATAACTATTAATAAAGAAATATCCGCTGTAAACCGTGATGCACACTGGGATAAGTCATATAAAGCAAACTTTGGTTTGGATTTCAATGTGTTGAATAACCGTTTATCATTCAATATTGATGGTTATTATGAGTGGAATCGCGAAATGTTACTCCCATATTCAGCTTCTATTCCAGGTACAGTAGGAACACAGTCTGCGAATTTTAATTATGGAGAGTTGGACACATATGGCATGGAGTTATCTGTGACTTGGAGAGATAAAATAGGAAAAGATTTTAAATATAAAGTGTCTGTGAATACCGGATATACGGATAATAAGGTGCTCATGATGGACTGGGAAACCAACCAGCGTTATATGAAGATTCATGAGGGCAGTCGTACCGATATGGGAACATGGGGAATGCAGTGTCTTGGTATGTTCCGTAGTTATCAAGATATAGATGAATATTTCACCAAATATAATATTACATCATATATGGGTATGACTAAGGATAATGTAAAACCTGGTATGTTAATATATAAAGATATTCGTGGTGCAGAACAGACCGACGGAACCTATGCTGGACCAGATGGAGTTGTAAGTTATGAAAATGATCAAGTCCGTTTGTCAAACCGAAGTAATCCTTATGGTTTCACTACAAATTTGAGTGCAGAATGGAAAGGTATTTCTTTGTCTGCACAGATAAGCGCAAGTTGGGGAGGATATAGTTTTGTCCCAACATCGGCACTTAAGATCGGTAACATGGTTGGTTCAGGATCGGGTTCGTATACAGATCTGGAATATACCAATATGCCATCCTTCTGGAATACAGATAATATGTTTGTTTATAATGATGTAGTTGATGCGTCAGGTAATGTGGTTGTAAAAGCTAATCGCAATGCAAAATATCCTAACTTAAGATGGGGTAGTGTTAATAGTGTGAATTCAACATATTGGAGAGTGAGTGGAACTCGCGTTAGCATGAATCGCTTAACATTAGCATATGCCATACCATCGAAGTTTACAAGATTGATCGGTATTGAAAGTTGTCGTTTCAATGTAACAGGACAGAACTTATTTAGTTTCTATAATCCTTATCCTGATAATTTTATAGATCCTATGACTTCTTATGGTAGTTATCCTACTTTGCGTAAGTTTACTATTGGTGTAAATGTGACATTCTAAAAAGAAATAACGATGAAAAGAAAAAATATAATAGCTTTCAGTGTTGCTTTAATGGCGATAGGTGCTTTCACTTCATGTAGTGATGAGTTTCTACAAGATAAAAAAAATTACGACTATGTTGACGCAAGTACATATAATACATTCAGTGGTGCAAAAGCACGTGTAGATGATATATATGCTTGGTGCTTGCCTAATGCGAGTTCCGAACCAAGTTGGAAATACAATAGTACCGGAGCAGCTGATTTACAGTCTAAGTCTACAGAAGAGTATAGTGGATTCGGATCATTCGTAGATCCTGACGCTCCGATGACCAGTCAGAGTGGAAACAATACGGTTCCTGATTATTTTCATAATAGTGGTAATAATATTCAGGCAAGTGTTTGGGGACGTATTCGTAATTGCAATGATGTTATTTATGGTATAGAGAATAGTACTCTTTCAGAAGAAGAAAAGAATGAGTTACTCGGACAGGTTTATTTCTTTCGTGCATGGTGTTACTACAACTTGGTGAAGTGGTATGGTGGAGTGCCTATAATTACGGAAGTACAAGAACCAGTGGCAGGGGCTATCACTCCTCGTTCTACAACAAAAGCGTGTGTTAATTTTATTTGTGAGGATTTAGAGCGTTCAGCGCAGTTGCTTGCTCCGTTTACTGAAAATGGAGGATGGCCTTCAAGTGATTTTGGACGTGTTACTTCCGGTACAGCACTAGCATTGAAAGGACGAACTCTTTTGTTATATGCAAGTCCGTTGTTTAACCGTAAAAATGATGTGGAACGTTGGAGGAAAGCTTATAATGAAATCACTGCTGATTTACCCCGAATAAATGCTTGTGGATATGGTTTAGTTAATGAAGGTAATGCCGGAACTAATGCTTCAGGTTGGGCGAATGTTTTTTCAATGGTTGATGGCAATACAGAAGCTGTGTTTGTAACACTATATAATGATATAGCCACTGGTGGAGTACCTGATTTTAGTAAAAATAACTCATGGGAACATGGTATTCGGCCATCAAATGCCATGGGAGGTGGTGGCAAAACTCCTTCTGCTATGATGGTTGATATGTTTCCTATGGCTGATGGAAAAAGACCTTCTATGTGCAATACTTATACTACACTAGAGCAATCTTCTGTTGCTTATGATAAGAATGTTCCATTTGCCAATCGTGATCCTCGTTTTTATCGGACATTTGCTTTCCCCGGAGTACGCTGGGCTTTCAGTGGTGATCCTAAGAATGCAAGCAATAATAATCCTTATACAGGGGATAAGTATAATTTGTGGAACTATGTTTGGTATGCTAATGAGAGTGATAGAGATAATGAAGAGGCTAGTAGCTCTAATACTTATGGTGCGGATAACTTGTTGACAAATGCTAAAGGTTTCTATATACGTAAACGTTCGGATGATTTAGATGTGAATTCGAATGCCAGATATAAATTTACTCAAGCAAATGGTTTTAAATTTAGTGGTAGCCCATATTTGGAGATTCGTTATGCTGAAGTGTTGTTGAATTATGCAGAAGCTGCATGTGGTGCTGGTGAAATGGGAGTAGCTGTTGAACAATTGAAGAAGATACGTGCTCGTGTAGGATATACATCTGCAAATAATTTCGGTTTACAGACCAACTTGTCAGGTGACCAAGCTGCATGTTTTGCTGCCATCTTGTACGAACGTCAGATTGAATTGGCTTATGAAGGAAAACGTTTTGATGACTTACGCCGTTGGATGTTGTTTGATGGTGGTGCAGAAAGAGCAGAAGGTGCTCCTGACACATGGGTTCCGTCTGGTTGGAATGGAAACACTTGCACTTATTTAGGTTTTAAACAACTCAATGGACAACGCCGTGATAATCTTGAATTCCGTGTTAGTAGTACTCATGAGAGTAAAGGGCTTGGTGGTACTTCGTGGGAAATAAATGGAGTAAATCCAGATCCTCTAAAAGATGTAACACGTCCGGATGCATTAGATTTGAGACAAGCGGATATTTCCAGTCAACAGAATAAGTTAGTTGAGTTTTATAATACTTATTTGACGCGTAAAATGAAGAAAGGTGATGCATATACTACTGATCATACACCTAAATATATGAATTTTCTTCCTAGATATTACTTCCTAGGTTTTGCGGAAGGAGCTCAAAAGGCTAATCAGACATTGCCACAGACTATTGGTTGGGCAGATTATAATAATGGTGGTGCTAACGGTACTTTCGATCCATTAGCAGAATAAATTTATAATATCTGATTTATCTTGATAACGTCTCTAATATCTCTTGAATGAGAGGATTGGAGACGTTATTTTTTTGATAGGAATATGGGTTCTGAGGGAAAAAACATATTTAGGATAATAAATTCTGTTCTACTGATTACAAATCTTTTCTTCTTTCGTCTTATTATTGTATTTTTGAATTAACAACTTCACAAAACCAAATAAAAATGAAGAAGAAACAGGTACTTTTAGCAGTTTTTGCTGCAACAATGTTGACTCCGACCGTTGCATGGGCGCAATACCCACAAATATCTGGCGAAGCCAAAGAAAACTATACAAAAATGATGACTGAAGAGCGGAAACGCTCTGATGAAGCATGGGCAAAAGCGTTGCCGATAGTACAAAAAGAAGCTAGAGAAGGACGTCCATATATTCCTTGGGCTGGTCGTCCGTACGATTTGCCACAGGCTGATATCCCTTCATTCCCAGGTGCTGAAGGTGGTGGTATGTACAGTTTCGGTGGTCGTGGAGGTAAAGTGATAACTGTCACAAATCTGAATGATCGTGGACCGGGTTCTTTCCGTGAAGCATGTGAAACTGGTGGTGCACGTATTATCGTTTTTAATGTTGCTGGTATCATCCGTCTGGAATCTCCGATTATCGTCCGTGCTCCTTACGTAACCATTGCCGGACAAACAGCTCCGGGAGACGGTGTTTGTATTGCTGGAGAATCATTTTGGGTAGATACACATGATGTGGTTGTACGTCATATGCGTTTCCGTCGTGGAGAAACGAAAGTATGGCATCGTGATGACTCTTTCGGAGGTAACCCTGTTGGTAATATAATGATCGACCACTGTTCCTGTACATGGGGATTGGATGAAAACATTTCTTTCTATCGCCACATGTACGACCCGAGTGAAGGACAGTATGAAAGCAAAGATTTGAAACTTCCTACTGTAAACGTAACTATTCAAAACACGATCTCTGCAAAAGCGTTGGATACATACAATCATGCGTTCGGTAGTACGTTAGGTGGTGAGAACTGTGCATTTGCCCGTAACCTCTGGGCTAGTAACTCCGGACGTAATCCTTCTATCGGTTGGAATGGCATATTCAATTTCGTTAATAATGTAGTATTCAATTGGGTGCACCGTTCTTCCGATGGTGGTGATTATACCGCGATGTTCAATATGATTAACAACTACTATAAACCGGGACCTGCTACTCCTAAGGATTCCAATGTAGGACATCGTATCTTGAAACCGGAAGCAGGACGTAGTAAGCTGGATCATAAAGAATATGGACGAGTATATGCCGATGGAAATATAATGGAAGGCTATCCTGAAATAACTAAAGACAACTGGAATGGCGGTATTCAGATTGAAACTCAACCGAACACTGACGGATATACTGAATACATGCGTAGCTATCAGCCGTTTGAGATGCCGTATATCAATATCATGGGGGCTAAAGATGCTTATGATTATGTATTGAAACATGTAGGCGCGAATATTCCTTGTCGTGATATTGTTGACGAACGTGTGATTGAAGAAGTAAGAACAGGTATTCCTTATTATGAAAAGAAACTTCCTAAAGATGCTTATGGTGACTTAACAGGTTTGTCTCCTAAGTCAATGGGAGAAGATGGACAGTTCAAGTATCGTCGTTTACCGAAAGATTCTTATAAGCAGGGTATTATTACTGATATTCGCCAGATGGGTGGTTATCCTGAATACAAAGGTACTCCTTATGTTGATACAGACAAAGATGGTATGCCGGACGAATGGGAAATTGCTAACGGACTAAATCCGAATGATCCGAGTGATGCCAATAAGGACTGTACTGGTGACGGATATACTAATATTGAAAAATACATCAACGGTATCAGTACAAAGCATAAAGTAGATTGGAGAGATATGAAGAACAACTACGATACATTGGCTGAAAAAGGAAAATTAATGTAATTATGAAAAAGATACTGATACTATCATTGCTTTTTATTTCCGGTTGGATGTCTGCACAGGCAGTCGACTTAAATAAAGAGAATCGTGATCCTGAATATGTAAAGTCTATTGTCAGCCGGTCACAAAAGATCGTTGATAAACTCGGACTTACAGATGCGAAAATAGCCGAAGATGTTCGCAATGTCATAGCCAATCGTTACTTCGAATTAAATGATATTTATGAGGTGCGGGATGCGAAAGTCAAGAAAGTAAAAGAATCCGGGTTGACTGGTGAGGCTAAAAATGAAGCTTTGAAAGCTGCGGAAAATGAAAAAGATGCGGCACTATATCGTTCACATTTCGCTTTTCCTGCCAATTTATCTCTCTTTCTTGATGAAAAGCAAATAGAAGCTGTTAAAGATGGCATGACTTATGGAGTAGTAAAAGTGACTTATGACTCACATCTAGACATGATTCCTACTTTGAAAGAAGAAGAAAAAGCTCAAATCTATGCTTGGTTGATAGAGGCCCGTGAATTTGCGTTGGATGCAGAAAATTCGAATAAGAAACACGCTGCTTTCGGAAAATACAAAGGACGTATCAACAACTATCTGGCTAAACGTGGATATGACCTGAAGAAAGAACGAGAGGAATGGTATAAACGTATAAAAGCCCGTGGAGGTTCTATATAATTAAAAAATAAGATACTATAAAAAGAAGTGAAATTCTTTCCCATTGTAAATGGTTAGTTTGTTTGATGGTGGAAAGGGTGGCTCGGAGAGTCGCCCTTTTATCGTATATAAATTTTGAATCTACTGATTCTTCTAGTATATTTGAGTACAAATGGCGCTTTCCATCGTCTCCTCTGTATAAAAGATACAAATATAGAATATACAAATGAAAAAGTTAAGAAATACATTAGCCGCAATAAGTCTTCTGTTTCTGGCTTCTTGTGGGGGGAACAAAGACTACTACATGTTCACTTCGTTTCATGAACCGGCTGATGAGGGGTTGAGATACTTATACAGTGAGGACGGAATTCACTGGGACAGTATTCCGGGAGTTTGGCTAAAGCCGGAACTGGGACAGCACCAGCTCATGCGGGACCCCTCGATGGTACGTACTCCGGATGGAACCTATCATTTGGTCTGGACTACAAGTTGGAAAGGTGATTTAGGGTTTGGCTACGCACATTCCAAAGATCTGATCCATTGGTCGGAACAACAGATGATTCCTGTAATGGCAGACGAACCGACTACCATTAATGTATGGGCTCCGGAAATTTTCTATGACGACGAGAACGATCAGTTTATGGTAGTATGGGCCTCCTGTGTCCCCGGGCGTTTCAAAAAGGGAATAGAAGAAGAGAATAATAATCATCGTTTATACTATATCACTACAAAAGATTTTAAAACCGTTTCGAAAGCAAAACTTTTGTATGATCCAGGATTCAGCACCATTGATGCCGTTATCGTGAAACGGGCAAAGAATGACTATGTAATGGTACTCAAGGATAACACCCGTCCGGAACGTAATCTGAAAATCGCTTTTTCCGATTCTATGACCGGTCCTTATTCGCCCGCATCCCAGCCTTTCACAGAATCCTTTGTAGAAGGACCGTCTGTAGAGAAAGTGGGAGACGATTATCTAATCTATTTTGATGTATATAAGAAAAAAATATATGGCGCTATGCGTACGAAGGATTTCCGGAACTTTACAGATGTAACAGAAGAGGTAAGCATCCCTGTAGGGCATAAGCATGGGACCATATTTACGGCTCCGGAATCAGTCGTAAAAGCATTATTGGAAGAAAAGAAATAAATCCGGAAACAATTTTAAATCAGAATAAATCATGAACAACTCTGCTAAAATTCTTTTTGTACTGGCTGTCGGTTGGTTGACTACTACAGCCTTTGCACAAGATAGAATTCATTATACAGGAAAAGAATTATCGAACCCTGCTTGTCACGACGGACAACTGTCTCCGGTAGTCGGAGTACATAACATTCAGTTGGTGCGTGCGAATCGTGAACATCCCGATGCTTCGAACGGTAATGGATGGACGTATAATCATCAGCCGATGCTGGCTTATTGGAATGGGCAGTTTTTCTATCAATACCTGGCAGACCCTTCTGACGAACACGTACCGCCTTCACAGACTTTTCTGATGACTTCGAAGGATGGATATCGCTGGACAAATCCGGAAATAGTGTTTCCTCCTTATAAAGTTCCCGATGGATACACCAAAGAATCTCGTCCGGGTGTACAGGCCAAAGATCTGATTGCCATTATGCACCAGCGTGTCGGATTCTATGTCTCTAAATCCGGCAAGCTGATTACAATGGGAAATTACGGAGTTGCTTTGGATAAAAAGGATGATCCCAATGATGGAAACGGTATTGGTCGGGTGGTTCGTGAAATAAAGAAAGACGGTCCTTACGGACCGATCTATTTCATTTATTATAATCATGGATTTAATGAAAAGAATACTGATTATCCGTATTTTAAGAAAAGCAAGGATCGTGAGTTTGTGAAGGCTTGCCAGGAAATTCTCGACAATCCGCTGTATATGATGCAGTGGGTGGAAGAAGCCGACCGTGAAGATCCTATTCTCCCGCTGAAGAAAGGATACAAAGCATTCAATTGTTATACATTGCCGGATGGACGTATTGCCAGTCTTTGGAAACATGCGCTTACCTCTATCAGTGAGGATGGCGGACATACCTGGGCAGAGCCTGTGCTTCGTGCAAAAGGTTTCGTCAACAGCAACGCGAAAATTTGGGGACAGCGTTTAAGTGATGGTACATACGCTACTGTATATAATCCGTCGGAATTTCGTTGGCCGCTGGCTATATCTTTGAGTAAAGATGGATTGGAATATACGACATTGAATTTGGTACATGGCGAAATCACTCCCATGCGTTATGGAGGAAATTATAAATCATACGGTCCTCAATATCCGCGTGGTATTCAGGAAGGCAATGGAGTGCCTGATGATGGTGATTTGTGGGTTTCTTACAGTGTGAACAAGGAAGATATGTGGATTTCCCGTATTCCTGTCCCGGTGGAAATAAATGCTTCAGCACATGCGGATGATGATTTCTCAAAAAATAAATCAATTGCGGAACTGACTGACTGGAATATTTATTCTCCGGTTTGGGCTCCTGTTTCTTTGGAGGATCAATGGTTGAAGTTGCAGGATAAAGATCCGTTTGATTATGCCAAAGTGGAACGTAAAATTCCGGCTTCTAAAGAATTGAAAGTATCATTTGATTTGAAAGCCGGCCAGAATAATAAAGGCACACTCCAGATTGAATTTCTGGATGAGAATGGAATAGCCTGTTCTCGTATGGAACTTACTGATGATGGCATTTTCCGATTGAAAGGCGGCTCCCGGTTTGCAAATATGATGAAATATGAAGCAGGAAAGGTTTATCATGTAGAAGCAGTCCTTTCTACTGTTGATCGTAATATTCAAGTATATGTAGATGGTAAGAGAGTAGGGGTGCGTATGTTCTATGCGCCCGTGGCTGCTGTGGAGCGAATCGTATTCCGTACTGGCGTACCTCGTACATTCCCGACTGTAGATACTCCTGCCGACCAGACTTATGATTTGCCGAATGCAGGTGCACAAGATCCATTGGCTGAATATGGCATTGCCAATGTGAAAACATCTTCTACAGATAAGGATGCGTCTTCTGCTTTTTTAAAGTATGCTGACTTCAGTCATTATGCAGACTATTTCAACGGTATGGAAGACGAAAATATTGTTCAGGCAATTTCCAATGCAAAGGCTTCGGAATGGATGGAGGAAAATATTCCTTTGTTCGAGTGTCCGCAACATAACTTTGAAGAAATGTATTATTATCGTTGGTGGTCAATCCGTAAGCATATCAAGGAGACTCCTGTAGGCTATGGCATGACCGAGTTTCTCGTTCAGCGTTCTTATTCAGATAAATATAATTTGATTGCTTGTGCAATTGGACATCACATTTATGAAAGCCGTTGGTTGCGTGATCCGAAATATTTGGATCAGATTATTCATACATGGTATCGTGGCAATGATGGCGGTCCGATGAAGAAAATGGATAAGTTCAGCTCATGGAATGCAGATGCTGTTTTGGCTCGTTACATGGTAGATGGTGATAAGGACTATCTGCTGGATATGAAGAAAGATCTGGAAACCGAATATCAGCGTTGGGAACGTACGAACCGTTTGAAAAATGGATTGTATTGGCAGGGTGATGTACAGGATGGTATGGAAGAATCAATCAGTGGAGGACGGAAGAAGAAATATGCCCGGCCGACAATCAATAGCTATATGTATGGCAATGCTAAAGCACTTTCATGTATAGGAATTCTTTCCGGTGATGAGGGGATGGCTATGAAATATGGCATGAAAGCAGATACTTTGAAAAATCTGGTAGAAAATGAATTGTGGAATACACGTCATCAGTTTTTTGAAACGATGCGTACGGACTCTTCTGCGAATGTGCGTGAAGCAATCGGATATATTCCCTGGTATTTCAACCTGCCGGATACCGCCCAAAAGTATGAAATTGCCTGGAAGGAAATTATGGATGCAAAAGGCTTTTCTGCTCCTTATGGACTGACAACTGCAGAACGTCGTCATCCGGAATTCCGTACACGTGGAGTAGGCAAGTGTGAGTGGGACGGTGCTATCTGGCCGTTTGCTTCCGCACAGACATTGACAGCAATGGCTAACTTTATGAATAATTATCCGCAGACTGTATTGTCTGACAGTGTATATTTCCGTCAGATGGAATTGTATGTGGAATCACAGTACCATCGTGGTCGTCCCTATATTGGTGAATATTTAGATGAGGTGACCGGTTATTGGCTGAAAGGAGATCAGGAACGTAGCCGTTATTATAACCATTCCACTTTCAACGACTTGATAATTACAGGACTGATCGGACTTCGTCCACGTTTGGATAATACGATTGAAGTGAACCCCTTAATTCCTGCCGACAAATGGGATTGGTTCTGTTTGGATAATGTATTATATCACGGTCATAATCTGACGATTCTTTGGGATAAGAATGGTGATCGTTATCATTGCGGAAAAGGATTACGCATTTTTGTAGATGGTAAGGAAGTAGGACATACAGATACATTGACTAGAATTGTTTGTGAAAATGTACTCAAATAATCTTTATTTTTAGACATAAGAACAAAAGAACATAAATGCTGCGCTTTGAAATTATTTCTATTGCTTATTGAACTGCTATTTTATTTTTTGTTCTTATGTTCTTCTGTCTGAATTAGATTCCCATTTATCGAACAAATAAAAGATACTTGAAAAATGAAATTCAAAAAGATTCTTCTTTCATTGCTAACTTGTTTGTCTTGTTTTGTACAGGCGAAGAATATAACCATCAGTCGTCTTACCTGTGAGATGCAGGAGGGACTGGTAGTGGTCGAAGGTTCACCCCGTTTGGGCTGGGTGATGGAATCGCCGGAAAATGGGACACGACAATCTGCCTATGAGATTGACATTCGGGAGGCTTTTACAGGGCGTTCCGTTTGGAATAGTGGGAAGGTTTATTCTTCGCAGAGTCAGTTAGTTTCTACAAAGGGGGCAGATATACGTCCTGATAACTCATTTAATTATAGTTGGCGCGTTCGTGTTTGGGATGAAACAGATACACCTTCCGAGTGGAGCAGTGAAGCGAAATTCCGGGCAGTACCCGAAAGGTTATCTTCGGGGCAGTGGATTGGAGCTATTACCCGACAAAATGCTCATTTACCGGAAGGGCGTAAGTTCCACGGTGGAGAGTTGAAGAAACCGGAAGTGAAAGCAGCTTGGGAAGCAGTAGACACTTTGGCAAAGAAAAGTATTTGTTTGAGAAGAACATTCCAGGTAGGAGATGCGACAGAAGGGGCGGCAAACCGAAAACCGGGTAAGAAAATAGTGGAAGCAACGGCATACGTTTGTGGTCTGGGATTCTATGAGTTTTCTTTGAATGGCAAAAAGGTAGGTAACAGTGAGTTTGCTCCATTGTGGAGTGATTATGATAAAACTGTTTACTATAACACATACGATGTGACGGAACAATTGCGGCGTGGTGAAAATGTCGTAGGAATCTTATTGGGGAATGGATTCTATAATGTGCAGGGGGGGCGTTATCGCAAATTACAGATCAGTTTTGGTCCTCCCACACTTTTATTTGAGCTGGTTATTAACTACGAAGATGGAACATGTACGACAGTTCATTCAGATAATGACTGGAAATATGATTTTAGTCCGGTAACCTTCAATTGCATATATGGAGGGGAAGATTATGATGCGCGTCGTGAACAGAAAGGATGGAATCAGATTGGCTTTGATGACAGTCACTGGCGTCCGGTAGTCGTACAGGAAGCTCCTAAAGGAATACTTCGTCCACAGATGGCGGCTCCGGTGAAAATCATGGAACGTTATGATATTCAAAAGGTAACTAAACTAAATGCGGAACAAATAGCATCGGCTTCCATATCGACCAAAAGAACAGTCGATCCTTCTGCTTTTGTATTGGATATGGGACAGAATCTGGCTGGCTTTCCGGAAATAACAGTACGTGGTAAACGTGGACAGAAAGTGACTTTGATTGTAGCCGAAGCATTAACGGATGAAGGTGCTTGCAATCAGCGTCAGACAGGGCGTCAGCACTATTACGAATACACTCTGAAAGGGGAAGGTGATGAAACCTGGCACCCTCGTTTCTCTTATTACGGTTTTAGATATATCCAGGTAGAGGGTGCTGTCTTAAAAGGACAGAAGAATCCGCAGAAGTTACCTGTATTAAAGAATATTCAATCCTGTTTCGTATATAATTCAGCCAAGAAAGTTTCCACTTTCGAATCATCCAACCGGATATTTAATGCTGCCCATCGATTGATCGAGAAAGCGGTTCGCAGCAATATGCAGTCTGTGTTTACGGATTGTCCGCATCGTGAGAAACTTGGGTGGCTGGAACAGGTACATCTGAATGGTCCGGGTTTGTTGTATAACTATGATTTGACAGCATACGCTCCGCAGATTATGCAGAATATGGTAGATGCACAACATTCCAACGGAGCCATGCCGACAACTGCTCCGGAATACGTGATTTTTGAAGGTCCGGGTATGGATGCTTTTGCCGAATCTCCGGAGTGGGGTGGTTCTTTGGTTATTTTCCCTTTTGTGTACTATGAGACTTATGGAGACGATTCATTGATTAAGAAATATTATCCGAATATGCGTCGTTACGTGGATTATCTCAAGACTCGTGCAGATAAAGGTATTCTGTCTTTCGGATTGGGAGACTGGTATGATTACGGAGATTTTCGTGCGGGATTCTCACGGAATACACCCGTTCCTTTGGTGGCTACTGCGCATTATTACATGACAGTCATGTATTTGGTACAAGCCGCGAAAATGGTGGGTAATGACTTTGACACTCGTTATTATACTTCGTTGGCACAGGATATAATGGCTGCATTTAATAAATATTTTCTTCATAAAGATACTGCACAATATGGTACAGGAAGCCAATGCAGTAATGCGCTTCCGTTGTTCCTCCAAATGACGCAGGATGCAGATGAACAAGGTAACTACCGACCGGATGCAGATTTGCATGAGAAAGTATTCACGAATCTGATAAAAGATGTGGAAGCACATGGCAACCGTTTGACTACCGGTGATGTGGGCAACCGTTATCTGATTCAGACATTGGCGCGTAATGGAGAACATGAACTTATTTATAAAATGTTCAATCATGAAGAAGCTCCCGGATATGGTTTCCTGTTAAAATTCGGCGCTACAACTTTGACCGAGCAGTGGGACCCCCGTCAAGGTTCTTCCTGGAATCACTTTATGATGGGACAGATTGATGAATGGTTCTTTAATTCACTGGTCGGTATTCGTCCTTCTACCACTCCAAAACAAGGTTATCAGAAGTTCATCATCGCTCCCCAACCTGTGGGAGATTTGAAATATGTCAAAGCGTCGTATGATACTTTATACGGTACCATTAATGTGGACTGGACTTGTGAGAATGGGACTTTCACTTTAAACGTGTCTGTTCCGGTGAATACTACCGCTGTCGTTTACCTCCCGGGCGAAAAAGAACCGAAAGAGATACAGAGCGGAACATATCAATTGGTTTGTGCAAAATGAAAGAGACATTTTATATATATTTGTAGAATGAAAAACAATGTATTCGTATAAAAAATCATGCAGCATCTTTATTTTAATCATGTAGCATGTTTGAAAAAAACATCTCAATGATTGTCTTCAAACATTGGGAAGAAAAAAAGATTCTATTAGCATGATTTTTTAGAAGGTAACAATGAAATTATACTTTAATAATATCGATTATGAATTTACGAACAACTCTTATCGTCTTTCTTTGCTTCTGTGCAACCACAGTTCTTCGTGCCGAGCGTGTAGATATGCTGAAGGCAGGTGCAAAAGCAAATGGCAAGACTCTTAATACAAAACTAATCAATTCAACGATTGACCGTCTGAACCGTGGGGGCGGAGGTACTCTTTTCTTTCCTGCCGGGACTTATCTGACGGGGAGTATCCATCTGAAAAGTAATATTACACTGGAGTTGGAAGCCGGAGCTACCTTGCTCTTTTCTGACAACTTTGATGACTATCTTCCTTTTGTCGAGGTTCGCCACGAAGGAGTGATGATGAAAAGTTTCCAGCCTTTGATTTATGCGGTAGATGCCGAGAATATTACGATCAAAGGAGAAGGAACTTTAGACGGACAAGGAAAGAAATGGTGGATGGAGTTCTTTCGTGTCATGATTGATTTGAAAGACAATGGCATGCGTGATGTGAATAAATATCAGCCCCTATGGGATGCGGCAAACGATACGACAGCGATTTATGCTGAAACGAACAAGGATTATGTAAATACATTGCAACGTCGCTTTTTCCGTCCTCCGTTCATTCAGCCCGTTCGTTGTAAGAAAGTAAAGATTGAAGGAGTGAAAATCATAAATTCTCCCTTCTGGACGGTCAATCCGGAGTTTTGTGACAATGTAACCATAAAGGGGATCACCATAGATAATGCACCCTCACCAAATACGGACGGAGTGAATCCGGAATCCTGCCGCAACGTACATATCAGCGACTGCCATATATCAGTAGGAGACGATTGCATCACAATCAAGTCGGGAAGAGATGCGCAGGCCCGTCGTTTGGGAGTACCTTGCGAGAATATCACTATCACCAACTGCACCATGCTTTCCGGTCATGGAGGCGTTGTTATCGGCAGCGAGATGAGTGGGAGTGTGCGTAAAGTTACTATTTCCAATTGCGTGTTTGACGGAACAGATCGTGGAATCCGTATTAAGTCGACCCGTGGAAGGGGAGGAGTCGTTGAAGATATTCGTGTCAGCAACGTCGTAATGAGCAACATTAAACAGGAAGCTGTTGTATTGAATTTGAAATACAGTAAAATGCCTGCCGAACCTAAGAGTGAACGCACTCCGATATTCCGTAACGTACATATCAGTGGAATGACTGTGACAAACGTAAAGACTCCGATCAAAATAGTGGGCTTGGAAGAAGCGCCGATATCTGACATCGTTTTGCGTGATATTCATATTCAGGGAGGGAAACAGAAATGTATCTTCGAAAATTGTGAACGTATCACGATGGATGACGTAATCGTCAATGGTGAAAAAACAACTAGCATAAATTAAAAATAAATGAAACGAATCCTTTTTACTATGCTTCTTGCCGCATCTCTTTCGGCCGAAGCCCAGACGCAAACATACGAGACAGAATTTGCCCGTCCCTTGAATGAAGTACTGACGGATATACAGAACCGTTTCGGAGTCCGTTTGAAATATGACATTGATACGGTGGGAAAAGTGCTGCCTTATGCCGATTTCCGTATTCGTCCTTATTCCGTGGAAGAGTCCTTGACGAATGTATTGGCACCTTTCGATTATAAATTTGTCAAGCAGAAAGGAAATATGTATAAGCTGAAAGCATACGAGTATCCACGTCGTACAGATGCAGATGGAGAGAAGATGTTGGCTTATCTGAATACACTCTATACAGACCGACAGTCTTTTCAACTTCGTGCCGATTCTCTGAAAAAAGAGGTACGTCAGCGTTTAGGTATCGATACTTTGCTGGCTCAATGTGTCAAATCCAAACCTATTCTTTCAAAGATACGTAAGTTTGATGGCTATACCGTGCAGAATTTCGCGCTTGAAACACTTCCCGGATTATACATTTGCGGTTCTATCTATACGCCCCAATCGAAAGGGAAACATGCGTTGATAATCTGCCCTAACGGACATTTTGGTGGCGGACGTTATCGGGAAGACCAACAACAACGTATGGGAACTTTGGCACGTATGGGAGCTGTTTGTGTAGACTATGATTTGTTTGGATGGGGAGAGTCGGCTTTGCAAGTTGGCAGTGCGGCACACCGTAGCAGTGCGGCGCACACTATACAGGCAATGAACGGCTTACTGATTCTTGACTACATGCTTGCTTCCCGTAAGGACATTGATACCAGCCGTATTGGTACGAATGGCGGTTCGGGTGGAGGTACCCATACTGTATTATTGAGCGTATTGGATGATCGTTTCACCGCTTCAGCTCCGGTAGTGAGCCTGGCTTCTCACTTCGACGGTGGCTGTCCCTGCGAAAGCGGAATGTCCATTCAACTATCTGCAGGAGGAACCTGCAATGCGGAATTAGCCGCTACTTTTGCTCCTCGTCCACAACTGATCGTATCGGATGGCGGCGACTGGACGGCCAGTGTTCCTACTCTTGAATTTCCTTATCTGCAACGAATCTACGGATTCTACCAAGCAAAAGATAAAGTAACGAATGTACATCTTCCCAAAGAGAAACATGACTTTGGTCCGAATAAGCGGAATGCTGTTTATGACTTCTTCGCAGAAGTATTCAAATTGGATAAAAAGATGTTGGATGAAAGCAAGGTCACCACTGAACCGGAATCCGCTATGTATAGTTTTGGTGAAAAAGGAGCTTTGCTTCCTGAAGGCGCCATCCGTTCTTTTGACAAGGTAGCTGCTTATTTTGACAAGAAGGCTTATGCTAACTTAAAATCAGATGCTTCTCTCGAAAAGAAAGCCATCGACTGGGTAGCTTCTTTAGAGTTGAACGATGATAAAAAGGCAGGTTTTGCAGTAACTGCCATTTATAATCATCTTCGTAAAGTACGTGACTGGCACAATGAGCACCCTTATACGACAATCCCCGGGGGTATCAATCCTCTGACAGGCAAACCGCTTTCCAAGCTCGACCGTGAAATGATTGCAGATTCCGCTATGCCGAAAGAAGTGCATGAAAGGCTAATGAAAGATTTACGCAGAGTATTGACGGAAGAACAGATTGAACAAATCCTGGATAAATACACGGTAGGTAAGGTTGCTTTTACCTTAAAAGGTTATCAGGCCATTGTACCCAATATGACGGAGGAGGAAACGGCTTTCGTTCTGGAACAGTTGAAACTGGCTCGCGAACAGGCTATTGACTACAAGAATATGAAGCAGATTTCTGCTATCTTCGAAATTTATAAAACCAAATGTGAGCAGTATTTCAATGAGCATGGTCGCAACTGGCGTCAGATGTTCAAAGATTATGTGAATAAGCGAAACGCAGAAAAGAAGGCTCAAGGAAAGAAATAAAATGAAGGTAAACCCTTAACCTTCTACATAGCCGGAATATCTCCGGGGTAATAGAAGAATATAATAGAGCTATGCTTTGCAACTGACAAAGCATAGCTTTATCATATCTAAAGCTATGCTTTAGTTCCCCTAAAACACTGCTATCACTTATTTCTTCACGATTACTAAACATCTTTTTCGCAGAAAATGTGTTATTTTGTAGATGGCTAACAGAAATGTATATGATATGGATAAGCAAAAAGTAGCATTAGTCCTTTCCATGGGGGGAGCACGTGGAATAGCACATATAGGAGTAATTGAAGAATTACTTTGTCACAACTTTGAGATTACTTCCATTGCAGGAAGTTCCATGGGAGCAATGGTGGGAGCAATGTATGCTTCAGGAAAAATGGAAGAATGTAAAGAATGGCTGTATAGTTGGGACAAACGCAAAATGTGGGAATTGGCGGATCTTACCTTAAGCCGGGATGGATTAGTGAAAGGTGACCGTTTTATTAAAGAACTGAAACAAATTATTCCGGACATGAATATCGAAGACCTGCCTGTCCCTTATGTAGCGATGGCTACGGATATTGTCCGCGATCAGGAAGTCAGGTTTGACAGAGGGAGCTTACATGAAGCTATTCGTGCGTCTATTTCTATCCCTATGCTTTTCCGTCCGTTGAGAAAAGACGGTATGGTATTGATTGATGGAGGTATTCTGAATCCTCTTCCATTGAGTCATGTGCAACGCACTGAAGGAGACATTCTGATAGCTGTCGATGTGAATGCACCCATTGATACTGGAAAGAAAAAGAAAGTATCTCCTTATAATCTGTTGACAGAATCTTCCAGGATGATGATGCAGCAAATCACCCGTTATCAGATAGAACGTTGTCAGCCGGATATCTTAATTCAGATTTCTGGCGATACGTATGATATGTTGGAGTTCCATCATGCAGCTTCGATTGTAAAGACAGGAGTGGAAGTTACTCGAAGAATATTAATGCAATAAATAGTGGATACTATCGTATTTGTTATCGTGCCCAAAAGACTTTAACAAATACGATAGTATTCATTAAAGTGATAGATTTTTATTCAATATAAATCATCTTTTTCGTCATTCCCCCATCAATCGTGATGTTTTCTCCATTGATGAAATCATTGTTTTCCTCGCAGAGAAACAGACACATACGGGCAATATCTTCCGGTTTGCCTACCCGTCGCGAAGGATGTTGTGAATGATCTTCCGGCCGGAGTTGGTCATAATCATGAGTTTGTATCCATCCCGGAGCAATAGAGTTGACGGTGATATTCCATTCAGATAACGATAAAGCCAGTGCATGAGTTAAAGAATAGATACCGCCTTTCGAAGCTGCGTAACCTTCACTTCCCGATTCACTCATCAGGTAACGTGTGGAGCAGATATTGATAATCCGGCCGTATGGGTTAGGAGAGGACTGCTCTTTACGATGTATGGCAAGCAGGCGGGAGGTGATAAATACAGGGCGTAGGTTGATAGAAAGAATTTTGTCGAAATCCTCTACGCTCGTTTCGGTGATAGACGAAAATTGACTAATACCGACGTTGTTGATAATAATATCAATATCATTCCATTCGGAAAGAATACGTTGCATGCAACTTTCAAGCGCATCCTTATCGCTGACATCGACTTTATGGAATATAGATCCGGTTGCTTTTGCAGTCTCTTGTCCCGCTATTTCATTTATATCACAAAAAGCGACTTGATCGCCGGACAGGCAAAAAGCTTCTACTATTGCCTTGCCTATACCTTCCGCTCCTCCTGTTATAAATACTCTTCTTTTGGAGGGGGATGATTTTGAGGTCATTGGAGTACACGAAGCCGATTCTGCCGGATGAACTGTTGTAGATTTCTTCTTACCATATTTCTGTGCTTGTTTCCAAGCAGCCTTTCTGGCCTCATATTGTTCCTGTTGTCTTTCTATATAATTATCTGCCATCGTTCTTTTTTATTTATTGGCAAATGTAAAATATAAAATGGATAAATACAAAGAATCGACCGCTCTTTTGCGGACAAAGGAGCGGTCGATTTTATTTAGAAGACGATTCAATTTAAAACTTCGTCGGATCTATCTCTGCATATTTAATTCGTTGGCGACGCCAAGTGTAAATGGCATGCAGTTTCCCATCTTTTCCCTGAATAATACTGGGATAAGAGTACTGGCTGATCGGACTGTCTTCCAATGTAAGAACAGGCTTCCAGTTGATCCCGTCTTCTGATATGGCCACACAAAGCGGAGTACGCGGACCTTTCGGAGTTCCAGGTAATGTAGAGAAATTATTGTAGATAAGGATATGTCTACCGTCTTTCATTGTCACAGCATCCGTTCCAGAATTATTATTCGGAATATCCAGTAGCGTTACTTTACTCCACGTATCACCATTATCGCTGCTCCACGCAGTTGCTACCTGTGCGTTACGTGTGCGGCAGAGTATCTGTAATCTTCCGTCTTTATGTTTCAGAATACTGGGTTGTATTGCATAAACAGGTTTGGCTCCTTCTCCTTTGATAGCTTCTCCGCCTTCCTGGTCATCCACATTCATATCCCCCTTTTTGCGGTTTTGGGTGGGGACGGATAACTCGGCATCCAGTGGTCCGACCATCTTCCAGGTCTTGCCTTTATCATCGGAAATCTCGAAATGAACTCTCCATCCGTTACTTCCTTCCGTACTGGAAGGGCAGATGATACGCCCATTGATATATTCCGGCTTATTCTTAATAGGTCCAAGAAAACCTTCCGGAAGCGGTTCGCGTTTGCTCCAGGTCTTTCCTCCATCGCGTGAACGAACTAACCATCCTGTCCAGTCACTCACTTTCAGACCTATTTTATAGAACAAAATCAAGTCACCTCCGGGAATCTGGAAAAGAACCGGATTCCAACAAGCTTTTCTGCGGGCAATAAGTTTTCCTTGTTCATCTTTCACAGGGGTACAAGTTGAATCGATTCCAACCAATGCAGCTTGTGAATCTTTGAGCGAGAACACACCGTCAGCGGCAAGCTTAGGGGCAGTCCATTCTTTGGAACCTTTCGGCTTACGACATACCCAAATGCAACAATCCGGATTGCGTTCTTTGGTTCCTCCGAAGAAAGAGGCTACGAGATCGCCGTTCTTCAGTTCTACAATCGTAGCTCCGTGACATTCGGGGAAAGAAGCTTTTTTGTACAGGAATTCATCACTTAGAATAGCTGTATTCCGGGTGGGTATGTCTACACTGAAGTGATATTTTCCCGATCCGATCTTTTCCTTCCGTCCATCCGGTAGGTGCACTTCACCTGTTGTGTTGGCAGGAAGCTCGATATCCCATTCCAGATGAGTAGGAGTCTTTGCCCACCGGCTGATTATTTTCCCATAGATACTCATGTATGAGGCATCCACATTGCTCAATTCCTGGATTTCAAAAGCCGGTTGGAAAACGATATGTTTGTAACCGGACTTCCAGCGGTCTGCACGAATACCTGCCAAATTATTGAAACACCAGGGTAATAAATCGCCTAAAAGCATCACGTGATTACCGCTGTTCATTTCAGGATTGGCCGTATCACCGTTCCATAACTCCCAAATAGTGGTAGCACCTTTTTCAACCATATATCCCCAAGATGGATATGTTTTATTGGTAGCCAACAGGTAGGCTACATCGGCATGGCCACGACGGCTCAATTCGCGCAATAGCCATTGCACACCGATTACTCCGGTACTTATATGTCCCTTGTTGGTGGTGATAATAGAAGTGACGGCATTTTTAGCTACCTCATGGATGTAGTTCTTAGGTACCAGTCCAAAAGCAAGTGGCAGGATATTGGCAGTAACTGTGTTGTTGCCATAGAAAATGCTGTCGGGATATAAAGTATGTCCCGGTACGGGAGAAGTACCTTCTTTTATGTGCAGAAAACGGGCATTGAATGCATCTTTCATACGATGTTCCAAATCTTCCCATTCTTCTGCGTCAGCTTTCAGCCCTTGCAGGCTTGCAAAGCGGTGCATCAGTTGTAATACTTTCAGATAATAAGCGGTGGCGATCAAAGCTCCGTCGGTCTTGCGGGAAGGGTCCTTACTATGAATTAACTCCAGTGATTCGGGTGGAACACACCAGTCACCATATTTATCTTTGGTGATGATAAAATCCTCTGTCATGTAGTATTCACGGATATGAGATACCCACTTCTTGATAGCCGGATAATTCTCTTCGATCGGACGTTTATCTCCAAAGTTCGTGAAAAGCATATCGCAGGCCATCGGTAAGGCGGCAGGCCAGGTCACATTGTCCGAGTAGTAGTTCCAGTATGCCGGGGCTACATCAGGAATACAACCGTCTTCCCGTTGCGCTTCGCGAATGTCACGCGCCCATTTGGTATACATGGCGTAATTATCGAAAAGCATACTTTCTCCCCAACAACCCATGGTACGGTCACCCAACCAGGGTTGGCGTTCATTCCGTTGCGGACAGTCTACCGGCATCCCTTTATAGTTGCTTCGGATTCCCCAAAATGCATTGCGGACAATCTTATTCAGGGTTTCGTCAGAACAGTTGAAAGTACCGGTATGCTCCATTTCATCTTCTACTATTTCGGCAACGAAATCTTCTGCTTTTGCGTCCGGATAACCGCTGACTTCTACATAACGGAATCCATGATAAATAAAGCGAGGCGCCCAGGTAGCATCTTTTGTTTCGCGTCCGTTGGCAACATATACATCTGTAGAACGGGCATCCCTGAAGTTTCTTGTATAAAGTTCACCATTATCTTGCAGGCTTTCTGCAAAACGGAGACGGATGCTGTCACCGGCTTGCCCTTTTATCCGGAAACGTACCCATCCCGCCATATTCTGACCGATATCCAGAATATATTTGCTACCGAGCTTTTTAATAGAAACGGGTTTCAAGGTTTCTGTGACTTTCATGCCCGGCATCATTTGTGCACGCAATGTTCCCGAAGGAATACTGACACGTTGGGCCTGCATCCAGCCCTTGTCATCATATCCGGTTTGAGTCCAGTCTCCTAACTCTTTACGGGCATCGTATTCTTCGCCGTCATATTCATTGTTGCTACGGATAGGACCTTCAGTAGTTAATTTCCATGAAGTGTTTGTAGCAATTGTTTCTTTGCTGCCGTCTGCATATTCAACAATCAGATTCAACCGAAGCTTAGGATAACCGAAAGTCGGTATCTTATACGGTTTATAGTTCTGACGCATCGTATAGAAGCGGCCATTTCCGAGAGTTACTCCCATAGCATTTTCTGCCTGAAGCAGTGAAGTCACATCGTATGTGTTGTACAGAATCGTTTTCCGGTAGTCGGTAGGAGCAGGTGCCAGTACTTGATTGCCGATGCGTTGCCCGTTGATAAACAGCTCATATAATCCCATTCCGGCGATATGTACTGTGGCACGTTTCACGCCTTTCTTTAACGCAAACTCTTTTCGAAGATAACGGGCTGCCAAACGGCTCAATTGTGTTTCGCTTTCTCCGGGAGCGGCCCGATCCAGGCCGATCCATTGTCCTTGCCAGTCCGCTTCATTAAATAGTCCTGTGGTCCAGAAAGCCGGAGCACTCCAATTCGTTGCACCTTTGTTGGTGTCGATTTTCACTTTCCAATAGTAGGAAGCATTACGTTTTAATGTTTTTCCCTGATAAGTGATCCATTGGGAAGCGTCAGATTCAATCTTTCCTGAATCCCATATATCTCCTTTTCCTTGTTCCAATAGCTCCGGGGAAGATGCGACAAGAATGTGATACGCAGTCTGTATCACATTCTGTTCATCCGATTCGATGCGCCAACTCAATCGGGGCTGGCGCACGTCGATACCTTCCGGACTTTTCAGCAGTTCCGTTCGCAGATCAGTGATATCTATGGCTGCGTATATGGACCCGGTAAAGAGCAGAAGAAAGAAGAATGATACTATCCTTTTATTCATAAGTATGTTTTCATCATTCGTTTATATAAGATTATTTATTCCATTTTTGTTGTGCGTCCGGTAACTCTGTCCAGTCTTTCCCTATATAGTTCTTACTACTGTCCACTACAATCAGGATATGGTCGTTCCCGCTGCAATAACCGCTATCGTGCTGGAATTTATGCACACCATTATCAAATTCTCCGATGTATTCCAATTTACCATCTTTCGTAGTGTACCACCAGGCATTCTTTTTCGCACCGCTAATCTTGCTGAAATCAACTTCCATCGGACGTCCGGTATAGTTGTATACCATCAGATAATCATTACCACGTGTAGCGATAGCGCGGTCGTAACGTTCTCCATTCTGTCCTGCAATGATAGACTGATCGGGTATGCGTTCGAAGAACGGGAAAGTCAGCATCAGGTTTTTCAGATACTTCATCTGATTGTAGCCCGGATCATTCAAAGCATCATACCAGGGCTTTTTTGCACCGTAAGCACCACCTACACCCGGTTTGATAAATTGCATGATTGAGTTATGACCATAAGTATGTCCGAAAGCTCCGGCAAATACAGACCAGTAAGCATAACGGCGTACGTCATAATCCTTCCACAACAGTTCATTCTCATCGTGCAGGCCATGAGGAATTTCTTCGTAGATCGGTTCGCCGTCAATCACAGGTTTCATGGGTTCCATGGCCATGCTGCGTTCTACAAAACGCCAGTTATCTTCTTCCGTATTTTCTTCGATAGGATAGTCACCATCTCCGAAACGTTGTCCGTAGCGGCGGTGTCCGCTTTGGAACATGTTGAAATCTAACCAGGGAGCATTATTGAACCAAGTTGCGGAGGTTGTCCTTCCGCGTGGATGGAATGTCATCAGGTGATTTTTGTCGATAGCCTTGATAGAGGTTGCTAATGCTTCCCATTCGGCTGTTTTCACGTCTCCGCGAATATCCCCACCGATAAACCAGATAATATTGGGTTCGTCCTTATAACGCTCCGCTAAAAACTTGCCGTATGCTTTTGCCTGTTCTACAGTCATTTCGCCCCGATTTACCGGGCTTCCCCAAATACAGACCATACCAATATACTGACCTTTCTTGGCTGCTGTACGGATGATGTAATCCATGTGGTCCCAATAACCGTATACACCTTTTTGATTGATGTTTTTGAAGTTATATCCGTCAATCATCGAATATTGTCCGTAGATATTCATAGACGGAACATTGTTCAACGTTTGAACCTGAATCACGTTATATCCGCGACGTTTACATTGTTCCAGGTAATATTCGGCTTCATCCCGGTTCAAGCGTTCGGGCAATAGCCAACCGGTTTCTCCCAACCAAAAGAAAGGAGTGCCGTTTTCGTGTTTCAGATAACGTCCCTCTTCGGAAACTACGAGCTTGCCATTGTTCCAGGGGATATACGTCTTTTGTGTTTTCTTCTGTGCTGCGACCGAAGTTGCCATTGTCAATAGCAGCAACAAAAGAGGAAGAATTTTGAATTTTCTCATTGTACTTTATCGTTTTTAGTTTATTTCTTTGTCATTTTCTCATACTCAATGGCAGCCAGAATAAATGAACCTACCGATTTCGGATCATTTTCTATGATCGGTTCACTGATATAATATTCAAATGAGCCGTCACGGTATCTTTTTGAATCTCCACCCAATCCTGCAACAGCACAGCAATTGGTGATTGTATAACTGCCATCTTCTTCCAAACGGGTAAATGTCTTTACCATTCCGTCAAAGGCTTTTTGTGTCGGTTCGATATATTCGTTGCCAATATATCCTTTATTAATAGCTTTGGCAAGCGTATAGATAAACAGGGCAGTGGCAGATGATTCCAAATAATTACCTTCACGCGCTCCCTGATCGGTTACCTGATACCAGGTTCCGGATGAAGGATCCTGATATTTCACAATCGCTTTAGCCAATCCCTGCAGAATCTGTATAATGCTGTCGCGTCCGGCAGTTTCCTGTGGCAGGAAGTCCAGTACATCCACAATAGCTGCTCCATACCATCCGATGCTGCGACTCCAAAAATTAGGAGAGCAACCCGTTTCAGGATTGGACCATTTCTGTTCGTGACTTTCATCCCATCCGTGATAATAAAGCCCTGTTGCGGGATCATAAGTCTTGCTCTTTATCAAAAGAATTTGTTTCGTTGCTTCGTCAAATAAAGCAGGTTCATCAAAAGTAGCACCATATTGAACCAGATAAGGAGAAGCCATAAAAATTCCGTCCAACCACATTTGATGAGGATATCTCAATTTATGCCAAAATCCTCCCTCACTGGTACGGGGTTGCTCCGCCATTTGCTTGCGTAAAGTATCCATAGCTATTTTGTAGCGTTCGTCTCCGGTCTGTGCATAAAGATCGAAAAGGATCTTTCCGCCGTTGACATTATCAATATTGAATGAAAGATACTTCATGGTTTTGATATGCCCGTCAGCATCTATCAGGCTATCCGCATAAATCTTGGCATACTCATAATATGTACTGTCCCCGGTATGTTTCCATTCTTCCAACATGGATTTCACTACTAATCCGTGGGTATATCCCCAACGTGGTTTTTTAGCTTTTTCAATCATCCAGGGTTCGGGGAAACGTTTCATTTCGGAGCGTGCCATGCGTTCACTCCATTTTTCAGTCTCTGCTTTCTGAGGTGCCGTACATGCGATAAAACAAGTAGCTCCGCAAGCAACAATCAGTTTTAATAAGTTTCTGTTCATATCGGTTGAGTTATTATTTTCCGGTCAATATATATTCCTGTCCTGCTTTGGTGGGCAGGTCATATAAATAGGTATCTGCAACAACCACTTTATTCAGGTTGGCTTTTTCGTTGATTAATGGTTCGGGAATGGCAGGAACAGCGTAGAGAGGATTTGTGTTTGCCCCTTTGGCACGTTTCAGCCCTTTGCCTGTCAACGGGTTAAGCGAGCGCAGGCGGCAGTTGCCACCTTTATGGGATTTTATGACCAGGCGGCTGACTTTCCCGTTTTTCCAACTCAAATCAAGTTCGAAACCTCCACGGGCAATGATTCCTTTGATAGAACCTTCTTTCCAAACGGCAGGCAATGCAGGAAGTAAATATATAAAACCGTCGTAACTTTGCATCAACATCTCTGCAATACCTGCGGCACAACCAAAGTTCCCATCAATTTGAAATGGCGGATGCGCATCGAACAGATTAGGGTAGGTGCCTCCTTTTTTCTTTTCGTTGCGTACGAGAGTCAACTGGTCAGTTATCAGTTTGTAAGCGTGGTCGCCATCAAGCAGGCGTGCCCAAAGGCAAACTTTCCATCCCATGCTCCACCCGGTCGACGGGTCGCCACGATGAATCAGAGAAGTACGTGCCGCATCGAATAGTTCGGGGGTACGGTAAGGGGAAATCTGATTGCTGGGGAAAAGTCCGTACAAATGAGAAATATGGCGGTGCACATCCTTCGGATCATCCCAGTCGAACATCCACTCCTGTAATTGTCCCCAATGTCCTACCTGCATGGGAGCCATTTCTTTGAGACGTTGTGTCAGATGAGAGGCAAACTCCCGGTCTGTATCCAGTATTTGAGAGGCAGATATAATTGCTGTCCAAAGATCGAATACCAATTGGTTGTCCATGGTGCATCCGGCAGCTGTAGTGGCTTTTCCATTACTTCCCGAATGTACATTCTCCGGTGAATTACTGGGGCAGACTACCAACCAGTTGTGTACGGGTTCTTTCACCATTATTTCATCAAAGAAACGTCCGGACTCTTTCAGTATCGGATAGACGGAACGCAGAAATTCCACATCCCCGGTGTATAGGTAACGCTCCCAAAGATGTCGGCAAAGCCATGCGCCACCACTGGGCCACATACCCGAAGGAGCTTTGTCTACTGCTCCTGTAATACGCCATATATCCGTGTTATGATGCAACACCCATCCGTTGGCTCCATACATAATCTTGGCCGTCTCTTTTCCTGTGTCACTCACTTCTTTTATCAGACGGAATAACGGTTCATTCAGTTCACTTAGATTCGTTACTTCCGAAGGCCAGTAATTCATTTCCAAATTGATATTACAAGTATATTTACTATCCCAGGAAGGAACTAATTTATCATTCCAAATTCCTTGTAAATTGGCGGGTTGTCCTCCCGGTTGGGAAGAACAGATCAACAGATAACGTCCGAATTGAAAATAAGTAGCAACCAGATGTGTGTCATTGGTGTTTTTGAAATTCTCCACACGCTTATCGGTTGTCACATTTGCATATTGGTCTTCTCCTAAATCAAGAGAAACACGTGTCAGATATTGTCGGTAGAAATCAACGTGATTCCGCTTCGATTCAATGAACGGATGAACCATTGCCTTTGCCAAATAGTTTTTTGCCCGTTCTATCTGATTACCGGTGATGTCTTGATAGTTATTGAAATTAGTTGCAATAGATACATAGATGATCGCTTCGTCGGCTTTCTCTACAGAAAGTATTCCATCGGCGCAAGCTATTTCTCCACCTTTATTTTTAGCAGTCAATCTGCCTTGAAATTCTACTTTTCCTTTCAATCCTTCATGCAAGGAAGAGACTCCCGAGAGTGTTACACAGTTTCCCTCTTCAGAAGCGATCATAACATCCTGGTGAGGGGAGGTAAGCTGTGCATTGAAAGTAATTTGGCCGGGGAGATTGGCAGTCAGTCGTACCATTACTACCTGATCGGTAAATGAAGTAATCGTTTCGCGTTGATACTGCACTCCGTCTACTTCATAACGTACGATTGCACGTGCGGAATCCAGACTTAATTCCCGGTAATAGTTAGAATAACGTGTATGTCCGGGAAAAGCGATTCGTAAATCTCCGAAACTTTGATATGGCATTCCTGAATTCGTCTTTGCCATCACCTTTTCTGTAGCGAGAGTTTGTGCTTCCAGATATTTTCCGGCAAAAACAAGTTCACGCACTTTGGGAATATACTCCAGTGCATTCGGATTAGCGTTATTATTGGGACGTCCCGCCCAAATGGTTTCTTCGTTTAGTTGTATTTGTTCTGTGCCCGGTGTTCCATATACCATGGCCCCCAAACGACCATTTCCAAGGGGTAATGCCTCGGTCCATACCTGCGCGGGACAGTCATACCATAGCTTGTATTCGGGTACAGATAACTTTTTCTCCTGTGCATGAATACAACCTACAGATACTATTACCAACAGATATCCGATTAATCTCTTTTTATTCATTTCTTTCTATTGCTTTTATTCTTATATAAACCTGTTGTTTACATACTTTTATAAAAGAGACGATTGAAAGTTCTTTTTGTACCCATTGCACAAGCAATAAGAAATAGGAATAATTAAAAGTTATCGGGTATAAAAAAAACGAACTTCAATATCCGGCTAAAAAGAACTTACTTTGCATCTGTAAAAATACTCCTGAAAAGTATAATTTCAGATATAGACTTATGTATTTACTATTAAACAGGTATATGAATATGTATAATTTAATCATTAGGCCGTTATTATTTTGCATTGATCCGGAAAAAGTGCACCGGATGCTTTTAAGCTGATTGAAGTTTTATCGCTATTTGTTTCCGGTCCGAGCTTGCGTGAGAGGCTACAGCAGAGTTTCTGATCCATTTTCGTATGGGCATTTGCAATTTAAGAACCGAATTGGACTGTCTGCCGGGTTTGATAAGAATGCAGAGGCTTTTGATGAGTTGGCAGACTTTGGTTTCGGCTTTCTGGAAGTAGGTACAGTAACTCCTGACAGCCAATCAGGAAATCCTTCCCCACGTATTTTCAGATTGGTGGATGATGAATCGTTGATTTCACGTACGGGCTTCAATAATTGTGGAGTAGATGCTGTCCGGCAACATATCAGGAAATATAGAAAGCATTCTTATGTATTAGGAGTAAATATTAATAAGAATCCGCTTTCTACAGGAGATCAAATTGTCAAAGATTTTGAGTCGACTTTCATCCATTTATATGATTGTGTGGATTATTTTACCCTAAACCGGGGTAGTATAGATAACGACCTGTTTGCTATGGTTTTAGAAAAGCTCACAATATTTCGTCAGGCGGCGAACAAAAGATGTAGTATTTTCATTAAACTTCCGGCAGATATAGATGAAAAAGCATGGATACAGTCATTTCGCTTGCATATAAATACTCTATAGAGGGCTTTATAGCCACGGGACCTACAAGGGATCGTTCAGGATTGCATCAGGCAGAAACAAAACAATTGGAGAAGATTGGCAACGGCGGGGTGAGTGGCCGGGGTATTGGAAAGAAATCGCAGGAAGTAGTGCGTTATTTATCCGAACATACCGATCGGCACTTTCTGATTATCGGAGCAGGAGGAATCATGACAGCCGAAGATGCAGCTGGAATGATTTCTCAAGGGGCTGACATGATACAAATCTATTTGGCTTTCATCTATTCCGGTCCGTCTATTGTTCATAAGTTAGGAAATAAACTTAAAAACGAATTGAAATGAAGAATTTAATTTGTGTAAGCCTGTACGATAATTTATCGATGAAGGTATATAACTTGTCGGAAGTGAATAATAAAGAGCTGATGGGGATAGTGGAAAATGCTCCTGAAGGAACTTTATTTGTTTTTACCAGTGAAAAATCAAATGGTAGCAGTGTTATTATGTGTCCCGGCGGCGGCTTCTTAAAGACCAATTTGGAACATGAAGGTCTTGATTTCGCCGAATGGTTCACCCAAAAGGGAATGACTTATGTGCTTTTCAAATATAGAATGCCTCATGAAAATCCTGATATTCCTAGACAGGACATCCGGTTGGCATTAGCAGTTATACGAGAAAAATTCCCGGAATTTAGCAAACGGGTAGGAGTAATGGGAGCTTCTATTGGTGGATATTTGGCCACTTGTTCGGCTACGATATTATCTGATAAGGAAAAGCCTGATTTTCAGATATTAATGTACCCGGTAGTTAGTATTGATGATCGTTTAACGCATCTTCCCTGCCGTGAACGGATGTTTGGTCACTCTTATTCACCGGATAAGATGGTACAATATTCACCGATTGAACATGTCACTTCAAGTACACCCGTCGCTTTTATAGTGGCTGCCTCAGATGATAGTGTGGTCAGTCCCCAGAATGGAATACAATTTGCTGCCCAATTACAGAAATCTGGTGTTCCTATATCCTTGCATATATATCCTACAGGAGGGCATGGATTTGGTTACAATGATAGCTTTGTGTACAAACAGGAATGGCTTCAGGAACTCGATGTATGGTTGGAGAAATTAATTTATTAATTCTTTTAGTTGCCATACTTTGAAATATACTTCTTATATTTGTCAGTAGAATATTTAATAATAAGAAGTTATGAAAAATTTTAATGTTACATCTATGCTAGTAATGCTGATGTTCATGTGTATTACAAGTATGCAGGCGCAGAGTATTACTCCCAGTAAGAAGTATATCACGAAAGAACTGAATAATGTGAGTAATTTCAGTTCAATCAGGGTCCTGGGTAGCCCCGACGTTGAGTATCGTCAGAGTAGTGATTCTAAAACAACAGTTTCTATATATGGTTCGGATAACCTGGTTGACCTGTTGGAAGTATCTACGGTAAATGGAGTGCTGCAGGTAAATATAAAGAAAGGCGTTAAGATTCTTAGTGGAGAACGCCGGTTGAAAGTGATTGCTTCTTCTCCTTCATTAGATGATGTAGATATTAAAGGCTCGGCCGATGTATATCTGAAAGGTACCCTCAAAGGAGCTGATTTAAATCTGAATATAACAGGTTCCGGAGATATTGAAGCCGAGAATTTACAATACACCAATCTATCTGCTTTTATAAAAGGTAGTGGAGATATTGATGTGAAGAATGTGAAGGCCACTACTGTAAAAACGATAGTTAGCGGTTCTGGTGACGTGAAGATGAAAGGTTCCACTCAAACGGCTATGTTGACTGTGAATGGTTCCGGCGATATCAGTGCCGACAAATTGACGGCTACTAATGTAGTTGCTACAGTTTCGGGTTCCGGTGATATATCTTGTTACGCTTCCAAACAGTTGGACGCAAAAGCCAGTGGTAGTGGAGATATTGAATATAAAGGAAGTCCTTCTATTGTAAATAAGCAAGGCAAGAAAGACTCAATTTCCGGCAAGTAAAAAATTAGATCCCTTACAGGAAGCGGGTAAATATGTACTATGTTACATATTTACCCGCTTTTGCTATAAACAAACATAATACATGATAATTGGGGGCATACATTTCTGGGAGAAAGGTGAAAACGAGTAGAAAAATAAGTAAGCAAACGTAAATACGGTTTTAAAGCTATTAAAATAGATGAATTCCGGCAACAAACAGATATACTGATTGTTGTGTCAATGAATCATTCGTTTTTTTTATTCACCTGAAAAAATACAGACTATGGCAAAGAATTCTCCCGATGAAGGGAAAAGTACAAAGATGGTAGAAAAGCAGGTAGATCCCTCTTTTAACAACCTCAAAGAGTACCGAGCAAAAAGACAATTCAGTGAGACTCCGGAACCGATGGCGGATACCGTGGAGACTCCAAGCCGGATACCTGTTTTTGTTGTCCAAAAGCATGAAGCCAGTCATTTTCATTTCGATTTTCGTCTGGAAGTGGATGGAGTGTTGAAAAGTTGGGTGGTACCTAAAGGCCCTTCCATGAATCCGAAAGATAAAAGACTGGCTATACAGGCAGAAGATCATCCTTTGAGTTATGCACACTTTGAGGGAGTTATACCCGAAGGCAACTATGGAGCAGGTACAGTGGAAATATGGGATAGCGGAACCTATGCTTACGTCGGTAATAATCGTAACATATCCGCTGCCATTAAAAACGGAATACTTGAATTCAAATTACATGGTCATAAGCTCAAAGGCCTGTTTACTCTTATCCATACTAATATGGACGACCAGGACAGAGACTGGTTACTAATCAAGAAAGATGATGTCTTTGCAGTCACTCATGTCTACGATGCGAAGAAAATTCCATTGTATGATGAGGTATTTCTATGATATATATGTTTCTTATGATTAAACGATACTCACTTGCATATATAATTTTCTAATTATATATGTAGCTTTATAATTCAATATACTCTATTGTTTTGATGATTCAATTAACTTTTATGATATTATGACCGTGTTATTTACGATGAAAATAATTAACTAATGAGGATTGCCTGGGTAAAATGAAGGCTTGATGGTATACCCTCTTAATATTTCGGTAACAAAAGACATTGTTACCATTTTTGATAGAAAACACCCATTGTTTTTGTCGGAAACCACCTCCTGTGTATACATTGAAAAGTTTATACTTGCATCGGGTTTTAAGCACGTTAAAAGATTCTTAGGCGTGTTTTACTAAAGGTGTAAAATATTAATCAAATCCGATATTAGTATGAATGATTGTTACCTGAATTTCTTAGTAAGCTTCCGAGCTTTGTTTTCTTTAGATGTTGGAGCCAATTTAGTAAACAGTAAACAAACTATTGGCATCATTTTACCCGATTTGTCGTTGCTCGGATATGCGGTCCCTGTGGAAAGTTTCGGCATTGGGCTATTTGTGATTTTGTTTGCCTACCTTATAATAGAATACAATGTGCAGTTGTTATCACATGAAAAATTTAAGATTGCTATGAATATGCTCCATACTGCACATACACCGTTAATATTGTTGCGGAATCAATTGGAAGAACTTAAAACAGGCAATCTTCCTGAACCCCTTTCCCAACAAGTGGAAGAAGCATTGGGATATGCCGAATGTATCATATATTGTAACCGGAATATTGCAACTCTAAATAAAGTAAATAAGAGAATTCCTCCTAAAACGTCAACGGTAAATTTGGAACTTTCCACTTATGTTACTTCCATTGTCAATCAATGCCGGGCTCATGCCAATTCCCGCCAGATACGGCTGACTGTTGGTGAATGTTCGGATTGTGTCAGTTGCAGGATAAACGAAAACATAATGACTGCAGCACTTCAACATCTTATCAACAAGATGATTTTGATTTCCGAGTCAGGCTGTTGCATATCGATCAACGTAACCCACACAATGAATTCCTGGCAGTTGCAGATTAGCAATAACGAAATAGCAGGGAAAAGAGCAGGGAAAATGTTTCCCTTTATTCCTATTATATTTCCCGTGTATGGATATAGTGATTTATGGACGGTAAGAAAAATCATCCGTCTGCATGGCGGAAAAATAACCGGATGCAGACATGGTAAAGCTGCTACTTTCCAAATCGTTATTCCGACAGACTGCCATTGCCAGAATCAGTCATGCCCGGTATTGAAACATTCTTCTGCAAAAACGAAGACCCAAATAGATGATTCCTGCGAGAGTCCTAAGAGCGATAAACAAAACACTAAAGCGAGAGAAACTTCTCATATCCTATTAGTGATGGCAGATAAGTTATTCAGTGATTATTTGAAGAAAACTTTATCACGCTATTTTCAGATTTCAGTCCTTGATAATCCGGAGCTGCTAATCAATACAGCTATCAGTCAAAATCCTGATGCGATCATTATTGACGACAATGTGAATGGAATAAGCGGAGATACACTTAGTACTCAAATTAAAGAAAATAAAATGATGGGCTACATACCAATCATTCTTCTATTAAGAACCTTTGACAGCGAAAGCTATTTATCTCATTTAGAGAGTGGGGCAGACCGTCTGGAATTACGTACGGAAAGTATTTGTAAACTTAGGGCAGACATACGTATGCTTGTCGAAAACCGCATGGTCTTGCGCGAACGGATCAGGCTGTTTCTGTCAGATGCCATTTCTCCGATGATACCCTCAAAAGCCGAAATAGAAACAGAAAATGCCGACCGGAATTTTATGGATAAAGTCAATAAAATCCTGGAAAAAAATCTCTCTACTGATAAATATACAATAGATAAATTAAGTCTTGATATAGGAATGAGCCGTACTGCTTTTTATAATAAGATAAAAGAGATTACGGGAAACCCTCCTGAAGAGTATATCAATTCATTCAAAATGGACAAAGCACTTAAATTGCTGGCTTCCCAGCAGTATCGTATTTCGGATATTGCAAGTATACTGGGCTATTGCGATGCTAAATATTTTGGAAAGAAGTTCAAAGACTTTTATCATGTATGTCCGTCCGATTATATAAAGAGCATTGTTGGATAAAAGAGTATAGAAAACGAGGGTGTCCAAAAGTGAAGTGCACCCTCGTTTCTTTATGCCTTTTTACGTTTTTTCTCTTTGACTGCAAATCTTGTTTTATACAGATGTAATAAAGTCTGCTTTATTGTATCATAGTACTTGTCCAATCCATAGATCTTTAATAACATCAGCTCAAAGTCGATTCTATCCTTTTGTTGTAATTCCTTTTCAAGAGGTAATCTGTCTCTATTGAAAATAGGTTGAAATGCTTTTATGATTTCTTTCTTTTGCGCATCAGACAGTAACTCCGGATTGAGTATCTTGAAATCCTTCTTGAATTTAGTTTCTCTAAGGTCAAGTGCTCCCAGTCCCCTGCCAAATCCGAAACTCTCAATGAAAAACATACTCAAAATATTATTCAGTAATGCAAGTAGGAAAATCTTGTTTTCATCTTTGTACTGTTCCTTTATTGAAAAGCCAATCATCCGTTGATCGAAGAAAGAACGTTTATCAAGCATGGCTATAAATAAACTTTTGTCGAAATTAATATTAACGACAAAATCTGCCATGTTTTTTGTGCTCATTTCATACCAAAACATATTTGGTTTACGTAAAGCTATAGGTAATAGCTTCTTATTTGTTTTATCCATTTGGTTTTCAAAAGATCTTATCCAATTCAGAGTCCCGGTATGATTTAAAGTTTCGAGTTCTTCGATACTTTTTGAACAACAGAAAGCCTGCGTCTGACTAGTTGCAATGAATGAAGATGCTTTCTTTAAGTTTTTTAGAACAGGCTCAATATATTCATCTTCTATTCCGTGTCCTTTTGCAGGATAAAACATACGATTACAACCTCTTCTTTCTCCACGTATAAAATCGAAAAACTTTTTAGAGTCAATAAGCTTCTCGGCTATCGTAGGCAACCAATTCAAATTAGCAAAATATCCGGACCATGGGATTCCGATATTTTCCAATTGTTTGATTTCATTTATTGAATAAGATTGAATATTGACCCAATCAGACTCTTTATTAAGAATGATTTCACTACTTAATTTCTTAATATCTGCTATGTTCTCAAGTTTCTCTTTTAATGTACAGAAAGAAATTCTCCTGTCTAAATTTACCGGATCAGAAATCTCCCTCTTGGTTGCTATTAATAATGTGGTGACAACCTTTGCATTATTGAACCATCGTCCTTTCCCGGAAATAACAACACAGTCAATATTGAAATATTTTTGAATTAACTCTAAGAATATTTCTCCATAGTCTGTTCCAAGCCATGCATTAGAAAGTATTAATCCAATTTTTCCATTGTCTGAGATAATGTCGTACAAGTAGAAAGGAATATATGCAAATATATCACTCTTTTTACTTAGTGTCTTTTTCGCTTTAGTCTGTTCCTTGATTAATTTATTGATTTCCTTTATATTCGGATTGAGCTTTTTGATCTCTTTCTCTCTTATAAAAGGAAGATTAGATATGATATAATCTACCTTAGGCAGTTGCTTTTCTACTTGATTTCCATTATTGGGATCTTTAAATACAATAGTTTGTCCTGCGTGCAACTCAATTACATCCGACCTGAAGATATGCAGAACTTTTCCAATATTGCCGGGATTGGATAAGGTCAGTGTTGATAGCTGGATAGGAAATGAATGTTTGTCCGAAGCCCAGATACTCTCAATAATTTGCTCTTGACCAATTTCATATTCTTCTTTAAGAGAATAAGCCTGCTTAATAATAGTTCCCGTTCCACAACAAGGGTCGAGGGTAATTCCATCTTTTTTATCTATCGTTAGCCTTGTTAATAAATCGGCTAGTTGAGGAGGAGTCGCAAATTGTCCGGCCACTTTTCTTTTGGCATAGGCGATGGACGATTGCAGTAAGTTTTGCAAGATTTGAATATCAACCCCTTCAATATTAAGGTTTGAAAGAAATACATTTAATTGAACTAGCTGCTTCCATGCATTATCAGATACTAATTCATTAGCGATATTATTCCCAAAAATATTCCAAAAATTACAGTGCTCCGAGATGTTGGCTATTATTTGTAGGGCTTCACTGACAGTTGTATCGAAAGTAATTGTTTCAATAATCTTTGCCTCATTGAAATGCCGTTTGATAATGTTGCCAAAAATAATCTTGAAAAACCAGTCGGTCAATATAACCTTTGATAGAGTGGGCAGTTTATGCTTAGCGTCTTTTGGGGCTTGCGAGCTAAATCCATATTCTGCTGCAGAAGAGAGCCACCAATTATCTATTTGCGCATCGAGTACTGCACTACTTTTTATATTCTCTTTTATGTTTTCTGCTGTCGAATCTATATTTTCGAGAACGATATCGATTATTTTATCAATTGCCAATATCTCGGAAGATCCACTTTCAGTTATTTCTCCATGCTCGAAATAATCATTTAAATCTTCCAGAATGGTATGTAGAAGATCTTTCCAAAGATTCTCATTTTCTTTCACCTCTGAACGCGAATGAAGGTCGATACTATTCCATGATTTCAAGATAGAATATGTATTCCCTTTCTTAACATACAAAACTGCGCTTGTCACATTCCAAAGAATAAAACTATTATTGTGCAGTATCTCTGATTTTATCTTGGCGTTATTTATTAATTCCGTGTCGGTTATAGGGGTATCAGGCATTTTGAGTTCCCATCCCTGCAAAATTATCTTTTTAGCAGAGTCTTTGAAGATAAGCACATCCGGAAATAAACTCGATTTTTCATTTCTGATTGTATTCTCTCCTCCGGCACTTTTTACATGCCAACTTTTGTTAGCCAGGTAAAGATTGATTTCGCTAATGACATCAATGGCCCAACTTCTTTCATTATAGTTGATTTGTGGCATCCGTTTCTAAATAGTTTAAGGTGTGATATTTTGTGATTGGTTTTTTGAAAAGTTTGCGAGTCGATGGAGTCACTTCTTCTCTTTTTAGTGTTTCTGAAATCCTATCCATACAAATCTTGATATAGTCAGTAGGCTGTATCCTGTGCAATAATACATCTTCATTCTTTTCTATTCCGATAAATTTTCTGTTTTCCAGAATGGCCGACAGCAGGAAACTGCCGCTTCCGCAAGCATTATCCAGAATGATATCCCCCGGGTTAGAGAATGTTCTGATTAGATATCTACCCAATTCAACAGGCTTTTGTGTCGGATGATAAACTTCGCCTTCCGATTCGGCCGTTTTCACATATACAAAGTCGTCATGATCCTCCTCAAAGAATACCACATCATTGGGATAACGTTCGCCATCGCTTTTTACATGCTGTGGCTTGAACTCCCCATAACTTCCTGTATATTGATCTTTTCTGACCCCCTTATCATACGCTTCCCCTTTAGTCATTTGCGGATTGTACACCGGCTGTTTTTTATAGAAAATACAAATATCTTCGTGCTTACGAAGCGGTTGTTTTTTGGCATTTAAAAAGTTGGTCGGTTTTGATTTGATCCAGGTAATCTTGTATTTGAATAATTTCTCCCTGCTTAAAATCAATTTGGCTGTAAAAATACCTTGTGCAGTTAAAACGATTGCCCCATTATCTTTAATAATACGTTCGTATTCAGCCCAAAGAGCCTGCAAATCAATCACGGAATCCCATTTATTTTGTGTGGTACCATACGGTAAATCACAAAGTATCATATCTATGGATTTATCAGGAATGGATGGCAATATGTTCAGACAGTCGCCCTGAATGACTTTGTTTACAAAAGGTTTAATGCCTTTCTGCTGTTTTTTCTTTTTTTGTATGACTCCTTCTAACAATCGTTTATCTTTCTCTTTTATATCTTTGGATGTAGAACCCATGGTTTGCATATTAAATATTTAAATTGTCATTTTCTGTCAAAAGTAGAAATAATAGGATTATCTCCCAAATTTATTATATGAAATAATGGTATGAATGAATCTTTTTCATTTCATATTTCGAAGAGTATATATTCGATTTGATTATCTTTGTCTGATTTTTGAAACTTTGAATATAAAGATAACTACGCTTATGTTACAGAAAACATTTTTAGCACGTTGCGACAATAGGGCTTGTCTAGCTAAAACAAATATAATGAGTGGCTCACCGGAGGCTTGGCTGTCTAATGATATATTATCCAAGTCTAATACGTTTGGTTTGACTTTCGATTTCTTCGTTGATTGGGCGATTAATCGAATTTCTCCTTATGTCTGGATTAAAAGAATACTATTGCCTAACTATACTTATGATGAATTTATCGGTAAGTTGGACTTTGAAATGGAAAAAGAATTTGGTAAAGATTATCTATGCAGACTAGGACGGTTCGCAACAGAATATGATATGCAAATTCAATTTATTGTGTTTCATGATGATTTGGATTGGTCCAACGACAGAAATGAGTTGCTAATTGTCTCTTTATTCTTCAAGGAAGGGCATTATAGCTTTTCTCCTCAAAAATATAGCTTGTCAGAATTTAAAGAGCTGATAAAGTCTCATTCCGGAGGTCCTGTTTCAATAGGTTCCAAAGGACTTATCTATGGTACCTCAAGGTTAGAATGCAGTTTGTCTAAGACAGATAGTTTATATCCGGGTGATGCAGACCTTCTACTTTTGAATGAAGATAATAAAGCGGTTTGCATTCTTGAATTTAAGAAACACACATTATCCAGTCCTATCTCGGAGCAATGTTTCACAAACTATTATCCACGTCCTGACGGGCGCAAGTATAAACGCTTGGCCTTATTAAGAGATTATTTGGCTTCTAAATCCAATAGTCGTATTTTATTTTTTGTTCTTTATTACCCAACTCAAACATATATTGAGCAACAATGGAAATTGGAGGTAATAGAAGGTAATGCCTTTAGTTTGCGAGCAACTGATAGTTTTATCTTTGAATTACCTGCCGATAAATCAGATAATGAATACAAAAAGGTTATTGAAAAAATATCTCAGGTAATTGCTGCTCGCAGTTAGACAGATATTTACTGATAAATGTTGGCCCTTATATTATTTAAGTAATCTTCTTCTATTATCTTTTTGTCATTAGCAATACTGTTCCCCAGAAAATCTATATCCAATGTCGGGCGTGCCTTGAATTGTTCATGGGCATAAAGTAATGCGCCACCTTTTAGGTAAAAACAGTGCTTGTACTTACTCTGTGCAAGTCGGTATAAAAGGCGTTCCTGCATGTAGTGTATCAGTAATGGCTGGTAAGAAAGCCCTTCCGCTTTCGATAGATTCAGAAGTTTCGCTTTTATGGATTTACCGTAGTCTTTGTTTTCTTTTGTCATAGTTGAATTTCCAGATAGTTATTAAGTATTCCAGCTATCCGCATGGACTTGGCATAACTCGTTAATTGGGTGATATTACGTTCTTTACGTGACAGGTAATTCCTCAAAATCTCGGAACTGACATCGATACCGATTTTGTTACGGTTACGAAGGGCGTCACAGACTGATTTTTCCATATCATAGATAGATACCTCGATTCCGCCTATTCGTTCACGCTTAATTCCAATGGTATAGATGGAATTGTCCCAATAATTAAGGATGATAGGGGGATAGTCAGGTAAAATAACTTTCTTTTTTCTTGGTATGGCCACATAAAAGCCTTGGGGTATCTGTGTCGTGAGTCCATAGTGTGCCCATGAGGAGTAGAGGCACAATACCCCTTCCGGTACTATTTTATCAAGGTCAATCATAGTTTCTGCCATTGCATCATCTATACAGTACACACCCGGCTTCAGGCGGATAATCTCACCCAATTTTACCGATTCTAATAACTGGTAATACAGATAACGGTTACCGATGATCTGCTTGCGGGTTATATATCCCTTATTCTGTTCTATCAGATGTTTCAATTTGTCATCCATACTATTCTTTTTATATGTACAAATATACGGCATTTATTTCTAAGTGCCGTATATTTGTACATATTTTCTTTTAAATATATTTTTGCTCTTTTCTTGAAGAAAACGGCTCTTTGTAGCAATCTACAGAAGTGGATTATCGGGGTTTACTATGTTACAATAATTAGCCATATTTATTTAATCGCTTGCTTCACAAGACTCATGATATATTCTAAATATTTAGTATCCGAGATTTTGAGTTCATAATCTCCATTACCAAAATGTCCGACAGTTGAAATATCCCTTGTTAATTGCTTACTATCTTCTAAATGTCCTTTAGCTACATTTATAGTAAGCTTTATTCCATTTTTCTGGATTTCAAGTGCACAAATATGGCTGTTGGCCTTTTTGAATGAAATATACCACTTTTGTGGTTTAACTTCAATTTCTGTATTCAAATTAAGAATTGCATTCTTATAACTCTCATATAATTCTACAACATCGTCAGATTTTCCTTTTAACAAATTTTCCTCGGAATATTCTTTAATCTTCTCTGTCACTTCTTTAAATTCCGGACTATTTTGCATCACTGTTTTAATGCTTGCCGATGCGTGACTTTTGCGAATAGGAGTGATGGATACACTATCATTCTCATAGCGCTTCACTTCCCATAACTCAATGGATAAATCTTTGAAATTGACAGCCTCTCGTTGGTTAGGCGTGAATCCTTGTGAAACAAAAACGACTTTTGTCTGCGACCAGTCCACCTCATTTCGTTTCAAATTTCCTGCTTGTGTTTCATTATATTCCAGAATAAAATCAGCCTGATTTTGCAGCATTAGGCTTAGGTAAGTAAACCCTTGATCTATGACACTGGAGTTTCTTTCCCTCTTATATTCAATGATAACAAAAGCCTTCGATTGAGGATCAAAGGCAAGCGTATCAATACGGCGGTCTTTGATCGTAAATTCGGACTTTATCATTTCAAGTCCCATGATTTCGGACATATTGGTTTCAAACATGCGTTGAATATCTCTTTCCAATTTAAAAGGCTTTTCCTTTATTTCAGAAAAGACGCCTGAAGTATTATATTTGTAAAGTGCCATAATTTTATTTTGAATCGTTTATTGCCGTAAAGGTAAGGATTCTTTTGATATTACTATTTCTTTCCCCGAATTCTCCTTCACCATTTTTTTATTTTTGAAATACTCTTATTAAACTTTCTTTTCCCACTAGCCCCGCCGCCATTTATAATGTTCTACGAAAACTTTTATGCTATTCCACTTCTTTGTAAAAAAATATAAGCATCTATGTGTGTAACATAGAAATTTGTTATTTGCGAAACGACAATAATATTGACATTTACTCTGTTCGTCAATCATTTTTTGATATTTATCAACCTGTTTGTTTAGTAGTGTTTCATATTTATTTAATAACGTCTCTATTAATTCTCTTTTCTTTTTAGAGATAGAAAGATTATTATTTATAATACTAAGTAACTTATTGATTTCTTTTTCATTTTCTTCATTAACTAGTATATGGTTTAAGTCTTTCTGGATATTAGATAAGATTTTGTCTATAAGGTGAAAACTTGTTTCATTGTTTTTTTTTATAAGATTGAAGAGCTTGCTGTTTTTGTTCAATTCTTCTGTTTCTATATTTTGATCTATTTCCAATTTTTTTATATTTCTCTCGATTAAAGTTATATAGCCATTTTGTTTTTTAAGTAAGCTGCCTATTTTTTGAAGCTTATTTTCGTATAGTTGACTATATTTGTATCCTATTTTTATTGCTATAAGATTATTGTAAATCTCTTTTGTATCAGTACCTTCATTTATTATCATTTCATTTATCAACTTGTCAATAGCAATAATACTTTTTTTTATTGGATTCCATATATGCCATAATAGAATATATAGAACAATAATTATTCCAGAAGCCAATAACGCATATTTGGTGTTTATAATATAATAATTGTAATGTGTACCAATTTTGCATCCAGCAGCGATTAAAATTATAATAGAAGCGAAAGCATATACAAGTTGTTTATATAATAATGGTATTTGCTGCTTACATTTTAAACTTTGATACAGTTCAGAGCACTTTACCCCACAATAAAATATAATTGTATTCGTAAGAATAATTCCGATACTATCATTGCTGAAAACTTTATGATAAATATACAATAATATTGCTATAACCGTATCTAAAATGATAAAAATTGGAAGTTTTGACTTATCAAATCTATCAAAATGAAAACTATTTTTTTTATCATTATAATAGTTCTTTATAAGTAATAAAGCGAAAGCAACAGTAATAAAATCTCCCATTAAAGTAACTATTTGCGACCAGCAAAATTGGTCTGATTTCATTGATGAAGTTTCATAATGTTCAAGTAACATCCATGATAATGTTATAATACACCCAATTAATATCCAAATAGACCACCCAATATGACTATTTTGTTCTGATAGCCTTTGTCTTTCTACATATAACAGATTTAATAATTCATTTTTTTTCATAATATGCCACTTAGATATTAGCAAATGTAGTTTATTTATTATAAAATTGAGTATTAATATAGGGATTTACTTTTTGAAGTATTAAATAAAACTTTGATTAATATTTAATGTTGGTAACAAAGATAAACAGTCAGAGAAATTATATATTCTCCCCATTCAGTTACTTACTCAAATTTACGATTATCATGTTTTGCCTGAATGATACGATGTGCTCCTTTCTTTTGGTTATCCGATTATAATACTAATAAGAGTTCCTCAATTTGTCAATTTCATATTGTATTAGACCAAGATTTGTCAATGTCGTTGTTGCTAACTTATTTAGTTTTAGTATATTATTTTCTGGTGATTCATTTATGTTTATATATTCTGTTAATTTTCTAATTGCTGATATTGGAATACCGTATTCCATTAATGCTGCGATATTGGGATGTAAAAAACCATTTTCAAGATTACTTGCAATAAAGCTATAATTACCATACTTCATATTTGATTTTTTAAATACATACTCCTGCAAGTTGGAGATGACATTTAACCATTTGGGTAGTTTATAATCAAACCAATGTCGGCTAATATGTAAAATGGCATAAGAAGCAACATCAATCCGCTTTTGTTTATTAGGAATTTTGCTAGACCAAAAGTTGTCATTTACATAATATGAAATAACAGCATTTATAGACTTCATGTTAATATATGAAAAAGCGAAACTAGCCAACCACCGAGCAGATAAACGTCCAATACCCTCAATATATGTTTTGTCACCTGCACCACTTAACGTATCCCAGCATAATTCGATAGCTACACTTAAATTGTCGAAAGTTTTGGGAGTAGATGTCCAATTTAGCTGGGAGTTATAATATTGGAGGTTAGACTCAATTTTATTTATAATGGCTAATTGACCTTCTATTGAAATACCGTTGTTGGATCTAATTACTTCTTTTATTTCGGGAGACATATTGTCAAACTTCGCAAGTCTTATTTTTGCTTTCTCTTCAATGTCTTTTTCATCCATAGAAATTAAAACTTCTAATGGGGCTTGTTCTTGATTAAAAATAGGTATATCAACAAATAGTTCCATTTGTTCAGGCTGATTTTCAAATCTAATTACATTACCAATATAATGTTTCCTCATACGACCAGATCGACCTGCAATATTTTTATAATCAAAAAAGTCTATAGGTTGTCCTCCTTTATCTTTATCAAATAAAATAACATTTTTAGCAGATGTGTTTACCCCCTCTATCAATGTTGATGTACAAAATAGCCACCTGATTGATCCTTCATTAAAACAATCAACAATTGAACCGCCTAAATGACGGGGTAAAGCGCCATGATGAAAACCTATACCACAATTCAAAGCATCTATTAAAGACCACTTGGAATTAATATTGTCTTTAATCCATTCACCTATTTCTTTATTTCTTTGAACATACGGAACTAGCATTAATTTATTTTCATTTTTTAAATATGAAGCATAGTCTAATGCTAGATTAGTGGCCTTATTGGGAGAGGAACAGTAAATAATCGTTTGTTCTTTTGTTGATGAAAGTAATTTGAAGAGTTCTAGCTTTTTTAATTCTTTTTTCTCTTTAGCTTTACCTTGAATATTGACATTAGTCTCATTGACTGCTACTGTTGCAAATTCAGTAGGATACCAAATTAAGTCATATTTATTTTTGAAATTTAAAGGTATATCTTTAATCATAGGTCCTAATAGATAGAATTTACTAGTAAATTTCAATAGTTTGGCAAATGCTTGATTCAAAGCTATAGCTCTATCATCATCTCTATCTAAACTTAATTTATAGAACTCATCTATGACAAAAAACTCTATTTCAGGAAATTGGTTATATTCAACCACACGTTCTCCTGTAAATAAAAAAATATTTCCTTTTTCTTTAGTTGGCTCTTGACTAGTAGAAACAATTATCTTGTACCAGTTTTTATATTTCAAAAGTTTCTTTCGGGTTTCATCAAGTAAAGCTAGAGTTGGTTGAATAATTACTATCTGTTCATATAGTTTGCTGGCAATAACTTCTTCAATAAGTAAACTCTTTCCAAAGCTTGTTGGTGCACTTACAACCAAAGAACGTTTACTCTGTAATTCTATAGATAAATGTTGTTGCTCTTCATGTAGATAAATATTATCTAAGTGAGGGGATTTGTGATATTCATAACATAAAAGGGAGCTTTGAGAAAGTTGCTTTGGATCAACATAAGGATATAAACCTGCAGCGGCAGTTAAGTCATTCCAAATGGAATAGGTGTTTTTATCTACTTTCTTCCATGCATCTAGTATTCTAATGATTATATCTCTACCATATTTATTATTTTCTCTAGAACGTAATAAAGATGAACACAATTGCGAAAGCGAAAAACTATGCTCATAATCAATGTTTTTTGTTTCTGTTATATATATGATAGCATCTTGAACTTTCTGTGGTGTCATATTTGCTGCATTAATTTTAATCGTTTATCTAATTCGGTATTTAACATATCTTTATTTTGTACAGGTAGAAGCATTAATATGACTTCTGTTGAAACATTCCCTTTCAATTTATCAAAGGTCTTACAAAGAGCTGTACATTCCGATATGAAATCCTCAAAATATTTATTACTTTCTTCGCAATGATTTTTAAATAGATCACTATTATAAGTACACACCATTGGAATTACTATATTGGAAAAAATTACATCTAGTTTTTGATGCTCATCCATAAGACTTCGCCAATATTCTATCTCTGGAATGCTTTCTGGGAGTTTCTTAGATATTAAGCTAAACTCTCTTCGTAAATAATCTGCATTAACATGCTTTTTTATATCTTCAGCCAAATCTCGGACTCCAGCATCTCCTGTTTTGTATAATTTAGATTCACCAAGCCATAATTTTTTCTTGTCTCCAGTGATAGTTACCTGTACACCATCAAAACCATGAGCAGGTACATTGTGTGAATCTTTAAAATAAAATCAGAATTATAAAAGAGTCTCGTTTAAACTATGTTAAATAGCTACTATCTGAAAATTCTTCATATATGACACTCGGTATATTTCTTTATACAGATAAAAACACTCAAACACATAGCGATACAATTTCTTTACATTGAAAATGATTAGATTATTCCTCTATTTCAATTTTTTGAGAGATTTACTATAGTTTTATCTCTTGATTTTAAGGAGCTCCTCGTTGCTTTAAAACCAACGAGGTGTTCCTCGGTGTGCAACGAGGTTGTGTCAAAACGTTGGCACAACCTCTTTTATATTTTACAGTTCTG
>NZ_QVLZ01000037.1:0-66815 GCF_003435205.1 Bacteroides sp. AF32-8BH | reverse complement strand
TCTGGGCTTTGCGCATAAAAAAGGCTGTGTCAGCGTTTTGACACAACCTCCTTATTTTTTGGAAAACTTGTCTGGTGTGATTGAATAAATCTCTTTTTTATTTTATACCGAAATCTTCGGCTAGTTCATATCTATCTTCTTTGATTCCCAGTACATGATTAATTTTTCTCCTTTTCTCGAGATCTTTAAAGTAGTTTTCCACAACCTGATAGAGATCGAAGTTAGTGGTTGATCCTGCGGCTAAATCGAGTGATTCCACCATCTTTTCTACGGCTTGATGGATTTTCTCTGCGTCTATCAGATGCAGTTCGTTGCTGTGTATTAAATATTTTTCCATGACTGCAATGTTTTTAATGTTACATAGGTATAACATCTTGCAGTCATGGAAAGTTCAATGATTGAATGTTAGATTTTGGCAAGCGCCTGATCCAAATCCGCAATCAGGTCATCAATATGTTCCGTTCCAATTGATAAACGTACGGTGCCCGGATAAATCTCCTGTTCGGCGAGTTCCTGTGCATTGAGCTGTGAATGGGTAGTGCTTGCCGGGTGGATCACCAATGATTTCACATCGGCAACATTGGCAAGCAGGGAGAAAATCTCCAGGCTGTCGATGAAGCGGTGTGCTTCCTCTTGTCCGCCTTTTACCTCGAAAGTAAAAATGGAACCGGCACCATTCGGGAAGTAACGTTGATACAGTGCATGGTCAGGATGATTGGATAATGACGGATGGTTCACTTTCTTCACTTTCGGATGATTGTTTAAGAAATTCACTACCTTCAATGCATTTTCTACATGGCGTTCTACGCGCAAGGAAAGAGTTTCCAAGCCTTGCAACAGGATAAAAGCGTTGAATGGACTGATGGTGGCACCTGTGTCGCGCAGCAGAATAGCCCGGATACGGATGGCATAGGCAGCCGGACCGGCTGCATCAACGAAGCGTACGCCATGATAGCATGGATCAGGTTCGGTTAGTTGTGGAAATTTGCCGGAAGCTACCCAGTCGAATTTGCCCGAATCTACAATGACTCCTCCTAATGACGAACCGTGTCCGCCAATGAATTTTGTTGCGGAATGTACTACGATATCTGCTCCGTGTTCGATAGGGCGGATTAAATACGGGGTACCAAATGTGTTGTCAATAATCAAAGGTATTTTGTGGCGGTGGGCTATTTCAGCTACTGCCTCTATATCAATGATATTTGAGTTCGGATTTCCCAATGTCTCGATAAATACGGCTTTCGTATTTTCCTGAATGGCTTTTTCAAAGTTCGATAAATCACTTGGATCAACGAATGTTGTTGTGATGCCATAACTGGGTAAGGTATGAGCCAGTAAGTTATAGCTTCCTCCATAAATAGTTTTGGCTGCCACAATATGGTCGCCTGCACGAGTGATGTTCTCGAAAGCATAAGTGATAGCAGCGGCACCCGAAGCAACTGCCAGCCCTGCTACTCCTCCTTCAAGAGCGGCTACGCGTTGTTCAAAAACTCCTTGAGTGGAGTTGGTCAGACGACCGTAGATGTTTCCCGGGTCCTGCAGGCCGAAACGTGCGGCTGCGTGAGCGGAGTTGTGAAATACATAAGAAGTAGTCTGATAAATAGGTACTGCACGGGCATCTGTTGCCGGATCTGCTTGTTCTTGTCCTACATGAACTTGTAAAGTCTCGAAATGTAAATTCTTTGTTGCCATAATCGTATATTTTTTAAGTTTAATATTCTTTCTTTATTTTCTTGCAAAGTTATTGGATGAAGATATATCGAACAATATATATCTAAAATATAGAAAATAATGCTATTTTTGTGCCATTATATGGAATAATATAACTGTGCTATTCCTAGAAATCACCTTTTAGAAGAATATTTTTCTTATGGATACTTTTGATAAACTGGATAGAGTCGATTTGCAAATACTCCGTACTTTGCAAGAAAACGCCCGATTGACGACAAAAGAGTTGGCTGCACGGGTGAGCCTTTCTTCAACTCCTGTTTTTGAACGTCTTAAACGGTTGGAGAGTGGAGGATATATAAAGAAGTATATTGCCGTATTGGATGCGGAAAAGCTGAATCAGGGATTTGTCGTATTCTGCAGTGTGAAGCTTAGACGTCTGAACAGGGATATAGCAGCCGAGTTTACACGGATTATACAGGATATTCCTGAAGTAACCGAATGTTATAACATATCAGGAAGTTATGATTACCTGTTGAAGATTCATGCTCCCAATATGAAATACTATCAGGAGTTTATTCTGAATGTGTTGGGGACGATTGATAGCTTAGGATCACTGGAAAGCACGTTTGTAATGGCTGAAGTGAAGCATCAATATGGGATACATATTTAGTTCGTTGTGTGATAGTCTGAAATTTATCTTGTATATTTGCTATGTAATATAAATCCTCTTCTGCTGACACAATGAATTCAAAAACATATCCTCGCACCAATGATTTCCAGACTGTTTATCTGAATACAGTGATTAAGAATCCTGCCATTATGGTAGGTGATTATACAATATACAATGACTTTGTAAATGATCCTGTTCTTTTTGAGAAGAACAATGTATTATATCATTATCCGATTAATAAAGACCGATTGATAATTGGCAAATTCTGTTCCATTGCTTGTGGAGCCAAATTTCTTTTTAACAGCGCAAACCACACATTGGGTTCTTTATCCAATTATACGTTTCCTATCTTTTTTGAGGAATGGAATTTAGATAAAGGAGATGTAACTTCTGCTTGGGATAATAAAGGGGATATAGTAATAGGTAATGATGTCTGGATTGGATATGAAGCTGTTATCATGGCAGGAGTTCATATCGGAGATGGAGCGGTTATTGCGTCGCGGGCAGTGGTTACTAAAGATGTTCCTCCTTATACGATAGTAGGTGGGACACCAGCCAAAGAAATCCGGAAGCGTTTTGATGAGAATACGATTGTCCAATTGCAGAAATTGCAATGGTGGGATTGGAGTATTGAGAAGATATCCGAATGTATACCTTATATTACAGGTGGAAAGATTGAAGAACTGATAAAAAGATAAACAGTGTGTATATATGAAATTTACAATAGAGCCCGGAACTTCTGCTGATATAGATGAACTGGAAAAGCTGTATGATGAACTGAATGATTATCTGGCTGCTACGACTAATTATCCCGGGTGGATAAAAGGTGTTTATCCTGTTCGGGAAGATGCGGTTGCCGGTGTAAATGATGAAACGCTTTACGTAGCAAGATATGATGGAAGAATTGTCGGTTCAGTCATTTTAAATCATCAACCGGAAAAGGCTTATGAGAATGTCAAATGGAAAATAGAACTGGACTATAGTCATATCTTTGTGATACATACTTTTGTTGTACATCCTTCTTTTTTGAAAATAGGAGTAGGGCATGCATTAATGGATTATTCATTGGAATTGGCTCAAAGTTCGGGGATAAAGTCTGTGCGGTTAGATGTTTACGAGAAAAATCTTCCGGCTATTTCATTGTACGAAAAGTGTGGGTTCGAATACATTGATACCGTAGATTTAGGATTGGGTCATTACGGTTTAGAGTGGTTCAAACTTTATGAGAAAATCATTTTATAATCCCTTCCTTACATTATGCATTCATTGTTATAATTCAGTTGCTCTTAGATTTATAGAATAATAAATATCACATCATAGACATGAAGAAACTAATTATTGTATTTGTTCTTTTATTATCAGCACTCTCTTGTTTCTCACAAATAGAGTTTTCGACTTGCCTTTTTGATGCTTCAAGAAACAGAGTGATACCGCTAGCCGTCTATCAGCCGCACAAAGTGAATTCGAAAACAAAAGTCATTATATTTAGCCACGGCTACGATGGAAATAAAAATAATAAGTCCAATCAGACTTATGCCTATCTAACACGATTCCTTTCCCAGAAAGGCTTTTACGTAATAAGCATACAACATGAATTGGCAGATGATCCTCTTTTGGCCATGGAAGGTAATTTCATGGAAACACGCATGCCAAATTGGGAAAGGGGAGTGGCAAATATTCTTTTTACTATTCAGGAATTTAAGAAATTGAAGCCACAATTAAATTGGAATGACTTTATATTGATAGGACATTCCAATGGCGGAGATATGACCATGTTATTTGCTACCCGATATCCGCAGTTGATAAATAAAGCCATATCTATGGATCATCGCAGAATGATAATGCCTAGAACACGGAATCCTCGACTTTATACGTTAAGAGGATGCGATTATGATGCGGATTCAGGAGTATTACCCACTGAAAAGGAGCAGGAACAATTCCGGATGAAGGTTGTGAAATTGGACGGAATAACGCATAGTAATATGGGGGAGAATGGAACGGAAGAACAACACAACCTTATCAATCAGTATATCTATGGATTTCTTACACGGAGATAACTGATGTATTATATTTATTTTATCCAATGGTTTTAAATCGGAAGCCTGTTTTTCTTATAACTTTGCAACTGATTTTAGAAAAAGAAGTTTGGGATGATAAATAAATATGAAGAACGACTGGGGACAGAGCGCATGTTACCGCTTGTTTTTAAGATGGCACTTCCGGCTGTGGCAGCGCAATTTGTTAATTTGCTTTATAGCATGGTCGACCGTATTTATATTGGTCATATCCCTGGGATTGGTACGGATGCATTGGCGGGTGTAGGAGTAACGACTTCTCTTGTTATACTGATTTCTTCTTTTTCAGCGATAGTAGGAGGTGGCGGTGCGCCGTTAGCGGCTATCGCACTCGGACAGGGGGATCGTTCACGTAAGGGGGGAGAAACGATGCGTGTCAAAGTTCGGTCGGTCTGAAAATATCTGATTGCTTTGGTTTTCAAAGCGTTAGAACGGGGTAGGAGTGAGCTGGGTGGAAAAACGAAGCGTTTACATCGCTTTACATCGAGCTTACATTTGAACCTTGTTTGAACGCCGTTCAAATGAATCTCTTTACATTAGGAGTGGGGTAGGGGAGAATTCAGGCAGTATGGTATTATTTTACTCCGATTCTTTGCCCAGGCCATACTTCCATATACAAAGATAACCAAATGGTGTAATTTATGCAAGTGGAGTAGGGGAGCGCTTCGCTTCTCTCCTATTTTTATTCATTGAAATTATTCCATATAGCTGATATTTGGTATATTTGCAGTGAAATAAATACCGTATATCATGAGTAAAGTTATCCATGTACATTTGATTTTTGAGAAAAAGAACATCTACTTTGGTAGTATATCGGCCATTTTTGAAACTCTGACGGAGAAACAGGTCGGAATCACTAAGAGTAGTCTTTTACATGCTGGACTGGTTGATGACATTGCCAAATACACGAAACGTGCAATGATTATTCAGTCTCGCTTGATAACATGTACCAGAAAGGGATAAAATGCCTTAGAACGCAATTAAAAGCCGCAAAAGCGGCTTTTTTTGCCCTTATAAGTGTCAAACTATGATGGAAAGCTGTATTTATCCGTTTGAACGCTTTGAACGTCTTAAAAAGTGGAAAGGTTATTCACTTGCTTATTCATTTGGTTATTCATTTAAGCTATTACAAAAACGAAATGTTTTGATTGCTTATTCATTTGGTTATTCATTTTTGTGCCTATTTTATTCTAATAAAACGGGGAAATATCTTTTTTTTATTTGGTATTCATCGGTTTTTATAATATTGTAGGGGGTAAATTGTATATAGATAATATTTATTTACTCCCCTGTATTTTTATATATTCTGCTGTAAAATAGTGATTTAACTGTTTTTACCTCCCTTTCCCCATAAAACACGTTTTAGATGGCATTGGCAACCGTAGAATCGCTTGCATCCGAAACACGCCCCGACTTGTCCTGTTTAAGTTGTGTAATTGTCTGTTTGAGCATCCCTATTTCCTCTGCCATTTCTCGAATGGTGGAGTCTTTTTCCCTTAAAACATCCAGAAGCTCCCTAAAATTATTGTTAGCTGTTTCTGGAGGAGCTGTTTCCGTTACTACTGGTGTAATTTTTTCGGCTTCTATATCTTTTAAAAGAAAGTCGTCGATTGATATTCTAAAAAACTTAGATATTTCACATAACAAACTCAATTTAGGTTCTGTATTACCCAGTTCATAGTTTGACATTGTACCTTTTTTGATGCCCAGAAACTCAAATTCATCTAATTTAAGTCCCCTACTCTCCCTTAAATGTCTAAGATTCTTAGAAAAAATACTCATAAATCTAAATTATTTGGATTAATACTTTGTTGTCTAAGAAACTTAGACTATATTTGCCACGTGATTAAAGTTTAAACACGCCCCAAAGCTACAAAAAAGGCTTGAGGTAACAATGAGAATTTGAAAAGAAGCAAAATGGAAGCAAAATTTAAAAAGGGACAAAGTGTGAGAATCACCAAGAGAAATGGTGAGATCATTGATGGTATAGTTCGTGACTGGGATTATAACATTTGTACGTTCGTGCGGGAATATAATATCGATTATATGAAAAATGGTCAGGTTTGGACTGTAATATGTGTTCCGGAGGATGCGATAAAGAAGCTTTAATAATTTTCTCGGGCAGTTAGTTCAGCTGGTAGAACAAACTAAACTCCTATAATGGAGAGGTTATGGTCCGCGGTTCGAATCCGCGACTGCCCACTACGATAATTTAAATATTAGATAGTATGAAAGAACGAATAGTTGTAGAATACGGTGAGGTGAATAAAATTGCCGAACTGATGGGCTGTACAAACGTGATGGTGAGTCATGCGCTTGCCTTCCGTAAGAACAGCAAACTGGCCCGTTCCATTCGTAAGCTCGCCATTGAGCGCGGTGGATCCAAAGTAGGTGGTAATCCTCAAAATACAAGTAGCCATGAAAAATGATTTGATGACATTGTTCAGCGACCAGCTACACTGGTTTGCTCGTCTGAAACGAAAACAGCGCTTTTGCGTGCTTTACTTCTGTATGAGTTTCGGGATCCTGCTCTCTATTTTTTTTATTAATCCGCTGCTGGAACTTCTCGTAGTGTTGAATTTCGGGATCTCCGTGCGGCTGCTGAAGAAGCATGTCCCTTTGAATGATTTAGAGGATTGATAATCAAGCTGGGAGATGGAATACTTTGATAATATATTGTGTGTAACTTACAAAGAGTTGCTGGATATAATGCCCAAAGGCACTTTGAATAGCCAGCTGTCCCGAGAAAAACTGGATGTCGTTTCCCGTGGCGGTGGTGAAAATAATCCGGCTCTGTATGCCTATTCCTCCCTTCCCGAAAAGTATAAACGACGTTGGGTTCTTCTCAAAGGAGAACCTGAACAGCAAATGAGACAGGAAATGATTCGTAACATAGTGAAGAAAGACGAGAAGGCCGAGCGCTTTTTTGAGGAGTACCGCTACGACAAGAACGGTGAGATAGTCGCTCTTCCCGTGGATGTGAAGAAGGAATACACCTGGAATGCTTCGGTACTGAACGCGCTGATGGAAGAGTTCAAACGCTTGAGTTCATCCAATAACAAGCTGACCGGTTTCCGCCGTAACCTTTGGGAACTTCTGCTTGTCACGAGTGAGGAATGGCGTCCGGTGTACGGGCACAGCCTTCCGGGCAGTGTGGGGCGTTTGAAAGCCCTGATAAACAAGTTCCGTCCCGACAACTACGGTGTGCTTGTGAGCGGTAAATACGGCAACAGCAACACGCTGAAGATCGAGGAGGACGGCGGGCGTTATCTTGTTGCATTGAAACGCAGCCGCGTTCCGGTTTATACTGACATGGAGATCTTCGAGGAGTACAACCGTGTCGCTCCGGAACGTGGCTGGAAGCCCCTGAAGAGTCCCCGCAGCCTCCGCGAATGGTTCAACAGCCCGCGTGTCGAACCTCTGTGGTACGATGCCGTTTATGGGGAAATGAAGGCACACCAGCGTTATGACCGCAAGCACCGGACCATCCTTCCGAGCCGTCGTGACAGCCTCTGGTATGGCGACGGCACGAAGCTGAACCTCTACTATCGTGACGAGAACGGAAACAAGTGTACTACAAGCGTGTACGAGGTGGTGGATGCCTATAGTGAAGTTCTGCTCGGTTATTACATCAGCGACAATGAGGACTATATCGCCCAGTATCATGCTTTCCGCATGGCTATCCAAACGAGCCGGTACAAACCCTACGAGATCGTGTGCGACAACCAGGGCGGTCATAAGAAGAACGCGGCGCTGGGTCTTTTCTCGAAGATCAGCCGTATCCACCGCCCGACAGCTCCGTATAATGGCGAATCTAAGACGATTGAGAACATTTTCTACCGCTTCCAGAGCCAGGTATTGAAGAAACGTTTCGGTTTCACCGGGCAGAATATTACGGCAAAGAGAGATACAAGCCGTCCGAATTTGGAATTCATCAACGCGAACATCGACTCCCTTCCCACATTGGAGGAACTGAAGGAACAGTATGCCGCCGCCCGTGAGCAGTGGAACTCAATGAAGCACCCGGCTACTGGCATCCCCCGTATTGAGATGTACAATACCAGCGTGAACGAGGCCACCGATCCGGTCAGCGTTCCTGATATGGTGGAGATGTTCTGGTACACAACCGATAAACCGTCGCTGTTCACCGCCAGCGGTATCGAGATCACGGTACAGGGAAAGAAATACCCTTACGAGGTTTTCTCCGCTCCCGGTGAGCCTGACCTGGAATGGCGCCGGCGTAATACCTACAAGAAGTTCTATGTCCAGTACGATCCCTATGACATGAGCAGCGTACGGTTGCTTTACAAGGACAAGGGCGGTGCGATGCGTTTCGAGTGTGTGGCCTCGTTCCCGCTGATGATCCACCGTGCCCAGCAGGAGCAGACGGAAGCCGAAAAACGTTTCATCCGCACCCAGCAGGAGGCCGTCGTCAATGAGCGTATAAACCGTCAGGTCGTCGCCAAAGATATCGAGTATGAGCATGGTGTCGCACCGGAGCAGAACGGTTTGCGTACTCCTGACCTGAAAGGTCTCGGAAAGGAGGCGCAACGCCAGATTGACCGCCGCACGAGAAAATACAGCCAGCCGCCCCGTCCTTCCATAGGCCGTGACATGAAAGTCATCAGCAACGTGACATGGGACAGCTTTGAGAAGAAGGAAGTGAGCATCCGCAAGGTGGTCGGGAAATTATAAGGAACAGATTTATAACAAGATAAAAAATATTGATTATGGAAATTACAATGAAAGAGAAGAACGCCATCAGTGAGAGCCTCCGGGCTTACGTGGCGAAGTATCCGAGCCAGACGAAGGCCGCGGGTAGTCTGAAGGGAGTCAGTGTGGGTACTGTGAGCAATATCCTGAACGGGCGTTATGAGAATATCAGTGACGAGATGTTCCGTAATGTCGCCTCGCAGGTCGGTGGTGTAAGCGCTACCGGCTGGCAGATCGTGGAGACCGGCGCTTACCAGGAGATCACGGCTGTGCTCTCCGATGCGCAGCGCTGGCGCAATGTCACATGGGTGACCGGTGAGGCTGGTTGTGGCAAGAGTACCACCGCCCGTGTTTACCTTCATGAGCATAAGGAGGTTTTCTATATTCTCTGCTCCGAGGACATGAAGAAAGGTGACTTTGTCCGCGAGATAGCCCGCACGGTCGGGATCCGGACTGAAGGGTATAATATCCGTGAGGTGTGGGGACTTATTTTGGATGATATCATCCAGATGGACGCGCCCCTGCTGGTGTTCGACGAGGCGGACAAGCTGACCGAACCGGTGTTCCACTACTTCATCAGCCTGTACAACAAACTGGAGGAGAAATGCGGCGTCGTGTTTTTGAGTACCGATTATATTGCCAAACGCATCAGCAATGGTCTGCGATACCAGAAGCCTGGCTACAAGGAGTTCTACAGCCGTATCGGACGGAAATTTTATGAGCTAGAGCCTACGGACGTGAACGACGTGTTTGCGATCTGTTCCGCCAACGGTGTGACTGACAAGAAAGACATCGATAAGGTGATAAAGGAGGCTTCGACATGTGACTTTGATTTGCGGCGTGTGAGGAAGTCCATTCACAAGGTGAAACGCATGGTGGGGGAATGACTCCCGTTCAAATACCGTTCAAACGTAATTTTAAGGATATGGAAAACAAATTTGAATACTTAAAGATCGACGGTCGCGAGCAGCTTCCTGCTCCCTGGAGCGATTACCCAGTCTTGAGGGAATACGAGACGGTGACCGTTTACCGGAATGGTCGCGACTATCTGGACGCCCTTGTGGGACAGCAGGACGGCTGGTGGGTTGCTGGCGTTCACATGGAGGTGGGCGGTTTCGGCGGCGGTTTCAACCCGGGACGTAAATGGGGACAGTTTGCTACCCGTGAGAATGCCCTTCTGTGGGCACTCGGCAGGATGCTCTGCCACGAGAAACTGCGGGGTGCCGCACGGCAGGCCGTGCTTGATCAAATAGACAATATCCGACAACTAAAACTGTTCTGACCATGGAAGAAGAGAAAAAGGATAATAAAAAAGCGGGCATGAGACGTGCCTTGAATGTCAGGGACATCCTGAACAAGAAGTATGACGTATTCCCTTTTGAGGGGAAATGGAAGGATGCCTTCGACACTCCGGAAGTCCGGGGCTGCTGGTTCGTGTGGGGCAACAGCGGTAACGGCAAGACCTCTTTCGTGATGCAGCTCTGTAAGGAACTTTGCAAGTATGACCGTGTGGCGTTCAACTCCCTGGAGGAAGGAACTTCTCTGACTGTCCAAAATAACCTGCGGCGCTTTGGTATGGCCGAGGTAAGCCGCCATTTGGCGTTCATCAAGGAGGACATCCCCACCTTGAAGATCAGGCTCCGGCGTCATAAGAGTTTCAACGTCGTGATCATTGACAGTTTCCAATACACGCAGATGACGTATCGTGACTATATCCAGCTGAAGGAGGAGTTTCCGGACAAGCTGTTTGTTTTCATCAGCCATGCCCGCGGCAAGAATCCTAAAGGTGATGCGGCCACGAGCGTGATGTATGATGCCGACCTGAAGATATGGGTAGAGGGCTACGTCGCCTTCAGTAAGGGACGTTATCAGGGGGCCACTGGTGAATACACAATCTGGGAGAAGGGTGCCTATGACTATTGGAATGTGACGGGACCGAAACAGAAAGGAGGTCAGGCATGAGCAGGATAAAGAAACAGCTGGCGATTTGTCCTCCCGCCTATATGTGTAAGGGGCCTAACCGTGAGAACTTCGTCAGTACCGGTCACAAGTGTGGTTACTGCAAGGGTAATGGCTGGTTCTGGGGAACGGAAGAGGGCAGCCGCGAGGACGTGCATGTGTCCTGCCCGGTGTGTGGCGGTAGCGGTGAGCTGGATGCGATTATAACAGTGGACTGGAAACCTTCAAGCAAGTAAGCCATGAGAAAGGAGTATTACAACTACGTTGTGAAGCTGCCCGTTCTGCTTCATGAACTGTTCCGCGGGAAAGTTGCCGACTATCATTTTTCCGACATGACGGTAGTGATGACCCACCTGGTAAAGTCCTATATCCGCATGACGGACGGTGGCAGGGTTTCTACTGCCACCCGGCGTATCCTTCTCTGCATGGACCGTATTCCGGACATGTCGTTCTTCTTCCGCCGCCAGGAGAAGGCGGTGCTGTTCTTCGAGATGGATCCGGCCGTTGCCGACAGCCTACAGCGTGCCATCGTTTCCGGGGGCTGGGGCAACCGCCAGCGTCTTGCCGTCCGCCTGGTATGCGCTTTCTGCTGCGGTGCCGGTGTGACGTTGAACAACCTTTCGATGGAGCTTGCCGCCGGAGAGGTGTTCCGCCGTCCGGAAGGTTATCTCATACATACCTACGTGAGCAATTACCAGTACGTGTTCCTGAAGGAGACGGCCGCTGCCCAGCGCATGAGCGTGGAGGGTATGCTGACGGCCGCCGCTGAACTGCTGGTGGGAACGGATGACGAAGGTTCCGGATACCATATTCCGGAGAGTCTCGGCCGTATTGCTGACCGCGTGCTCGAGGTGAGGGGCAGCACGCTGAAGGACTTCCGCCGGCAGTGTCTGGTGAGCATCCGCACGAACACTATCGGTTCGGACCGTATCGCCGCCTTCATGGAAAAGCACGGCATCGCCTCCGCCCGTGAGTTCCTGCGTCGCGTGGTCCTCTTCTTTCTGGAGGCACGGTATCTGATTTACCGTAAGGAGGTAGAACTTGATGAGGATGACCTTCCGGAGGAGGAAGAGACGGATTGGGAGGAAACTATGTACAGCCAGTATCAAAAAAGAGATTTCGCGATTTCAACATATAATTATTAACCATTAAAATTTAACTGAAATGATTACAGAAAAACAGAAAGAGGCAGTAAAGGAACTCTGCCAATACGTGGATAACTTTTGTAAGGAAAATAATCTTAGTGCCTTTATGAGCGTTGCGGCCAGTGAGGACCATCCGGACGGGCTTGAGCAGATAGCCGGCTCAATCATTACCGGCAAGACTGAACATATTGTCGGCTCTATTTCTGGGGTTGTCAAAGCGAATAAGAATGTCTATATACTGCTTTCCATGGGGCTTATGCAGGCCTATACGAGAAAGGCTGACATTAATACTATTCCGTTCGATGAAAATTTGAATATGAACTGATGAATGCAGCATAAACAGCTATGAGTGAAAATAACAACAAGCAGAAACGTAAACGTGTCTGTCCGCATTGCGGCCGAAAGTTGTGGATGCGTGAGTTCTATCCGTTGAAGAATGGGGGACGGAGTTCCTGGTGTCATGAATGTGTGCTGGCGTACAAGCGTGAACAGTACCGCAAGCACCGGAAGGTTGCTGACGGTACTTTCATGCACCGGACACTGGGACGGCTCGTCGAGCATAAGGGATATTCCACCCGTATCTTTTGGAACGGCAATATGCTTTCCATCATGCGTCGCCACTATCACAATACCCTCAACCGGGAGCTGGCTGAAATGCTCGGTGTTTCCGAACGCAGCGTCACCCGGAAGGCCCGAGAAATGGGACTGGAAAAGGACAAAGGTTTTGTAGCCTCCCTTAGCCGGGAACATTTGTTGCTGGCAAACGCGAGAAGCAAGGAACTGGGATATCCAGGCGGCTTCACCAAGGGGATGAAGTTTCGGGGAAACCAGTACACCGGGAGAATAAGAGTTGAATAACATACAGCACGGTCAATATTATGAGTAAAAAAATGGTAATTGTGGTCACCGCCGTTGGTGTCCGTAAAGTAGTGGAAAAATGGCTCTGTGAGAATATGACTTGCGAGCTGGTTGTGTCACGTAACGCACGCCATGAGTGTTGTGTGGAAGTCATCTATGATAGCGGAAACCCTTCGGTCTTGCGTACCCTTTTGCAGGCTGCCGTGGGTGAAATAATAGAGTTGTGCTGATGTGGTATGAATAGTTTGAGTTAATGAAAATCTGAATAGAATGGGCATACTTGAATTTTTCGACCAGTATAAGTGTACAAAAAATGAAAAAGAGCATCTTCTTGATTATTTGTGTACTATCAGAGTAAAGAGAGTGATTAAGGAAATTAATGACCTTAAAATAAACAAAAAAAAACAGCATAGCCATGCAGATAGACATCAACAGCCGCAAGCAGTTAAATAAACCCGAGAATTATGCGGTGTTTTATAGTCTTTTGAACCGCCTTCCGACATCTGACCGCGATGCTTTGAAGGAAAGCGTAGTTTCCCAGTACACGGACGGACGTACCACGAGTCTGCGCGACATGACACTGAAGGAATACAGTGCGGCCATAGCCGGGATGCGTAAGCTGGTGCCGCCCACTCACCAGGAAGAACTCCGGAAGATTCTCCGTCAGAAGCGTTCCGCGGTACTGCACCAGATGCAGCTGCTGGGCATCAATACGGCCGACTGGGACAAGGTGAACGCTTTCTGCCTGGACAGCCGTATCGCTGGTATGGAGTTCCGTGAACTTGACTGTGAGGCGTTGGACACGTTGCAGGTGAAGCTGCGCGCCATCCGCCGCAAACGTGAGAATAAACAACAGTAATAACCATTTAATTTTTTAGTTATGGACTTGAAAGAACAATTAAAAAGCCTGTCCGTCCAGGACAGAAAGGAGCTTTTGAAACAGCTCCAGCAGGAAGAGAAGGAAAACAAGCGCAACCGTCGCGACGCCTACGAGGGGCTTCGTGCGCAGTTCATGCTTGAAGTGAAGAACAAGCTGTTTCCAGTCGTGGATGACGTGAAAGCCTTCCGTGACTGGGTGGAGAAGGAAGCCGCCTCTTTCCGCGACCTGATGCGCGACTATGGCCAGCTCCGCAAGGATGATCAGGCAAGTTTTACCATCGTAGACGGTGACATGAAGCTGGAAGTGAGGAGTAACAAGGTGAAGAGCTTCGACGAGCGTGCCAACCTCGCCGCTGAGCGTCTGGTGGATTACCTGAAGCGTTACGCCATGAGCCGGGAACTCGGTACCGATGATCCGATGTACCAGCTCGGTATGACCATGATCGAGCGTAACCGCCAGGGTGATCTGGACTACAAGTCGGTGAGCAAGCTGTACGAGCTGGAGGACCGTTTCGACAGTGAATACACGGAGATTATGGACCTCTTCCGTGAGAGCAACGTGGTGTACAAGACCGCGGTGAACTACTATTTCCATAAACGTGACGAGAACGGTGTCTGGCGCCGTATCGAGCCCTCATTCTGCCGGTTGTAGTTATGGAAAAGACGAAGAACATCGCGCCGCACGTCATGGCCTGCAAGCGCTGTGAAGGCAAGGGACGTATCTTTTACCTGGACCAGGGAGGAGCTCCTTTATCCGCAAAATGTCCGGTCTGTAATGGCAGCGGACGGGTGAAGGTGCAGAGCAAGGTGATCACCCGCGTCGAGCCGTTTGTCCCGGGTGAAGATGACACAGAACTGATGACCATGTGATTTTGTTCACACTCTAAACAGAAAAACGCCGCATTCATACACGATGCGGCGTTTTTTTTATTAACATCCCCGGTTAAATGCCTAATTTTGCAGCATATACCTGGACTTATGACCAAAGGACGAGACAAGAACCTGATAGAACTCCGTGATGAAGCCCTGTGCCGCCGTTACTATTACTGGACGGAGGTGCAGCGCCTACGTTTTGATGATGCCCTGAAAGTGTTGTCCCGCCAGGAGTTTTTCATTTCCGAGGAGCGGATCATGTCCATTATCCGGCGCAAGTGCCGGGAGCTGAAGAACCTGGAGGTGAAGCCCGTTCCGAAAGTGAAGAAGCCCCGCCTGACAGCCGTCCAGCTCTCGCTCTTTACGGGAGAATAAACCTTGCCGTGCCTTCCTGCATGGCCGACTCGTCATGCAGCGTGAAGGAATAAACCGTCTCGTACACCTTGATGTTTCCCGGCAGCGAATAGTCCCGGCTCTTTACCCTGACCAGCGGGCTGGTCTCTTCCGTGCACTGGAACTCCTGCAAGGCCTTGTACAGCTCTTTAGCCTTGAGCTGGCGTTCTCTTACCTTGTCATAGGTTCCGGAGGTGTAGTGGGTGTCATCGTAACAGTCGACGGCCAGGCGTATGGTAATGAATGACTCGCTTTTCTGTACCCCGTATCCGAGGTCGTTCCAGTCCGATTCGGCGTTCCCGATGAGCACGCAGGGGAAGGTTACCGGGTAGTGGTCCTCCTCCGCCCCGGCTTCAAGCTGTCCGTAGTCCTCGTCAATGTATGACAGTTCAGGTATCTTTTCGGCGATGCGTTCCATGATTGCGATAAAAATTTCTTCCATGTTGTTATAAGTTTAAAATATTTCTGATTTCATTCTCCATTTTCCGGTCTATCTTTTCGGACAGTTCCCGGCTTTCCCCGATAAACTGGCGTTGCGGTATTTTTATCCGGAGCTTTTTCTTTTTGGTGAGCGCCAGCCTTTTCCATTTCAGCGCTTCCTGATTTTCCTGCGGTTTATTGTTTACGGCAGAACCCTTCTTTTTGCCTTTTCTTTTGCCCGTGGCGGCTTTTTTAGCCTTGCCTGAAGCCTGGTAATACTTCGTCCATGCAAAACGCCGCATTTGGGGCGTAACGGTCGGATGCACTTCTCCTCCCCAGTTATTGACCGGCGCATAGACGAGTTCGTTTGCCACCCTCACCCGGTATTCTCCCGGCATGTATTTGACGGAGCTGAAGAGATGGTTCCTTCCGGAGAGCAGCGTCCCGTAGTTCCCTGCCGCATCGGTCCGTCCCGAGGACAGCCTTTTCGCTTTCGGCCACGGGTGTAATCCCCCGTTTACGAATCCTCCCTGCCGGAAGTTGTCCTGGAAATGGTCTTTTGCCATTCGTCCGGCGATAACCGGCATCTTCCGTTTCATTAGCCCATCCAGTTCTTTCCGTTTGGCTTTTATCAGTTTTGAATATTCTTTTATGTCCATGAATGACTGAATTAAAAAATAATTTTATACTTTTGCAGCAAGGCGTTTTTTATGTGCCTTTTTTGCGTTATGGAAATACCTAAACAAGTGTCGGAATTAGCAAACAGTAGCGGTTACAACTCCGTTGTCTTATCAGCCAGTTCCCCTGAAGGAAGCATCTATTCCGTGGGCTGTGTTGACGGGGATGGTTTTGAGTTGCCTGTCGGTCTTCCCGCCTTTATTCTGTTCGACGGCCAGTCCTGCCGTCTGGTGGACGGTGAGGAGGGGCTGGCACTTTCTTCCCGTTTATTTGGTGATGAATAGTCCCATGATTTTGGGATTTACCAGTTTGTTGTCTATTCTTATCACTCCCACACGGCCCGCTTTCATGCTCTGTATGTAATTGCTTGCATCATCCTTTCCGGTTTGCGGGTCGAAGAACCTTGTCTTTCCTTCAGTCACCTCCGCGCAGAACACGTGTGCGGAGCCGCCTTTCCAGGCACAATATATCTCGTATATTCCATCCTCTCTGAATTTTTCCCTGAAGTATTCCTTCAGCCGGTTTGCATTCATTACTTGATATCCCTTTCTGACCTGCCATTTATAGGTATAGTCATAATCCGGCTTTGTTCCGTCCCGGTTCAGGAAACGTTCTTCCCATGTGATACCTTGTTTTGCCATTTCATTGTATGCGCTTTGTCTGATGTTGGGTTTTGCCTCGATGTCAAACCCCAACCTTCTGAGCATGTGTGTCACGGTGCAGGTCTGGCAATTCACGCGGTATCCTTCCTCTTTTCCGAATTTCGGGTTCTCCTTTCCCTTGTTCGCCTGTTCGTATGTCATCGGCTTGCCTTTGGTAACGCCGAGTGCCTTTTCTATCTTGAGATTGTTGCGGGCGATGTCGGTTTTTTCCTCCAGCGTCAGGTTGTCCGGCATTTCGGCTATCATTTCGTTGATGCGCCTGGTCAGTGCGTCCACGGCTTTTTTTGCTCCCGGATGCGCTTCAGTAACGTAGGGGTGTTTGTCTGAAAACAGTTTGCCGTCTTTTCCCGGATTGTTTTCCAGACCGTCATGTGCCTTGTTCTGCCCGTTTTCGTCCGGTACCGCTGTCGGCGCTTCATCCGTTGATGAGAGCGTGCACTTGCAGTTCCATCTGTCCCCGGGCCTGTGCTCGTTCCAGAACGGATCATCTATTGGACGTATGGTCCCCCAGAAAATCCTGTGGTCGCTTCCCGGATGTATGGATGTGGAAGGCATCCATTTGAGATTCGGCAATACGTCCTTTTCCCTTTCGAACTGCCTCCAGTCCGCGGCCTGGTGTGCCCGTATGACGGCCGTGTCGTATTCTGTACGCAGCCAATGGACCATCTGATGGTCGGCTATGGGCATGGCTTCCTTTACCCACTGTTCAAACGGCTTTAAACTTCCGTTTTTGTCCAGCAGCAGCGCTGCCATGTCGTTCTGTGCCCTGTGTACCTTGAAAGCTGCGAACACGGCGTTGTTCATTCGGATTTCCCGGTAGAAGTCATAATCCGGATCGTCGGGCTTTCGTGTCCCAAACCCCTTGTCCGCTGCCTCGTTTATTGTTTTCCATGTGGCTTCGAACAGGTTCTCCTCGATTTCCGTCAGGGGGTGGAAGTCTTTACTGTAGATGTTCTTCAGGGCTTTCTTCAGTACCTCTTCATCGAACGAGAATAAAGTTTCCACCTGTTTGTCCTCCATTCTGTAGAGGTCGTTCATCACCATTCTAAAGCTGCCCCGTCTCTCCCCGGGGCTTTCCCGAAAAAACGTTTCAGCCAGTTGTACGCGTTTTTAAGGGCATTTTTCTTTTCTTTGGGTGTTCCTTTACCGTGCTTTTCCAGTTCCGGTTCTTCTTCCGGATCCGGTTTATCCTCTTCCGTCTTTTCAGTCTCTCGGGCCTTCGCCGCCTCGATTTCCGCCGCTTTCTCCTCCTGGCGTTTCTTCAGTTCGTCATAGTTTGCCGGTTTCTCGATCCCGAATTCCTCGTAGAGATAGTCGTCACCCACCGGCAGGTTGAAGTTCGTGCGCAGTTGTGTGAGGATGGACATCTTTTTCTCCGGTTCGATAAGCTTCTTTTCCGGATAGCAGAACTCCCCGCCTGTGGTGTCTATTCCGAGCATTGCGAATATGTCGGCCATGTCATAGTTGAGCACGTCGAGGATGTCCTGCCTGTCGGAGAGCGTCACTTTCTCCTCCACATCCTTGTGTACGGTTCCCAGTGCCTGTGTGCCCTTGTCGGAGGCTTCGGTGGTGAGCGTGTTTCCGAGGAACAGCTTTGAGATTTCGTTGTTGCAGCGCTCGCAGAGCTTGTCGTAGAGGTCCGCGCTCCCTGTCTTGTTCGCGGCTTCCACGAGCTTGAGCACCGTATCCTCCGCGTGCACGAAAACCGACAGGCTTCCGGTGCTGTCCGCATCGTTCAGCGCCCTCTGCCGTGCCTCGTCGTCATCCGTGGGATACGTGTACTCCCTGATGGGCGCTCCGAACACTTCCGCGAACTGTGCCCAGTCCGCCACGTCGTTACGTTTGTATATCACCCAGATAGCTGCTTTCACCAGCAGCCCGGGATCGTCGGGTGAACCGATGAACAACAGGTCCGGGTACTCGTCCCAGGACGTCCCGGTGGTGTCCGTCTGGTGCCGCAGTATGAGCCTGCGCACGGGATCGACGTGTTTGCGCGGTATCAGGTCGTAGTTCACCCATTCCCCCTTTCGGTAGAACTGCACGAGTGAGAACCCCCAGAATTTGGCGTCCAGGATGTCCCCTATGAACTTCCGGAACCATGGGGACCTGATCTGCTTGTTCACCTTCTCGTCCGGTTTCCCGTTCCTGCGGAATTCTATGGAAGATGCCAGTGCGGCATTCTTCCGTTTCTCTATGACACTTGTCAGGTGCGTGTCCATGAGTATGTCGCTGAACAGGTCGTACAGCCTGAAGCGTCTGGAGTAGTCCACATTCTCGAAAGCCCTTACCGCGAGCATGTAGTCCGCTATGTCTATACCGAACCTTCTGGGCTGTGTCAGTATGATGGTTGCGGGTCCTTTCTGCCCGGGCCTCGGCAGGTTCCCGCTTTGGGTTATCTTTCCGGCCCCTTTCTTTCTTTTGCTCATATTACCAATGGTTTACACGTTTACGGTTGCTTTTGATAAGGAAATTTGATTTTGCCGTCCTCGTCTCTTCGGACAGCAGGGGCAGGCCGTCCACCGATATCTCCTCGGCCGCCACGGCTTTCAGCCATTCGACCGCCCTTTCGTGGCGTTCCTTCCGCAGCGGTGACAGGTTCCTCGGGTTATGTATGCAGAAGATGTGGTACACGGCTATGTCGATGGCCATCATCAGGACAAGCTGGTTGCGTTTGTCACCGGTTGCCGTGAATATTTTGTCACAGTCGTAACGTCTGGAAAGGTAGCAGCGCATCTCGGCGACGGCGCGGTCCTCACATATCTCCACGACAGCGTCATCCTCCCTTGTCAGTGCGTCCAGAATCTCTCGGTGTATGCTCGCGTCGTAGTCTGAAAGTTCGATAAATTTGCTCATAATGATAGGTATTGAAGTTTACACTCTGTACTTGTTTTGTGACCGCGTGCTTTTCCTTGTGACAATGACGGGCTTTTCCGACTGTCTGGCCTTGCGGTCTATAATTCTGTTTCCCCCCTCCACGCAGTCGGGTCCGTCTGCCGGATAGGTCAGTTGGAGGTTGAACAGCTTGAACTGTTCCGCCATCCGTTTCATGTGCGGGTTGTCCTTTTCGGCCTCGTTGAGTATCAGGTTCCCCTCCCGGTTGAGCGGTTCCAGGTTCGCCTCGATACGTGTGGCCTTGTCGGTTTTCTTCTCCTCGTCCCCGGTGATGTACAGTGATATTTTCCTTTCCCTGCGTATCCGCCTCACGATGGGCTGGAATACCTGCTGGAAAAAAGGATCCTGTAATTTGTTGTTCTCCATGTAACAGTACACGGTGGTTTTCCCACCCACAAACTCCAGCAGCTTGATGTACCACTCGACAAATTCCGCGTTCAGCCCCCTGTCCAGGAACGTTTTTATCAGATAAAGCCTTCCCGCGAGTTTCCCGAGCAGGCATACCGTTTTGGTGGAACTTTTTTTCGTCTTGTTCTCTCCCGGTGCGGGGTCCCCGTATATCACCAGGAACTTGAACCTGGAGAGTGCCGGCACTTTCCCGTAGGTGATTTCCGCGAACACGCCGCCGTCCACCACCGGGTTGTTGAAGAACTCTTTCTGTGCCGCCGCCGCGCTCACCAGTGAAAGGAAGAGGTCGATATCCTCCTCGGAGTTCTTTTCGGGCCATACGGATAGCCCGTTCTTTCCCCGGATGTTGATGATATCCACGTGCCCGATTCCTTTCGCCTTCAGTTCGGTGGCCTTTTCGATGGCCCTTTTGATGCAGCAGTCCGGCGCGATGATGTTCCCGTTGAACAGGATGCGGTAGTTTCCCGATACGGACATGGTCGGTATCAGCGCCTCCTCCAGCCATTTCCATTTGGTTTTGATGCGTTCCGGGTTTCGACACTCCTCGTCGGTGTCTATATCGTCCACCAGGATGAAGTCCGGGCGGAAGTTCTTGTTACGTGTACCGCGCGGTGACTGCCCGGCTCCAATGGCGCGGAAGGAGCACCCGCACATGCAGGTGAATTCCCCGGTTTCCCACGCTCCCGGTTTTTTCTGCTGTCCGTAGTCCTGTATGATCCGCTGGTTCTCCTCGAAGTTCGCCATGAACGGCAGCAGTAGCCTTTCCGCATTGTCAGCCGAGTTGGAGATCAGCAGCACGTTGCGTATCTTTTTTGTCAGTGCCAGTTTGGATATCTCCATCATGGAGCGTGCGGATTTCGCCAGCTCGCGTGACCAGGCCCTTACCTCGTACCAGCGGTTGTTCCTCATCAGCCGCCCGGTGGCTTTCCTGTGGAAGGCGGCGGACTCGCAGGTGCAATACATGGCGAAGTAGTATTTGAACCACTCCTCGTCGTTCTTCTCCAGCCTTTCCCGCCTCTGCCTGATTTCCGTTTCCGTGTCCGTGGGGTTGATGTCCGAATGTTCTCGCACGGATGCCACCAGCTCGTTCCAGCTGCCCAGCGCGAGCCTGTCCTGTGTTGTGAGTCTTTTCTTTGCCATGTCAGGATAATTTTGATTTGACAAACGCGTCCAGAAGCGGGGTGATCTCCTTCGCCTGCGTGGAATCGTAGGTCCGCACCCATTTGAGCAGGTCGGAGAACACGGAGATGATGTCCGCCAGCCCCACTTCTGTTTCCAGTTTCTTGATGGCGTTCGACAGTTTGGAAATGGTGTCCGCTTCCGCGGCGTTCGGGAACCGTTCCCCTTCCGGTTTTCCCATGATGGCGTTGTTGAGTTCCGCCAGCTGCCGGTACAGGTTCTTCAGCTGCTCCTCCCGTGTGATGGTTATGGAAGCCTTCAACTGCTCCCAGTTTCCTTTGCCTATCCAGTTGTTCACAGTCACCCGTGAAACCCCCACACGCTCGGCTATTTCCGCCTGCGTAAGCGTCTCGCGGGTGTAGAGCGTTTTCGCCCATGCCTTTTTCTGCTCGTTTGTAAGTTCGGCCATATTACCTCCTTTTTTTACGTGCAAAATTGATAAGGAAAAGGAGCGAAAAAAAACGCGCTCCGCATGATGACATTTTAAAGCGTCATGGCAATCCTTTAAAGTCTCCATGATGAAAACGCGGTTTGAAAAAGGCTTTTAATCCCCCTAATTTCGCACCGTAAACTTTTGCAGGGAAGGACCTGCCAAAACGATAGTGACATGAGTAGATTTTTCAATATGATACCCGGAACCGATGCCTGTTGCATCCTTCTTTACGGTGACATCGGTGAGTACGATGATAACGTGCGCAGCGGTGATATCGCCCGTGAACTTCTGGAAGCGGAAGCCCTGACCGGGAAGGTGGACGTGCGTATCAACAGCAACGGCGGTGAGGTTTATTCGGGCATCGCCATTTTCAATGCCTTGAAGAACAGCAAGGCCGACATTACCATCTACGTGGACGGCATCGCCGCCAGCATGGCCTCCGTCATCGCCCTTTGCGGCAAGCCCGTCCGGATGAGCCGTTATGCCCGTCTGATGCTTCACAGTGTCCAGGGCGGCTGTTACGGCAACAAGGATGAGATGAAGGACTGCATCCGTGAGATCGAGGCGCTTGAGGATACCCTTTGCGAGATGTATGCCACCCGTATGGGCAAGGACAAGGAGGAAATCCGCGCGATGTATTTTGACGGCAAGGATCACTGGCTGCGTGCCGACGAGGCGCTGGCGCTGGGGCTTATCGACGGTATTTATGACGCTGACCCGGTACCGGAGGACAGTACCCCCGAACAGGTATTTCAAATATTCAATAACCGGCTGCACAAGCCACAAAACGAGAATAGCATGAATTTAGACGAACTCAAGAGACGTCCGCGGTTCAAGAACTGTGCGACGGATGACGATTTCCTGCGTGAAATCGGACTGCTGGAAACAGAGGCTGGCAGAGTCCCGGCCCTTGATGCCGAGGTCACCCGCCTGAAGGGCGAACTGAAGGTGTTCCAGGACAAGGCGGATGCGGATGACGCTGCCGCGCGTAAGAAACTGCTTGATGATGCGGAACAGGACGGCCGTATCGATGCCGCCACCCGCCCCATCTATGAGAACCTTCTGGCAAAAGATCGGGAGAACGGGGAAAAGGCATTGGAGAAGCTTTTCCCAAAACGTAGTGTCATGACTGACCTTCGTGTGAATCCGACGGGTGAAAGCCCCTGGAACAAGCGCATGAGCGAGATTAAGGACAAGTTGAACCATAAATAAAACATTTGCCATGGCAATAGTAGTAAGAAACACGAATTACAACGGCGAGGTACTGGAGAAAATACTGGTCCTGGCCACCACCGGGAATGACCTTGTAGAAAAAGGTCTGATCATGGTGATCCCCGGTGTGGAGAAAAAAATCAGCCTGCCGCGTATCAAGACCGGCAAGATGCTCCAGAAGCGTAAGGAGAACCCGACTTTGGAAGACTCGAAAGGCAATTTCAATTACTCGGAGAAATCACTGGATCCGGAGGATTTCATGGCGTTCACGACTTTCAATCCCCGCGCCTTCGAGCATGTTTGGCGCAAGTGGCAGCCGAAGGGCAACCTCGTGTTTGCCGAACTTCCCCCCGAAGCGCAGAACACGCTTCTGGATGAACTTAGCAAGAGTGTGAAGTTCGAGCTGGGCTGGCATTACCTGAACGGCGAGTTCGGTTCGGACGACGACCACCTTTTCAACGGTATCCTGACCCAGGCGGCTAAAGATCCGGATGTGATCGTGGTTCCGGCTCCTTCCGATACTTCCATGATCGGCAAGTTGAAGGCTGTCCGCAAGGCTATTCCAAAAGCCCTGCGTGAGAATCCGAACCTGCGTATCCTGATGAGTATTGACGACTTCGACAAGTACGATGACGAGCTGACCGAACGCGAGTACAAGAACACGAGCGAGACGGACATCAACAAGAAGCGTTACAAGGGTATCACCATCGAGACGCTGAATTCCTGGCCTGATGGCCTTATCGTAGCCACGCTCTGCTCGATGAGCGCTGACGGCAACCTTTTTGCCGGTGTGAACCTCCAAGACGACGAGGAGGTGATCCAGATTGACAAGTGGATGAACTCCAGCGAGCTGTACTTCTTCAAGCTGCTGATGAAGGCCGACACGGAAATCGCCTTCGGCGAGGAGTTCGTGGTGCTTGACACCCGTGAGACTCCGGTGTTCAAGGCAGTGGAACGCAGCATTTCTGCCGATCCGGCCGCTCTTTCCTTCAAGGCCGCCGGTGAGAGCAAGGAGGTGAAGGTCACTGCCTCCGGTGATTACAGCGTGGTTTCCATTCCTGCCGGTTTCACGGCAGTCGGTACCGATGGCTCTCTGACGGTCACCGCCGGTGTGAACAGTAGCGGCAAGGCGGTATCCGGCACACTTGTACTGGGCCTGGACGCCGATCCGGAGAAGAAGGTGGAGATAGCACTGTCCCAGGCGGCCGTTGATGAAGAGGAAGGCGGTGAGTGATGGGAAAGCTGAAGTATCTTGTCATCCATTGCACGGCCACTCCTGAAGGGCGTGAGGTAAGCGGTGCGGAGATTCGCGCCTGGCATACCAACCCCGTCTCAAAGGGCGGCCGCGGCTGGAAGCAGGTCGGATATACCGACCTGTTCCATCTGAACGGCGGAGTGGAACGCCTGGTGAACAATAACGAGGACGCGAATGTGGACCCGTGGGAAGTGACCAACGGCGTGGCCGGTTACAATTCCGTGAGCCGCCATATCGTCTATGCCGGCGGGTGTGCAAAGGATGGTAAAACGCCTGCGGACACCCGTACCTCCTGGCAAAAAAAGGCGCTTGAGAAGTACGTGAAGGATTTCCACCGTCGTTTTCCCGATGTGAGAATCGTCGGTCACAATGAACTGGCGGCCAAAGCCTGCCCCAGTTTTGATGTACAGAGATGGCTTAAACAAATAGGTATAACTCAATAAATCAACAACAACATGAAAAGATTTCTTTTATTCTTTGTGCTGATACTCGGATTCGTGTCAGCAACTTTTGCCCAGACCGGTACAGTACCGGAAGTCGATTATAGCGCGATGATCACCACCTTTGCCGGTTTTGTCGGTGGCGTGGTGTTGCTCACGGAAGGGATCAAGGCTCTGTTTCCAAAAATGCAGGGCTTGGCGACACAGATTGTCAGCTGGTGTGTGGGCATTGTGGCCGCCATGCTTTTATGGTGGCTGGATGCGGGCTTTGTCGCTGATGCCACGTGGTATATCGCGTTGTGTTATGGGTTCGGTGCGTCCCTTGTGTCCAATGGTGTTGCCGATACGGGCTTTGTCCAGTGGCTCATCGGACTGTTTGCGGGTAAGGATGCCGGCAAATAGGCTTTGACCTGAAAGACCAGTGTGCGTATGGACTTCAGTGCAGTCATGAATCTGGTGCTGGGCGGTGGTCTGGTAGCCACGATAATAGCCATCATCACCCTGAAATCAACGGTCAGGGAAGCGAGGGCGAAAGCGGAGAAGGCTACCGCCGAAGCCGAGACGGTACGGATTGACAACACCGAACATGCCACCCGTATCCTGATCGAGAATATTGTAGAACCCTTAAAAGAGGAACTGAATGAAAACAGGAAAGCTTTGCAGGCGACCCGGCGTGAAATGGCACGCCTCCGGAAAGCCATTGATACTGCCAACAGTTGCAGGCATCATGATGATTGTCCTGTTCTTTACGGGATGCGCGAGTACTCGAAAGAGCAGGACGGAGGTGAACCGGAACAGCAGCCTGTCGTCAAGCGCCGACAACGTGTCAAACGTGAGGCGGGGGCTGTTGATGGCGGGGATTCCGAAATCGGCGGTGAGCCTGACGATCCCTCCGGACAGCCTCCGTAAACTTCCCTCCGGTTCGTCCTACCATTCCAGGAACGGGCAGGCGGGCCTGACGGTGAAGAGCGATGCGGCCGGCAATATCATAGCGGAGGCATCCTGCGACAGCCTCCAGCGGCTGGTACTGTGTTATGAGGAGGAACTGACCCGTATCCGTAATGAGACACATGAGGACTCATTCACAGTTGAAACGGAATTTGAACGTCGCTTTAGTCCCGTTAAAATAGCGCTGGCCGCTTTTATAACCGGATGTGTTGCCGGCATAGTATTAACTTTCAAAATCAAGAAACAATGAATAAGAATTTCATGTACGGCGTCGGTGCCGTGAAATACAAGGACTTTGTGGTGGGTTACATAGAGAAGAATTCGTTTGACATGGGCGGGCAGAAACCCGAATCCGCCAAAATCGAGGCGGAGCAGGTGCCGGGAACCCCGGTGCTTATCATTCCCCAGTCGAATGGCAGCATCGCCCCCACGTTCAACGTTATCCAGCTGAACTACGAAAACCTGCATAGCTTGCTGGGTGGTACCATGCACTACAAGGAAGAGGACTCGGAAAAGAAAACCCCGATTGGTTGGACGGCCCCGACGGCAGCCGTGTTGCTGACCGGTCCGTGGGAAATAGCCCTTGTTTCGGGGCAGAGCATCCTGATTCCCAATGGCACGCTACTTTCCAATCTCGGCGGCAAGCTGACCCTGACAGAAACGGCGAAAATCGAATGCACGCTGGAAGTGGCCATGCCGGAAGACGGCTCCCAGCCCTATGGCGTATTCAATACGGATTCTATCCCGGAAGAGTGGAAACAGTATAAACTGCCTTCTGCTGAATCTGCCGCTGCTGCTTCCACTAACCCGGCCGAGGAGTAGCGTATGGACGAAGCTGTCATCAAGCAGATCCAGCGTGAGGGTGCGGACGCGCTGCTGGATATCGGTGTGAGCGTCCCGCTGAAAGCGTTTCATATCCCTTTCAGGAAATCCCCGCTGGAGCTGCGCGTGACCATGAGGCGGCCTTATATGTCCGGTCAGATTCTTTTTGCCCGGACATATTTGTCGATGGGGATCACCAGTGAGGAGATGTGGGGGTTCAGCAAGGAGGAGGAAATGCAGTTTCTGGCCTCTCACGGCAAGGCGGTGAGCCGTATGGTGGCCTATACCCTTTGTCGTGGTCCTTTCAGCCGCCGCGTGCTTTTGCGCCCGGTGGCATGGCTCATAAGGAACTTCATGGAACAGCGTTATCTGGTGGGTGCGATCAAGCGTTTTGTCAGCCTGATGGGTACCGACCCTTTTATACCTATTATCAGATCAGCCGAGCGGACGAATCCGATGAGCTTGAGACTGAGCCAAAGAAAGAAGGGGAGTTAAAGAGCCGTTATGAAGGCTCCCATAGCCCTTTCGGTTTTGTGTGGCAGATTGCCAGTGCCACCGGCTGGAGCGTGGACTATATACTGAACAAGGTGAATTACCAGACCCTGATCATGATGCTTAGTGACGCTCCCCGGTATGTCCGTGACAAGTCCGGATCTTCCGGTCCTGCGGATGAGCGGAGCGCCGAGGATGAAGCGGATGGAATAGTAGGATTTTTTCAAAGCAAGCTAAAATAGATGAAACCGGTACAAATAGAATTCCTTATGGTGGACCATTTGAGCGCCCGTCTTGACAAGGCCGTGGGCAAGATCGAGCGGATGTCCCAGCAGGCATCGTCCGCCAACAGACAGATCCGGGAACTTGACAGGAGCGGTTCCCTGTTGAACAACACCGTCGGCAAGCTGGCAGCCGCCTTTACTATCAAGGAGCTGGTGTCGAACATCACCAAGGTACGCGGCGAGTTCCAGCAGCTGGAGGTGTCGTTTCAGACCATGCTCGGCAGTGCGGAGAAGGCCGACACCCTGATGCAGCAGTTGGTACATACGGCCGCGACCACTCCTTTCGGCCTGGAGGATGTCGCGCAGGGTGCCAAGCAGCTTCTTGCCTACGGGTTTGAAGCGGAGAAAGTGAACGAGACGCTGATCCGCTTGGGTGACATCGCTGCCGGACTTTCCATCCCTTTGAACGATCTGGTCTATCTTTACGGCACCACCATGTCCCAGGGACGGCTTTATACACAGGACCTGAACCAGTTCACCGGCCGGGGCATCCCTATGATCGCCGAACTGGCCAAGCAGTTCGGCGTGGCTGAAAGCAAGGTGAAGGAGCTTGTGGAGGAAGGCAAGGTCGGTTTTCCCGAAGTGCAGAAGGTCATAGAGAGCCTGACGGACGAGGGCGGAAAATTCGGTGGTCTGATGGAGGCACAATCCAAAACGATAACCGGACAGATCTCCAATATAGAGGATGCCGTTTCAATGATGTTCAATGAAATCGGGCAGCAGTCGGAAGGTGTCATCAACACCACGCTTTCCGGTGTTTCCTACATGGTGGAGCATTACGAACGTTTCGGCCGTATCCTGCTCGGGCTTGTCGGCACGTATGGTGTGTACCGGACCGCCGTCATGACAGTCACGGCCGTGAAAGGCTGGGCGGTGGCTGCGGAGGCGTTGCATTACAACTGGCTCCTGCTGGTTGAGAAAGCGCAGAAGATGCTCAACCGGACCATGCTTTCCAATCCCTATGTGCTGGTTGCGACCCTGCTTGCCGGTGTTGCCGTGGCACTGATCTCCATGAAGACGGAAACCGAACGTTTGCAGGAATCCGAGGAAAGGTATCAGCAGCAGAAGCAGAAAACCATAGAGGCCGAGGAAGAGCACAGGCGCAAAATAGAGGAGCTGTGTTCCATTGCCGGGGATGAAGCCGTGTCCACGGATGCCCGGCGTGAGGCGCTAAACAAGCTGGAACAGAAATATCCGGATATATTCTCCAAATACGACACCGAGTATGAGAAACTGAAGAATATCAAGAAAATCAAGGAAGAGATAGCCCGATTGGAAGCCGGTGAGTCCATATCCAATCCCGCCAATGAATTGAAACGTGTGGATGACAGGATAAAAGAACTTGAAGGCAAGACCCGGTTGGCAACCGAATATTACCAGGACAGCTACGGGCGGCAAAGAGCCCGATATGTCCAGAAATCCGCACGTTCAAGGGATGAGGAGGCAGAGCTTCAGAATCTGTACGGAAAACGCAAGAGCCTGAACGGACAAATCCGCAAGGACGAGGTAAATGCCTATTTCGAAAACCTGACCGGTGTGAGTAACGAGACCCTTGCACAGCAGATAAAGCAGCGTAGAACCCTGCTTGCCCGGATGTCTGTCCAGGAGAAGGAATACGGAAAGATTACGCAGGGTGACGAAAATCTTACCGGAACTTATTCCCGTGACGAACTGAAGTATCAGCTGAACAAACTGGTTTCGGAACAAAACCGGCGTAACCTGCCCACGGATTCAAGCACTGACTGGGTGGCTGCGGCAAAAGAGAAATACCAGGACGCGCTCAAGGCTTATAACGCCTTTCTTCAGGAAACGTCCAACAGCCTTTCCCGTGAGGAGTTTGAGAAGAAGGCGAAAGAACTGAAGGATGCCGTCGATACCGCCAAAAAGGAGTACGACAAGGTCAAGCCCGGTGAGGATAAGGATTCCGAGGCCGAACGGAAGAAGGCGGACAAGGCGGAGAAGGAAGCCCAACGCCGCAAACAGGTTTCTGAAAAGCTGGGCCAGGACCTCGTCGGGCTGCAAAGGAAGAATGACGAGGCGGAGATTGAGATGATGACCGAGGGGCTGGAGAAGAAGCTGCGCCAGATAGACAATGAATACCAGGCACGCAAGGATGAAATAGCCAAGCAGGAAGCCGGTTGGAAACGTGACAACGCGAAAGCGGGGCAGTCCGGTTCGCTGTCGGAAGATCAGCAGTCCGAAATAGACAAGGCCCGTGAGTTGAACGAGTCCGGCCGACAGAAAAAAATAGCGGAAGCTTATCGGGAAGAGTTCGGAGTGATGCAGGAATATTTGCAGGCCTACGGCACCTTCCAGCAGAAGAAACTCGCCATCGCGACCGAATATGCGGAAAAGATACAAAAGACGACATCCGGCAGCGAGAAGCTCTCTCTCGGTGTTGAACGTGACAGCAAACTTGCCGGCATCGAAGTGCAGGAACTGAAAGCCCGTATTGACTGGGGTACTGTCTTCGGTGAATTCGGCGGGATGTTTTCCGATATGATAAAGCCTGTATTGGCGGATGCCAGAAAATACATGCTCACTGACGAGTTCCGAAATGCCGACCATGCCAGTCAGGACGCGCTTGTCTCTGCCGTCCAGCAGATGGAGAGGGCTTTGGGCGGTTCCGGCAAGGTCAGTTTCAAGAAACTGGGTGCCGAGGTTACTGCCTACCAGAAAGCCCTTTCAGACCTGAAGGAGGCACAGGCGGTGTATGCGGACACCTATACGGCGCTCATTGCCGCCCAGAAATCATACATTGAGGCGCAACAGTCCGGAACCGAACAGGAGAAGGAGTCCGCCCGGCAAGCCCTGGAAACGGCGCAGGCTAATGCCGATGCCGCGAGTGAGAATATAAACGCCTTGCAGGAAACGGCTGACAGTGCCCGGCAGTCCCTCTCGAATACTGCCTCCGGTCTGAAGACCAGTATGGAGAATGTGAGGGACGGATTGCAGCAGATTGCCTCCGGCAGTATCAGCGGGGCGTATAATGGCCTGATCACACTCGGCAAAGGTGCCAAGGAAGTGGACGGCAAACTGGGTGAGGCTTTCGGAAAGGTTTCCGAAACACTTGAGGATGTGCCTGTTGTCGGCTGGATTGTAAGTATTATAGACCTTTTCAAGGATGGTTTGAGTGTGGTCATCGGTGGCCTGCTCGACGCGGTGTTCAATGCCGTGAGCGGTATTCTTGACGATGTGCTTTCCGGTGATCTTTTTGTGACTATCGGAAAATCGCTGCTTTCCGGTGTGGGCAAGATATTCGACGCATTGACCTGGGGCGGATTTTCCTCCTGGACGACTTCAAGCAATGCCAAAGAGGTCCAGGAAACCATCGACCGGCTGACCGAGCGTAACGAGACCTTGCAGACGGCTATCGAGGACCTGACGGAGGAGATCAAGGCGAGCAAGGGTACAAAGTCCGTGGCCGCCTACCGGGATGCCTACAGGCTCCAGCAGGAGACGAACTCGAACTATCTGGACATGGCCATGTCGCAGGCCGGCTATCACGGTTCGCATCACAGCTGGAATTATTACTGGGGCGGTTTCTCACAGGAACAGATTGACCGTTTGAGCGGTCAGATCGGGCGTAGCTGGAACGGTGACATCTGGAACCTAAGTCCGGAGGAGATGAAGAAGTTGCGCAGTAACGTGGACATGTGGACGCAGATCCAGGATACCGGCAAGGGCGGATATGGAGGTCGTCTGACCGAGAAGCTGGATGACTACATCGACCAGGCGGGCAAGCTGGAGGAACTTACCGACCAGCTGTATGAAGGTCTCACCGGTATTTCCTTTGACAGCATGTACAGCAGTTTCGTGGATAACCTGATGGATATGAAGTATGATGCCGCAGCCGCGGCGGAGGACATATCCGAGTATTTCATGCGTGCGATGCTGTCAAACAAGATCGGTGAGCTGTATTCCGACAAGCTGAAAGGCTGGTGGGAGAAATTCGGCAAGGCGATGGAAGACAATGACCTTACAGAAGCCGAGCGTAAGGCTCTCCAGGACGAGTACATGAAGTATGTCGAGGAAGCCGTCGCTCTTCGTGACAATCTTGCCGCGGCCACCGGGTACGATAACTCGGGCGGTACGAGCCAGAGCGCCAAAACCGGCGGTTTTTCAGCCATGACACAGGACCAGGGTACAAAACTGGACGGCATGTTCACCAGCGGGTTGCAACACTGGTCGAGCATCGATGAGAAGATGGAGAGCGTCATCGACAAGATGAACACCGCCGAGGGGCATCTTGCCCGTATCGAGGAGAACACCGGCACGAGCGCGTCGCACCTTGGCAAAATAGAGGAAGAGATTCGTAAAATCAATCGTGACGGAGTAAAATGCAAATGATATGGAAAAGATATTAGGCGGTCTGGTACTTGTCAACGGTACCGACATCTGGAGCACATACGGGGTGTTCCTCGTTGAGGACAAGCGCGGCGGGATGGATAACCTGACCGCCATCCTGACCCCGAGCAAGACGAAAACGGATACGGCCGTGAATATCCGGGAGGAGGACGGGGAGAAATATTCCTCCGTGCTGACGCCCAGGAACGAGGCCCGTGACGTGACGCTTCATTTCGCCCTGTTTGGCAAAACGCAGGCCGGCTGGCTGAAGAAGTATTTCGAGTTCATCAATTTCCTGAAGAAAGGCCGTGACGGGTGGCTTGAGATTTCCTTTCCCCAACTTGCCCTGACTCTCCGTGTGAAATATACGGATTGCAGCAAGTTCCAGCCTCTGACCTATCTCTGGAAGGAAGGCGTGCACGCCGGCAAGTTCAAGGTGAAGTTCCGGGAACCTGTCCCGGTCATATAAATGTGATTCAAACCCTATTCAAACGACGTTTAAATAAGATACAGACATGCTGACCATCTATGACAGCAACGGCAACAGACGGACCGATATAGAGGCGGGTGACAGCTCCACCCAGGTGAAGGAGGTACAGGGTGACAATGTCCTGACACTCTCTTTCACGCATTACGAATATATCGCCCTGGACGTGAATGACCGGGTGGACTTTGAGGGTGAGCGCTACTGGCTGACCGAACGGTACGCCCCGAAGCAGAAGAGCGGCCAGGAGTGGGTATATGATTTGAAGTTTTACGGCATCGAGAGCCTGGTGAGACGTTTTCTTGTGCTGGAGACCACCGACGGGAACACCGAGCCTGTGTTCACGCTGACAGCGACTCCGCGTGAACACGTGGCCATGATCGTGAAGTGTATCAATGACGGAATGAACCACACCACCGACTGGAAAGTGGGGCGGGTGGACGGTACGGACCTTATCGTCATCGATTACGAGGGGAAGTACTGCAACGAAGCCCTGAAAGAGATAGCCGAAGCGGTCGGCGGGCAGGCTGAATGGTGGGTGGAAGGCCAGACCGTGAACGTGTGCCGGTGTGAGCATGGCGAGGAAATAACGCTGGGCTACGGGAAGGGACTGACCGGAATCGAACGCGACACGACGGGTACCGACAATTTTTATACCCGGTTGTTTCCGGTAGGCAGCACGCGGAACATAGATCCGTCAAAATACGGGCATAGCCGCCTGATGCTTCCGGGGGGCAGGCAATATGTCGAGATACATACGGAGGAGTACGGCATCTATGACCGTTACGAGCAAGACGCCTTCAGCGGCATTTATCCCCGCAGGATCGGGGCTGTCAGCAGTGTGCGCAGCGAAGATGTGAAAGATGACGACGGCAACCCTTTCACGGTCTATTATTTCAGGGACGACAGCCTGAACTTCGATCCGAACGATTACGAGCTGCCCGACGAGACCAAACGTGTATCGTTCCAGGACGGTGACCTTTCCGGACTGGGGCAGGGTGAGGACCACTGTTTCGAGGTGAATTTCAACAGTGCCACCCGTGAGTTCGAGATTATTACGATATGGCCCTATGATGATGACACGCAACTCCCCGGCGGCAAACTTGTCCCGAAATCCGGTGACCGTTATATTCTCTGGAATATCCGTATGCCGGACGAATATTACCCGCTTGCCGAGGAGGAGTTTCTTACGGCGGTGGAACAGTTCAATACCGAATGCTGGCAGGATCTTGCCGTTTACAAGGCCCCGACCGACCATGTGTGGATTGAGGAGAACGGTGTTTCCCTGTCCGTAGGCCGCCGTGTGAGACTTGAAAGCGAGGAGTATTTCCCCGAAACCGGTTATCGCAGCAGCCGTATCACGAAAATTACCCGGAAGGTGAACCAACCCGGGGAGATGGACATCGAGATCAGCGATGCCCTGCATAGTGGTGCGTTTGAACGGGTGAATGACAGTATCGGGGAACTGAAAAACTATACGAAGTCAAAGGCGGAGGGTGCCGCGCTTCCTGACATTATCCGTAGCTGGGACAAGACACTGCCTACGGACAACAATCTTTTTTCCGCGCGGAGAAGCCAGGCGGAACACATCAGCAAAAAAAAGAATGACCGTGCAAAGGGGAAGATCACCTTCGAAGCGGGAGCCTCTTTCGGACAGGAGGATAATGCGGGTATTGATGACAAGGGCAATGCCGGGCTGCTGACCCTTGTCGTGCGTGAGCTTCTTCGCAGTCCGAAATTCGTGGACGGTCTTTTCGGTGAGGGCTGGCGGCTCTGGATGGAGGACGCTTTGTCCCATCTGACCATCGACAAGCTGACGGTACGCCAGGTCATGGTAGTATTGGAGATGCTTATCGAGAAGGTACGCAGCGTCGGCGGCCAGCTTTGTGTCAGTGCCGCCAACGGGAAAATAAAGACCGCTGTTCTTGAGGGCGGTTACTGGAGGATCACCTTCGAGCAGGAGAACACTTTCGTGGCCCATGACCTCATGCGCTGCCAGACCTTCAGCGGCGGGAATTTGAAAAGCTATTGGGTTGAGGTGGCCGGCGTGGAGGGTGGTTCCATCCTCGTGGGCGAGGACGAGTTCGGCGCTTCCCTTCCGGAGGCTGGTGACGAGTGCGTGCTGATGGGCAACACGGAGAATCCGTTGCGCCAGAACCTGATCCTGATCTCCGCCACCGAGGACGGGCAGCCCCGTGTGGACGTGATGGACGTGGTGAAGGCGAAGAACTTCACCGGCTGCCTGCGTGCCCGTCTGGGCAACCTTGACGGTATCAGTGACGACTGGTTCCCTTCAGACAACCAGCCTCACGGTGATGGCCTGTACAGCGACAACGCCTACCTGCGTGGTACGTTCCTTCTGGTAACGGGCGAGGATATCAAGACGAAGTTCGAGATAGTCGAGGGGAAAATCGTCAGTTCCGTCACCGCCCTGCGGAATGACTTCGCCACCGAGCGCGGCTACCTGAATAACCCCGCCTTTGATGACGGCCTTATGAAGTGGAACACGGAGAACGAGACCGTGTTCTTCCTTGTGGGCAACCGGTGGATCTGGGCGAACGGTAACGTCTTGACGAGGAAGGGTGACAGCGCGAGCGTGACCGAGGATGACGGCCGTACGGTTGTCCGGATTCGTAACAAGTACATCCTCCAGAAACGTGAGAACCTGAAAAGTATTCCCTCCATGCCTGAAAATGACAGTGGGGAGAAGGAAGCCGTCCCGGTGTTCCTGACTTTCTTTTACCGCTGTGCCAAGGCCGGCACGCTGCGTGTGGAGTTTGTGGGTGTGGATAAGACAGGCTTTGCCAATTTCAACAGCATGGAGGTGGAGGAAGAACTGTCCGCGACCGACGGGTACGTACAGTACACCTGTAGCGGACTCTGGAACGGTACAGGTGATTTTAAATTGAGTTTTACCGGTGATATTTACCTGTATATGCTCATATTGAGCACCGACCGTGTGGAATCCCTGACACACCGTTATAAAACCCTTTTCGAGCAGTCGGAGCGTCTGGTAAAGATTTCGGCGGCGGTGTTCGACAAAGACGAGAACCTGCTGGAAGAGACCGGCCTGATGGTTACTTCCAAATATTCCGGGTTGTATGCCATTGACGGTGATGGAAATTTGAAATCCCTTGTAGGTGTTGGGGGTGACGGCGTAAAAATCAAGGGCGATAATATCACTTTGGAGGGGCTTGTTACGGCTAATGATAATTTCAAGATTCTGGAAGACGGTAGTATTGAGACGCGCAACGCCAAGATTTACGGTACAGTGTATGCCTATGAGGGTAAAATCGGCGGTTTTACGATTGATTCCGGACGGTTGTACTGGAAAGCCGGTGATTATTTCGGCAATGATTCCCGCAGTCTGAAACTTGGTGTCTCACAAACGGACATGGAGGGTATTGTGGATGTGTCCTTTAATGCCGCCACGCAGGGACGGTTCGGTGTCAAGGCCGTAGGCTCGAATCTGGGTGGTGCCGCTATCTATGCCTCCAGCAAGTCCTCTGGTCAGAGCTATCCTATCAGTGCCAATACTTATGCCGGCTATTTTGACGGTGGTGTGCATGTGAACGGGGCGGTGTATTGTGGTGATATCCTGTCGAACAATTACGGTACGGGATGGAGCCTGGCCAGCGATGGGACATACAGTTACCGAAAGGGTGTTTCAGGTACCTTCCAGTGGGCTGTAAAGAGTGATTTTATAACTTATAACTATACCCTTGAGGTTGTTAATGGAATTGTCGTTAAGATGACATATATCTAAAAATAAAGGATATGAAAGTAAATTTTAATGTGTATTTTAAGGATTTCGACGGTAGCGTGCTGTTGATTGATAAGAAACCCCAGTGTATGGGAGTCATAGTCTCCCAGTGCCTGTTCAACGGTACCGGTTTCCGTCCGAGCGGTAATATTCAGACGGATAATGAAAAGAAATTACATGCTTACAGTCTTTGCATGAGGATTATGGGTTCCGATGCGGATGTGGATCTGACATCGGAGGATGCGGTTTTGATAAAGGAAGCTGTTACCGGTCTTACTCCGGGCTGTTATTCCCAAATAGTGAAACAGATAGAAGGGTAATGGAGGATTAGCTATGACAAATGCGGAAAAACAGGAGATCCTGAACGCTATCAAGGCCGAGAGCCAGAGCGTTGATGAACTTGTGGAGGTCAGCTCCCTTGACAATATCAAAAGTCTCCCCGCCCTTCGCGGCAGTGAGCTGGTGAGTGCTCCGCTTACCCTTTTGCGTAAACCGGCCGATGATGCCGCTGCCACAGCGAATGCGTCTGCCACGAAAGCGGATAATGCTGCGGCTTTGGCGAATAAAGCTGCGGGTATGGCGTCTGATGCGGCCGGTACCGCCAATCAGGCTGCTGAAACTGCAAATTCCGCCGCGGCAGCGGCATCCGCGGCTGCGAAACAGGCGGAGGATGCCGCCGCCGGTGTGAACGACGGTTTGGTCGGTGGCATGACGGCCGTCCCTGATGAGGAGAACGACACGGTGAAACTCACCCTGCTGGGGAAGACCGGGACGGAGATTGCCTCCGTTGATATTCCCGGTGGTACGGGTGGTGGCGGTAACACGTATAATGTGACGGCGGAAGTCCCTTTGGAGAGCGGTTATTATGTCCTTTCCTCCGCGATCGGTGCCGTGGATGAGAAATACCGTTACAAGGGCCGTTGCATCACCTATGAAGTCTCGCAGGGCAAATGGGAGACCAAACAGTTCGTGGGGACAAGTCTGTCGAGCTGGGAGCAGGAGGCGAGCTGGGAGGACTTCGGCGGTGCCGGAACGATGAAGAGCCTGACGGTGAACGGCGAGAAGAAAGTTCCCGACAGCGAGGGCAACGTGGATCTGACCATCGACAAGCTGGAAGTGGACGAGAGTCTGGATGCTGACAGTACCAATCCCGTCCAGAACAAGACCGTCGCCGCCAAATTCCAGGAGGTGGAAGCCAGTACCGTGTTCGGCATGAGCGCGGAAGTGAGCGACGACGAGAGTAGTGTCCGCCTTGCGCTGACCAACAAGAGCGGGGCGGAGATCGCGAGCGTTGACATCCCGGCCGGCAGCGGTGGCGGCGGTGAGTCCTCCACCACCAAGATCGTGCTGCTTGCCGAGACCGACAAGAAAACCGTGAAGGAAGGCGGAGCGGTGAAACTTACCTATACCTATGACCACCAGGTTGCCGGCGGTGATGACAAGGGTAGCAGTACCGGACAGAAAGCGACCGTCACCATCCAGGTGAAGCGCGGGACGACCACCACTTATTCCTCCTCGCTGAAGGAAGTGAGCAAGGGTACCTATACCCTTGACCTGACCAAATACCTGCTGGTGGGCACGAGCGATATCTACGTCATTGCCGAGACTACCGATCCCACCACGGGTAAGGCGCAGAAGAAGCAGGCGTACGTGAGCGTGAAGAGCGTCACCCTGTCCCTTTCCTGCGGTTACAACCTGGCGGCCACCATCCAGAACGGCGGTTACGGTACCTATGATTCCGCGAGTATACCCTACGCCGTGAGCGGTACCGGCACGAAAACCGTCAGCCTGTACGTGGACGGTGTACAGCAGAACGCGCATACGGTCACCCGCAGCGGCACGACGAACGGCAGTTTCGAGGTTTCCATGACCGGCCTGTCCGTGGGGCGGCATACCGCCCAGCTGGTGGCCGAGATGGAAACTGACGACCTCACGCTGAAAAGCGAGAGCATCCATATCGACCTGCTGAAGGCCGGAACCGGCGCGCCCTTCATCGGTTTGAAGCTCATTCATGCCGACGGGCATGTCCTCGGACGGGACGAGCATCTGGAGCCGGTCCTTGAAGCCGGCCGCTACGAGAAGCTCACTTTCGACTGGGTGGCCTATGATCCCGACCGTGTGCCCGCTGAAGTGGAGTTCTGGAAAAACGGCGTCAAGAGCAGTACCGTGAGCGCTCCCCGCAGCATGATGACCTACAGTAACCGGTTTACCGAGGAAGGCACGCAGACGCTTGTCCTGAAAGCCGGTCCGACCGGGTACACTTTGCGCATCGACGTGGGTGAGAGCGGTATCGATATCAGCGAGGCCACCTACGGCCTAGCGGTCAAGCTTGACGCGGCGGGTCGCAGCAACGGGGAGAGTAACCCCGGAACATGGGAGTCGAACGGCGTGGAGACCACGTTCGAGGGTTTTGACTGGAGCAGCAACGGCTGGACGGGTGAGGCGCTGAAGCTGACCAACGGTGCGAAAGCCGTCATCGGCTACCGGCCCTTTGCCACCGATGTGAAAAGTACGGGGCTGACCATTGAACTGACCCTCCGGGTAAGCAATCCCACTGACAGCGATACCGCAGTTGTGGACTGTCTCGACAGTGGCAAGGGGCTTTATATCACCCCTTCGGAAGCGAGTTTCAAGACCGGTGAGAAAGTGTCCTATACCAACGAGGACGACGAGCTGGTGGAGCGTGAGATCAAGCTGGGCACGAATTATGTGGAAGACCGGTGGATCAAGGTGGCCCTCATGGTGGGTACCCGCAATGAGAGCCGTCTGATGGAGCTTTATGTGGACGGCAACCGTACCGGTGCCGACATCTACGACAACGCCTTCAGCTTCCGCCAGGACAATCCGAAATATATCACCATTGACAGCGCCGGGGCGGACGTGGAGGTAAAGAGCGTGCGTATCTATACCCGCCGGTTGAGTGACGACGAGGAACTGGAGAACCGGATGGTGGACAGTGCGGACGGTGAGGAGATGATCGCGCTGTACGAAGAGAACGATATCCTGGGTGATACCGACACTGTGGATATGGACAAGCTGCGTGCCAAGGGCAAGGGGGTGCTGCGTATCGTGCGCCAGAACAAGCTCGATGACGTGTATGCCGAGAACAACAAGAAGACGGACTTTTCGGCTGATATCTTCTATTACTCCCCTTTCGGATCCGAATACGACTTCATGCTTCGTGACTGTTATATCCGTATTCAGGGTACCAGTTCCACGAAATATCCGAGCAAGAACATCCGTATCTATATCAGCAAGGGCGGCACGAACCTTAGCTTCACCGTTGGCGGCAAGGAGCAGGCGGAAAAGAAATATCCTGTCCGTCCCGGTGGCATCGCCATGAACCTGATCTGTCTGAAGAGTGATTATTCCGACTCGTCCATGTCGCTGAACACAGGCGGTGCCAAACTGTTCAACGACGTGCTGAAGGAGATGGGGCTTCTCACCCCTCCGCAGCGTTACCAGTACGAGACGGGCGGCAGCGATTTGAACGCGGTCACCGTGCGTACCGCTATCGACGGTGTGCCTATCGACATGTTTGTGGCGGCTGCGGAGGACGGCGAGAACGACTATGTGGGGCAGTACAACTTCAACAACGAGAAAAGCAAGAGCGGCGACCTGTTCGGCCTTAGTGGCGTGGAGGGTTACGATCCTGCCTGTCCCCTCACTCTGGAAATGCTGAACAATACCGAGGCCATGTGCCTTTTCAAGACCACAAGTGACGCTCATCTGGAGGAGGTGTTTGATGCCGGTGCCGAGACCAACGTTCCGGATGATGTGAAATGGGCGGGCCTTGACGAGTCGCAGCGTACGGCCGTGAAACGGTTGTACGCATGGATACGCTCGTGTGTTCCGGACGGTGCGACGAGCGCCGACCTCTCCACTTTTAAGAGCGAGAAGTTCAGGGACGAGATAAGTGACTATTTCGACAAGGCTTTCCTGCTGACGTATTACCTCTGGACGGACTATTTCCTTGCCGTTGACCAGCGTGCGAAGAACATGATGCTGCGCACGTGGGACGGCCTGATATGGTACATCACCTACTACGACGGTGATACCCAGATGGGAAAACGCAACGACTGTTTCCTGGTGTATGACTACACCACCGACCGCGACACTTATGATGCCGAGGCCGGGAAATATGCCTTTGAAGGCCGTGACAGCTGGCTTTGGAACCTCGTTCTGGCCAACCTGGACGCTGACCTGAAGACACAGGCGCAGGCTCTTCGCGGTGTACTTACCACCAGCCGTGTCCTGGACATGCTGAACGTGGAGCAGGCGGGCAACTGGTGCGACCGTGCCTATAACAAGAGCGGCGAGCTGAAGTACATCCTGCCCGCCACGCAGGAGATGTACGGCAAGGTGTGGCCGTTCATCTACGCCCTTCAGGGCAGTAACCGTGCGCACCGTGAATATTTCGTGCGTAATCGTTTCGCCCTTCTGGATGCCAAGTACGGCACGAGCAATTTCACCAGTGACAACATCGACCTCTATCTGGCACGTACGGCTGCTGACACCCCCGACGTGCTGAAGATTACGGCCAACGAGGTTTATGCTTTCGGCTACGGTACGAACAACAGCCCGAATATAGGGAATACCGGCATCATCAAGAAAGATGCGGCTGCGAGCCTTTCCATCACCGGTGCCTATACGGTGAACGATCCCTTGAGGGTTTATGGCGCGAGCCGTATGAAGGTGCTGGATATGAGCGGGGCCGCCGACCACCTGAAAAACGCTTTCGACCTGGGCAAATGTACCGTGCTGCGCGAACTGAACCTTCAAAGTTCCGGCAACGGCAGTACCGGCTGGTGGTTGAACATCGGCAACTGCAAGCAGCTACGTAAACTCAACCTTCGTAACCAGGCACAGGCGAAAACCGGGGGAAGTACCAGTACCGAGCTGGATTTGAGTGCGCAGACCAAGCTGGAAGAACTTGAGGCCCGCGGTACGCAGGTGCAGAGCGTGGTGCTAGCCAAGGGTTCTCCCGTGACGCTGCTCCACCTTCCCGGTACACTGACCAGCCTCCGTCTGGAATATCTGGGCAGACTGACCACCGGCGGGCTGACATTAGAAAGCTACAGCAAGGTGAAGACCTTCATCTTTGACAGTTGTCCAGGTATTGACTGGGAAACCCTGCTGGGCCGTTGCACGGGTGTGGAACGTATCAGAGTAACCGGTATTGACCGCGAGGATGACGGTACGTGGCTGAATAAGTTTGTCGGGATGGGCGGTGTGGATTCCGATGGCAATACTACGGACACGTGCGCTTTGGTGGGTACGGTACAGCTCACGCGCTACATTGATGACGATACGTACAGCGCTCTGAAGGCGCACTTCCCGGAACTGAATATCCGGCAGCCGGAATACACGATGATCGAGTTCGACGACGAGGTATCGGATGACGCGAACGTGAGCAACCTTGACAACGGTACCGGCTACAAGTATGACAACGCGTATGAGGTGAGCGGTCATATTTCCGCCATCCTGAAGCAGCGTCACCGTGTACTTGCTAAAGTGACTAAAAAAGCGACGACGCGGGGTGTGAACATGGCGAACGTTGATACCACGGTGAACAACCTGGACGGTGAGATGACCTACTACCCGCTGGACGACACGGACAGCAACAAGTACGCCGACGGCACGGCTGCCAGACTGGACGGCACTGAAGGTGACTGGATGATGTACGAGCCCTTCTTCTGGAGCAAGGGTATCAATGATTACCTGAACGGCAAGCATTACTCCTGTTACAGCAGTAACGGTTCGGATAACATGCCTTCCGTTCCGGATGCTGACGTCCTTACGCTTGACGACATTAAGGGCACGAGTGGCGGTTATCTTTCCGGTCGTAAGATCATGAGCGGAAAGGATACGCTTTCGAACAGCTACAGTACTGACAGTACGTATTCGGTATGCAAGGTGAACGTGGACGGTTACAAGCGTGTGCGTTTCCCGAGCGTTCCCGGTACAAGCCTTGTCGGAAGCATTTTCACAGACGATTCCGGCACGGTCATCAGTTCAATCGTCGTCCCTACCTTGAGCAACAAGTTCGAGGCCGGTATGTACCTGATTGCCGATGTTCCGGAGGGTGCCACTGCTCTTCACTTCTCCATTCTGAACACGGCAGAGTTCGATAAGGTTGTCCTTTCTAACAGTGACAGGATCGAGGATATGGAACCCGAATGGGTGCCTAATGACGAGCACTTGTGTGCCGTTGTGGGCAGCAGTGTTGTCGGTTCCAAACTTCGCGCCTGCATTACCGGCGGGAGTACTACGGCGAGCATGACCTGGGCTGATTTTCACTATTACAGTGTCCAGCGCGGTATGCAGCAGATTGATGCCCTTATGCACTCGCGCATCGCGAATCTTTTCTACGCGAAGTACGGTCGTCGTGACAGCCAGGAACAATGCGGCGCGGGCTCTCACACGAACAACCGTACTACGGGTGGTACTGCCAGCCGCGGGATGACGGACACGATCGGCTACGAGGAAGCCTCCTCAATCAACCCTAATGTGACGAACAGCCTGATAGAAAACTCCGTCCACCAGTATGCGTGGTACCGTGAGAAGGATGACTACGGCGGGGCCACGGTTACGCAGGTGAATAATATTTGTTGCCTTGGCTACGAGGACATCTATGGTCATAAATATGACATGATGGACGGCGTGGACCTCCCTAATGACACGGGCAATTCCGGGAAGTGGCGCATCTGGATGCCTGACGGCAGTACCCGCCTGGTTAAGGGTTCCGTGAGCTCCGGTATCTGGATTACCGCCGTGGCGCATGGCAAATATATGGACGTGATTCCGGTGGGTTCCGTTTCGGGTTCCTCCTCGACAAATTACTGCGACATCTACTACATATCCACTGCCTCCGGCCGTGTGGTCTATCGTGGCAACAACTTCGCGAGCCCGAATGGCGGTGTTTCGATGTCGAGTGCGAGCTACGATTCCTCGTATCCGAGCGCGAGCATCGGTTCTCGTCTGGCCTTCCGCGGTCGGCTCGTCAGGGCGTCGAGCGCCGTGGCGTTTAAAGCGATAAGCGAGGTTGCATGATCGGCCGCGTAAAGCGTCAAAGCGGGAGCGAAGCGACAAAACGTCCAGTGTTCCCCGAGCAGGGGAACGCCGTTCATTACGGGCGTCAGCCCGTCGAAAAATATTTTTTGACGTCAGGTTTTGTATCTGTTTGTTAAATAATAATTTGAAAATAGTACTTTTGCATTTGAAAGGTGGCGCCTCCCCATAGGCCGTGTGGTCTATCGTGGCAACAACAACGCGAACCCGAATGGCGGTGTTTCGATGTCGAATGCGAACAACGATTCCTCGAATACGAACACGAACATCGGTTCTCGTCTGAACAACAATCGAAAGGAAATTTTAATCGGCGTACAACACCGGGGACTTGTCCCCACCGTGGTGCCGAGGGGGGCAAGCCGCAGTAACAGCGGTCCGCAAGGGCCGGAAAACTGAAAAATAAAGTGTCGGGTAGGGTTTGGTAGGCCGGAAACGGTTCGAAGAAGCCGGGCCCGGGGGATTGAAGGCCCCGTATTAAAAGCAATAAACAGTAATTTATGCGCAGGGTTGGGTATATCATCGAGGAGATCGTGGAGCCTTCCAACATGGAGGCTTCCTTCCGGCAGGTCCTTCGCGGCAGCAAGCGTAAACGCAGCCGCCAGGGGGGCTATCTGCTCGCGCATAAGCCCGAGGTGTTGGAGGAGCTGGCCGCGCAGATCGCATCCGGTACTTTCCGCGTGAAGGACTACCGTGAACGCGAGATCATCGAGGGCGGCAAGCTGCGCCGCATCCAGGTGATCCCGATGAAGGACCGCATCGCCGTGCATGCCATCATGGCGGTGGTGGACCGCCATCTGCGGAAACGTTTCATCCGTACCACCTCCGCCAGTATCAAGAGACGGGGTATGCACGACCTCCTGGCGTATGTCCGCCGTGACATGGCCGAGGACCCTGATGGTACGCGTTACTGTTACAAGTTTGACATCACCAAATTCTACGAGAGCGTGAAGCAGGATTTTGTGATGTATTGCGTCAGCCGGGTGTTCAAGGACGCAAAGCTCGTGACCATGCTGGAGAGCTTTGTCCGCCTGATGCCTGAAGGTCTGAGTATCGGCCTGCGCAGCTCGCAGGGGCTGGGCAATTTGCTTTTGTCTGTGTATCTGGACCATTATCTGAAGGACAGGTATGCTGTGCGTCATTTCTACCGCTATTGTGATGACGGCGTCGTACTGGGTAAAACGAAAGCGGAACTGTGGAAGATTCGTGATGCCGTCCACGGGCGCATGGAGTGTGCCGGTCTCCTGGTGAAGGGGAACGAGCGCGTGTTCCCGCCGGGCGAGGGCATCGACTTTCTGGGGTATGTGACTTTCGGTGCGGACCATGTCCGCCTTCGCAAGCGCATCAAGCAGAAGTTCGCCCGAAAAATGCACGAGGTAAAATCGAGAAGGAGGAGGCGTGAGCTGATAGCGTCGTTCTACGGGATGGCCAAGCACGCCGACTGTCATACGTTGTTTAAAAAATTAACAGGCAAAGACATGAGATCATTTAAAGACTTGAACGTTTCCTACAAGCCGGAGGACGGCAAGAAACGTTTTCCCGGGGTGGTGGTAAGCATCCGGGAACTGGTAAACTTACCGATTATTGTGAAGGACTTTGAGACGGGCATCAAGACCGAACAGGGCGAGGACCGCTGTATCGTGGCCATTGAGATGAACGGCGAACCGAAAAAGTTCTTTACCAACAGCGAGGAGATGAAGAACATCCTCTTGCAAGTGAAGGAAATGCCGGACGGCTTCCCGTTCGAAACCACCATCAAGACGGAAACCTTCGGCAAAGGTCGAACTAAATACATATTTACATGAAACGGGTAGAAGGAACATCCGGGATAAGACTGATCGAGTGCGTGAGCCCGGCACGCAACAGATGGCGCATCCGCTGGGATGTGCAGGAACGTGAAGACGGATCCGCTTCCTATATGGAGGAAAGCTTTGTCGGCAGACCTCACATGGATACTATAAAGTCCGTCATTACAGACTGGTATAATGAGCAAATTGACCGTGAGATACTTTCCGGTTTTCTCTATGAAGGTATGCCGGTATGGCTGTCAAGTGAAAACCAGTTCAATTATAAGGCAGCGTATGATCTGGCCGTACAGACTGGTGGTGCTACGCTTCCCGTGACATTCAAGTTCGGTACGGATGAGGTTCCCCAATATCGGGAGTTCGTCACACTGGAGGAACTGACCGATTTCTACACGAAAGCCATGAAGCATGTTCAGGACACGCTGTCTGACGGCTGGAGGAAGAAAGACGCTTTTGATCCGGAGAAGTACCGGGTGGAATAAATCCTTCGGGGGAGGATAAGAAAAAAGCCCCCGGCCTGTTAAAAAGTAACGCCAATCACTTTTATAAACATGAAACGCCAAACCGCGCGACCGGGGGCAAATACCCTCTGTCACGGTTTGACGTTTTTTTTGTTGTCTAAAAAATGATTGGCGATGCAAAGATATAATTTTTTTGTTGTATGAAAGTGATTGAGATATTAAACTTTAACCGGGAGCTGTTGAAAAGGCTTCAGGCGGCCGGCATTCGTCTGGAAGATGCCCGGTATATCGACCTGTACGCGGACTATACCCGCCTACTCGATCAAGGTGAAAAAGTCTCGTATGCTGTGGCCGTATTGTCCGAAAAGTATTCGGTGAGCGAACGCAAGGTTTATGCCTTGGTGAAACGATTCCAGAGCGACTGCAAGACGCTTGCAGTGTGAACGGGTTGTTTTATGCCGTAGGGAGTGCCGTTTCCCCTTATCTTTAGGGTGTTTCAAATTTAGAAGGAGGAAATGGCTATGAACAAGTATTACCGTATCCTGGACAAGATTCTTGCCACGGGAAAGACACAGACCAACAAGAAGGGAAACATACAGTACCTTCTGAACGAGCAGCTCTCGCTGACACCGGCGGACCTGCTCGACATATTCGAGGGGCATAATATCGCCCGTAAGAAGCTCCGCAGCGAGTTGCAGTTATTTATGCAGGGTGAGCGCAACGTGGAGAAGTACCGGGAGGTCGGCATCAACTGGTGGGACTATTGCGGCTCCATCCTGGTGAACAGTTACCCGACCTATTTCGAGAAGCTGCCCCCGTTGATAGCGAAAATTAACCGGGAGAGGCGCAACAGCAAGAACTACGTGCTTTTCCTGGGCGAAACCGGTGCCGAGAGCAACCAGGCACCCTGTTTGAGTCTGGTACAGTTCCAGTTAGATGGCGGTGAACTGGTTCTATCCGCCTACCAGCGTAGCAGTGACGCGAACCTCGGGCTGCCTTCCGATATTTATCACCTGTACCTGATGGCGCGGCAGATAGAACTTCCCTTGAAGTCGATCACTCTCTACCTGGGCAATGTACATATCTACGAGAATAATATCCCGGGCACCCGTGCGCTGATCGCCGGTGACGAGACGGTCCGCTTCGGGTTGAACGTGTAGTTTGCTGTATATGTCTTGCAGCGGGAACAGTTCATGTTTCCCGCTGTTTTTCGTTTATTCTGGGGACCTTTGCGGCCGTTTTAAAGCAGAATGAAATGAAAAAGATGTATTTGTCCGCCCCGCTTCCTTTCGTGGGGCAGAAACGCATGTTTGCGAGGGAATTTATCAAGGTGCTGGGACAGTTCCCGGACAGCACCGTGTTTGTGGACCTGTTTGGTGGCTCGGGCCTGCTGTCACATATTACCAAATGTGTCAGGTCTGATGCCACCGTTGTGTATAATGACTTCGACAACTACCGCTGCCGACTTGTAAATATCCCGACCACTAATGTGCTGTTATCCGATTTGCGTCGGATAGCTGAAGGGGAACCCAGAAACAAACGTATAACCGGGGAGATTCGCGATAAAATGTTTGCCCGTATTGAGAGGGAAGAAAAAGAGCACGGCTACGTGGATTATATCACGGTTTCCGCATCCTTGTTGTTCGCCATGAAATATGTGACCAGTTTGGAAGGAATGAAGAAAGAAGCCATTTACAATAGGATTCGGCAGACAGACTATCCCGAAGCAAAGGATTATCTGGAAGGACTGACTATAACCAGCGAAGACTACAAGGAAGTATTCAAACGTTACAAAGATGTTCCGGGTGTGGTGTTCCTGGTTGATCCGCCGTACCTCTCCACCGAGGTGGGTACTTACAAGATGTTCTGGCGTCTGGCTGACTATCTGGATGTACTAACCGTTCTGAAAGGGCATTCGTTCGTGTATTTCACTTCGAACAAGTCTTCCATTTTAGAACTGTGCGACTGGATGGACCGAAACCCATTTGTCGGCAGCCCATTCAAGGAATGCAGGAAAGTGGAGTTTAGTGCAAGCGTAAACTATCAAGCTAAATATACAGACATGATGCTGTACACGAAGCCGGATGAGGTGTCAGGTATAGCAGCCTAACATTGCATAAAGATAGTGAATTATTTTGAATCTGCAATGGCTTTTAAATGATATTTTAAAGCCATTTAAAGAGGGTTCAAGTGAAAGAAAAACGGTGGGCTTTGATCATGCTGAATAGGACCGCGCTCACCTTTTTTCTTGTACGTGTCGTTTTTGTACTTTTTGAAACGCATCGTTTTTGTTAAGCGGCACGTCTGGTTTTTCCGGATTTATTTGATTGCAAATAATTCATTCAGTCATTTTTTATAATTGCTTGCTATTCAGTTATAAATTTATTCCATATCATTATATTTTAGACATGACAAGATTATCATTGAAATATATTTCAACATATACATTCCTACGATAGAAGCGTCAAAAATAAAAGAGACGAACAATTTTCTTAATTTAAGTTTAGGACTTCAACAGTCGATTCGTTTCTCGGTGAGAAACACTTCGTTTCTCGGTGTCGAAAAGGTTGTTTCTCGGTGAGAAACGGGTTATTGGTTTTAAAGGAAAAGCCCGAATAGTAACCGCCTGGATAACAGTGTTTTACAAAATAACGTTATCTATCAGAAATACATAGGAGTTTTATTGACATTTTTTTTGCAATACCGTTTATTTCTATTGCATCTATTACTGTAATAATATTTACATTAGAACTAAAATATGGCATTTATAAAAGAATCTGTTTCATTCCTTTCCGTACCGTTTTGAATCAAATAACAATAATTGGAGCTTGGGAAGAATCTACATGATGAAGTAGATGAAATCAACATTTATAATAGTGGCATTTCTATTCTCGTCACCTGTTCTTCTTCGGGTACATTGGGATTGCTGTAATAATATTCAATGGATGTTCCCGAAAGTTTGTAACCGTTGGTTTTTATCCATTCCATCATTTCGTTGTACAGGACAGCCAATTCACTGTAAGTTCCTCTATGTAGACAGGAAACTATTTTTCTTTCCGGTATCGTTATGGAGCGTATATCCCCTTCACCCTGTAATTCTTTGGATGACTTTAGACCAATAATCATTTTGATATTGTGTTCCGTCAGACTTTCAAAGTTGGGATATTCAACGTAGGGGATGTCGGTAGTGACTTCACCCTGTTCCTTAAATAAAGAGTCTATTTTTACAAAGTTCTTTCCGATAGCTTCCGACATTCCGTTCATATCTGTTTGTACTTCAACAGCCAAAGCGGGCTGTTTCGGTTGCTTCAATAGCATGATTTCTGAAATTTTTCCCATAATACATTGTTTTTAGAGGGTTGATAATTAATTATTTCTTGATGACCGGAATATAGATGTCGGTAATTAGTTCTGTTCTAAGGGTGGAGGCAGGGCGGTTCATATACATTTCAAAGCTAAAGGTGCTTTGAGGACGATATTTACTTTCCGGGAACCACTCTTCATAAATAGTCCGGTAGAATTTATGCAATAAAGAGTAGTCACCGATATGCCTGAATATAGCATAACGACCACCGGGAACTTCTATCACTCCCGGCTGGAAATCATTTTCTTTGTTATCGATTATGACCCCGAGATAGAAGCGACATTTATCTATTGGGGTGATGGCCGGGTCGTCCATACTAAGGCTGACAAACTTATCATTCGACTTTTCTTCATTGCGCTGTCTAGCATAGTTGGTGAGCCTGTCCCATATTAATTTGTATCGGAGTTCATCCTTATACTTTTCACCCACCTCGATACAAAATACTTTCATCGGCAGAATCGACCGGATTTCAGGAGTGATAACCGCATGCTGTTCGTCATACATCGGCTTATACTTCTCCCTATATTGAGAGGTTGACACTCCAAAATGTTTTTTGAAGGCTTTTGCCAGACTGAATTTAGTCTGATAGTTTGTTTGCTCCGAAATCTGATTTAATGTAAAGTCGGTGGATACTAACAGATGTGCTATATGTTCGAGGCGCAAACGTTGTATGTAGCTTCCAATATTTTCTCCGGCAACGGTTTGAAACACTCTTCTGAAGTGATATTTGGAAAGTCCGCTTATCGTACTAAGTATATCTGCATCTAAACTATCGAATAAATGATTGTTGATGTAAACGACTATATCCTGAATCTTTTGGTGATGGATATTACTGGTTTCCAACTTCTGTTTCCATCGGTTCAGTTTGGGGAGCCGTTCGTTGAGTATTCGTCTAAGTTCCTTCGGCGAATAAGCGGTATCTGCATATTCATTGTACTTATCGGTGTATTTTATCCAGATATTAATCATTTCCGACATCGGAATGTCGACGATATATTTTCCATCTTTCAGGCAGTAGTAGCAATATTCATCACTTCGGGAACCGTCGGAGTTAGTACCCAGATATTTCTCTATATCAAAGCGGAGAGGCATCCCGCAACTTTGACAATACCTTTTATTTATATCTGATTCAATCATCGGTTGGGTTTTCGTTTGATGGATAGCAGTCGCTCCATATCATTAAATAAATAAGTGTCTTTCAATTCGAACATAAGCCACTTCCCATCGTGGAAAGTCGTCGTCTCATCGTATATCTTTTGAGTCTCATTGGAGAATACTTCTCGCAGAGATTCAAATTTGGCACGCTCATCTTTACCTAAAATGACCATGAAGCCAATCGTTTGTTCTTTGGCGTATAGGGCACACAGCGTTTTTCCGCCTTTGCGATATTTATATTCGTATATCCATTTTTTCCCTCCATGGTTCCATAGTTGTTCCATATTGTACTTTTGCTCGATAAGCTGGCAAAGTGAAGTCCATATATCATAAAGTTCCTTACCTATCAAGGCTTCCAGTGTTTCGGGAGTGGGAATCTGCAAAGTTTCTTTCATGGTATTCTGTATTTACTTTTGATTATCCATATCACAAAGGTAGGCTGATTTTCTAATAGATCGTTGTCCAATATAGGCATTTTGTGTGTAGCTGGTGAACAATCTGCCCGGAAATTAATTTATTTTGTAAAAGCGAAATATTGGCAGTATAACCTTTATCTTTGCATTAATTTAAAAACAAAGCCCCAATTAAAGAAAATGAAAACAATATTATTAGCAGTAGGTACGCTCTGCCTCATGGCAGGTTGCTCGTCAAAAGTGGCAAGCTCAAAAGGAATCGTTAGTGATGCAACCATGAATACGGTAACGATTGTTACTGATAAGAATGATACCCTTTCGTTCAGTACGATAGATGCAAATAAAGATGAAGTCAACGGTTTGCTTCTGAATGATACGCTGGAAGTGTTCTATACCGGAAAATATACACCGGGAATGCCGGCTTCTAAATTAGTTCAGTATCCGCAATCTCCGATTGTGGGAGGTGATCGGGATGAACATGGCTGTATCGGTTCTGCCGGATATGTATGGTGTGAAGTGCAAAAAGACTGTATCCGCTTGTTTGAGAAAAGAATCCGCACGGAATCGGTGGACGATAGCAATGCTTCTGCCTTTATTGTGTTTAGTCCTGACTCTACGCAACTGGAACTTTTCTTTTCCAATAATCAGCCCAATGAAATATTGGAGAGACGTGGCCTGCCTTCAGGAGGTTATGCATGGAACGTGGAAGATGACGATACGAAAAATGTACGGCTAATAGATGGTTTGTGGACAATCAGCCAAAGAAATAAGTTAATTTATAGCCAAAAGGCCGGAAACTGATTTTAAAAGCTCCGGCTTTCTGACGCTCTGTTTGTAGAGTAATGTTCTAGGTAATTAAATTAATAAGTGGATATCAAAGATGCTGAATATATAAACTTCCATCATAATCTTTGTATTTAGCATCTTTGTATATATCAACCAGTTTGTTACTGTAATCAAGAATGGTATCTTTGGAGATTTGTGATAAATTTGTAGCCAAAATACCACTTCCCAAAATGCCCGGATTACATAATATACTGTCTTTTCTTATTGAATTCATAGTAAGCTCTACACCTATGTAATCCTTGATACCTGCCTTTTCCAGACTGGATACAATATAGTTGTCCAAAGATTCTTTATCATCTTCGGTCATGAATCCATACCATAATAAACACTTCATTCCTAATTGAGTAGCCTGTATCAGGATATCGAGATAGGTTACTCCTGAATCTCCTTTCTTGTCTATTTCGTAAGGATCGATATGAATGAAAGAGGATGAAGGAAGTGAAGGCAATAGCTCTATGGTACCTCTCGAAGAGTCGGCATGATGCATCTCTACAGATGCACTTAATCCGACTTGTTTGGCATAGGTACCCACATTTTCCAACGCACTCTTTTCTAAATCAAAGAATACAAACCTTTTTGCTTGCTTCTCTAATACATTCATTGCCAGGGCAGGAGAACCCAGATAATTTCCTTTTGTCATTTCCGGGTTTTCCAGTTGGTAATAAATGGAATCTTTTAGAGATTTGTCATCATCTGCTTTCTCCAGGAAATGATAGATACCATATTGCTGCTCCGGAGTTTGCGTCATGGAGTAGATGGCACATGCGGAATTGGTTTCTACATATACTTGTGGGGCTTCATTTCTAAGAACTTCACAGAGTATCAGATGTTTCAGTACATCGGGTTGTTTTGCGAAATGAGTGTAAGTTGCCATGTGGGTACATCTTAATATTTATAGAATATAAAAGAACTGCAACCGCTATCCTTTTTAGGCATTCATTAATTCATGGATTTCATGAATATGCAGGTGCAAATGACTTAGATAACCTTCTATCATGTCTTGTAGCGTAACCTTTGTTCCTTCAAAATCACACCAGTAGCTATCCAGTTTTGTCTGGTCTACAGATTTTATAACCTGAATGATATGCAGGTTAAAAAACTTCCATAGTTGAATCAGGTTGTTCCAATCTTCATTTTGGTAATCTTGTAATGCTATCCACAGATCATTATCCTGACGGTAATCGGGAAAGAAAAGCAAATCTTTACTGTATTGCAATCTGACCATGCGTTGGTGATTGTTTGATGCCGAATCAATCAAATGTCCGAGAATCTGTTTGATGGTACGATTTTGTTTATTACGTTTCAACGTGATCGTATCATTTTGTAGCCCGGTTAGTATTTTCTCTTCAGTTTCTATCACATGATAGATTCCTTCTGTTATTTTGGAAAAATCGACGTTTGACATACCATTCTTTTCCTTTAGGTGTTTATAGCAAAATTGCTAATGGTACAAATATAGATAAATGTGTCGATATTTATAAATTAAACGGAACTTTTCAATTCTAATTTTATCCCTCTTTCTTAAACCACCTGTAAAACCATTTACCGACCTTTTCGTAATGTCGGGTTTCGGTATCAGTATATAGCTTAGAGAAGAAAGACGTATCCAATGGCTCTCCCGACTGATTGGGATACAACACGATAAAGCTATTGTTGGAGAAATATTTCCCGAGCTGTCTCGGTAACTTCTCAAAAGAACTGTCATACGAAAGAGTTCCTGGTCGTGCACTGATAATAACCAATAAATGATCGTAACTTACCTGTCCTGTCAATACCAGCAGGTCATTCCAGTCTTCTAAGAGAGAGAAATCGGTAAGCGTCTGTTTATGCCTTTTCTTTATCCACGCTTGTAGGCGGATGGTAGTCTTTTCATTGGCAAAGAAGTGTACGCGGCATCCAAGAGTGCTCCCCATGCGACAAAAGTGCTCCATCCAATGAGGAAAACCGGATTCATATTCGGCTTTAGGAGGGATGGCAACGACAATCCGTTTGATTGTATGGACCGGTATCAGAAATTTAGAGATAATTATTTCACAGTTTAATCCGTTCAATAAGTGTTCGGCAAGTATTCCAAAGTATGAATCTGTGATGTTTTTCTTGCGGTGCAGGCCGGTGATAATACTCGTAATCTCATTCTCCTTGACTGAATGGATAATACCGGAAGCTATATTCAAATCATACCGGGTGACCTTTTTGAGTGGTACATTTGCTTCCGTTGCTGTCATTTCGGCTTTTTCCAGATAATGTTTGCTTCGAATTCGTAGATTATCAGAGTTATTATCGTCGTTGATAACATTTAATGCCAGGAGATTGTCTTTCAATTTGGGGTCACGTATGACTAGAGAAAGATTCACCATGTCCTCGATAGTGTCCGGGTTGGCTATGGATATTAAAATCTTCTCTGTTTCTTTTGACGATTCATTTTCAGGTTGTGAATCATCCATCGCCATTTTTCTGGCTGTCCGCTCGGTAATCAGTGAACTCACTACGCAAGTGACCAGGATAAGCAAGACTGTTCCGTTCAGTACATCATCATTCAATAAACGTTCGCCGGTGGGCAGAATAATGTTGTATCCAACTAACACAGCCGCCAATGTGGCTGCCGCCTGTGCATTACTCAAACCATACATCAGATTTCGTTCAAGAACAGACATCTTATATATCTTTTGAGTGAGCCAGCAAGCAATCCATTTGCCTGTCAGCGCCATGATTATCATCACGGCGGCAACTTTTAAGGCATCCCCCTCTCCGAAAATAACACGTAAGTTGATTAACATTCCCACTCCGATAAGGAAATAAGGAATAAAAAGTGCATTACCAACGAACTCTAAATGATCCATCAATGGAGAGACGTGTGGGATGAGCCGGTTAAGTACCAATCCTGCGAGGAAAGCTCCCAAGATACCTTCCATACCAACAAGCTCCATCAACCCTGCTCCTAGAAAGACCATCGCAAGCACGAAAATAAATTGCATCACGTTGTCATTGTACCGGTGAAAGAACCAACGACCGATGCGCGGAAAGAAATAAATGATCAGTGCCCCTAGAAAGATTACTTTTACCACCAGCCAAATCCAAAACAATCCTCCGGTTTCTCCTTTGAACAATCCGCCTATAACAGCCAGTACCAGCAGCGTGAGTGTATCCGTTACGGCCGTTCCTCCTACGGCAATACTTACGCTACGATGGCGTGATATGCCGAAGCGGGTGACGATAGGGTAGGCCACGAGCGTATGGGAGGCATACATGCTGGCTAATAATACAGAGGTGATTACACCATATTTCAGATAAGATACATTTGCCACGAATCCAATCCCGATAGGAACGATAAAAGCCAGTAATCCCAGTACCAATGCTTTGTTTCGCGTCTCTTTGAAATCTCCCATATTCATTTCCAGACCAGCCAGGAACATGATGTAATAGAGTCCGACTTTCCCGAATAACTGAAAGCTGCTGTCTCGTGCCAGGATATTAAATCCATGTTCGCCAATAGCCAGTCCTGCCAGGATCATACCGATAATATGAGGGATGCGCAGTTTATTCAATAATATCGGAGCAAACAATATAATTAGGAGTACAAGGAGAAATATCCATGTAGGGTCGGTGATAGGGAATGTTAAATCAAGGCCAATCCAATCCATAATTTGACGAGTTCGTGATATTTGTTCCGCAAAATAACCTAAAAAAATGCTTCTAAAAAAGCATTAGTTAATAAAATTAGTCATTTATTTTTTCTCCAGATTCATGATTGCCGGAATGAAGAATGCAAGTGTTCCTGGGACATACGTTTTTAAATATACGATGATTTTATCCGTGTGTGCGTTTTGGGGTGTATAGTGATTTTATCCGGCTCTACTTTTAGCAATAATCGTAGTGCCGGATATGTCTACTTTCCGAATCCTAAATCATATTCCTGTGTTCCTCTTGTTTTTTCTTGGGTAACTTCTTTATAACTTCCTCTACCGAGTGGCTAATCAACTCCTTTATGAGTTTATCGGGAACATCTCCTTCCAAGTAAACGGTTATCCAATGTTTCTTATCCGAAAAAGGTCCCCAAAAAATGTCTTCGTATTGTTCTATGAGCTCTTCTGATTTATCAGGATTACATTTCATATCCGCCCAGAATCTTCCGTTTTTAGGACGTAATGTAGCAAAAGTGAACATTTTATCCATAACCTTGAAAACCAAAGTATGTTCATCAAACGGCATACATTCTGTTGCTCCTTTGACTGACAGGCAATATTCTCTATAATCTTCGATATTCATGACTTCTCTTTTTTGATTCATTCGTTGTACAAATATATCACTTTCTGTTTGCTTTTGAAAAACATGTTTCTATCTCAAAGTACCCGTTTCAATTTCGCCCTTATCCGGCTTAAACTTACCGGAGTTATTCCCAGATAAGAAGCAAGACACTCCAATGGTATTCTCTGTAATAGCTCCGGATTATTTTGTATCAGTTTCATATACCGTTCGGACGCGGTGGTGAATAAGAGAGAAATAAGTCTTTCCTCTGTTTGCAGGAACTCTGATTCGGCAAACTTGCGCCCCCAGTTGGCAATATGGATATCTTCCTTGAATAATTCGTGTAAGTCTTTGCGCTTTAATAGATACAACACCGAGTTTTCCATCAGTTCCATTGACTCATACCCCTGTTGATTATTTACATAGCTTTTCAATGAGACAATGGTTGACCCTTCTTTCCCAATCCAGAACGTTACCTCTTTTCCGTCTACGGGAATGTAAGCTCTAGCAATCCCTTTCTCGATGAAAAAGATATTCGTTTCAGTCTTGCCAGCCTCCAATATATGATAACCTTTGGGATATGTGATTTTTGACAGATGTTTGACCACCTTATCCGCTGAAGCCTCCGGCATCCGATATATCCTGTTTATAATCTCGTGTATATCCATATCGCATTGAATCATTATTCTGCAAAAATACAAAAAGTTATATTAGGAAAAGAGATTTGATGATACTCTTACACCGTCGTTTCTTATCAAATGTAAAGTGAAAGCTCCGGGCATCTTGTTAATTTTGCAGTCTAATATTAAAATAGAATGATATGAATTGGATTATATTGATTATTGCCGGACTGTTTGAGGTTGGTTTTACCTTTTGTCTAGGCAAGATTAAAGGAGCGACAGGCACCGATTTTTATTTGTGGGGAGCGGGATTTGTAATCTCTGTAACCTTAAGCATGTTCCTACTGGCAAAGGCTGCGCAAACATTGCCTATCGGCACTGCATATCCTGTTTGGACGGGGATAGGAGCGGTGGGGACTGTATTGATCGGTATCCTGTTCTTTCATGAACCGGCAACTTTGGGTCGTTTGTTTTTTATGACGACTCTGATTATTTCAATCGTAGGGTTGAAACTGATATAACCAGACGAATAGGATTTAGTTTTAATAGATAGAAAAGTGTGATAAGGACTTTTTCAGTGTAAGTCATATATTGTTGAAAAGATTCCATCCGGTATAATATTGAGGAAGTTTGGAATTGACGAGGTCGATTATGTAATATATGCTTTCGTAATTCTGCGATTATTAGGCATTTATAAGAAGTCGTTTTGATGGGAAAAAGTTTGGTTTCTAAAATAAATGTATATATTTGCAGAATGTGGGACGCATCTCGTCCGGATTCGAAACTAAACTAAAATTCTATTTACTGTTATCTATTAAACATGAAATCCACTGATTCTGAACCTCAAGGGGGCGGTATGGAATTGGAACAGTACCGTACCAGCCTCGAACAGATGGTTGAAGAGAAATCTAAAGACTTGATCGCTATTCAGGAGAATCTCGAAGCAACCAACCGACGGCAGGCATTATTTATCAAGGTACTGCAAATTTTGTAATTGGAACCGGATATACCTACTGCTATGAATATGGCACTGGCCGAAATTGGCCGTTATACTGGTGTCGACCGTTTGGCGACATGGGAAAACCACCTCGACGGAGTTACGTATGGCTGCACCAACGAATGGTGCAACGACGGTATAGAACCCGCTATCGATTACTTGCGGAGTATGACCATTGAAGCGGGAAAACCCTGGTTCGACATGCTGGAAGAAAACCATATCATTTGTACGTCCGATATTTATTCGCTTGATCCCTTTATTACTCAAATGCTCGAAGTGCAAGGCGTAAAAGCCATTGCTGTTTTTCCCCTGTCACAATTGGGAGTACATTTCGGCTTTCTTTCGTTCAACTTTTGCTGGAACAAACAATGGGATGAAAAAGATGTGGAACTGATGAGCCAGATATCGCAAATTGTATCTACTGCTACTAAACGCTGGCAAGTTGAAACATCGCTGCAACAGTCGCAGCGAACCATGCAAAAGGTATTGGACAATATCAATGCCAATATTTTTGTGAGTGATTACGATACGTTGAAAGTGATTTTTGCCAATAAGCCTTTCAGGGAAGAAGCAGGAGAAGTTCCGGAAAATGCGGAATGTTGGAGAATGTTGAATGCAGGTCTGGAAAATGGGTGTAAACACTGCCCGAAGCCGAAGTTGCTCGATGCCAACCGTAAGTTTACAGGCGTTCATTTTTGGGAAGACTACAATCCGGTCACCAAACGTTGGTATACCATCCAGAGCATGGCAATAAAATGGCTCGACGGACGTTGGGCAATCATGGAACTGGCTACCGATATCACCACCCGCAAACAGGTGGAACTAGAGCTGATTCAAGCTAAAGAAAAAGCGGAAGAATCGGACAGGCTCAAATCAGCATTCCTTGCCAATATGAGCCATGAAATACGTACTCCTTTGAATGCCATCGTCGGTTTTTCCAGTCTGCTTGCCGAAACCGATGAGGCGGAGCTGCGTCATGTATATATGTCTTTAGTGCAGGAGAACAATGAGCTGTTGCTCAACCTTATTTCCGACATTCTGGACATCTCCAAAATCGAAGCCGGTATGATAGATCTTGTTATGGGACGGGTGGATGTACCACAACTTTGCCGGGAAGTGATTGCTACCTTCTCACACAAAAAACGTGACACTGCGGTCGAACTGCGGTTTGATGAAAATTCACCGCAGATTGTGATTGATGCTGATAAAAACCGAATCATGCAAGTACTCTCTAATTTTCTGACTAATGCCTTGAAGTTTACGACTAAAGGCTCAATCACACTTTCCTATTCATTGGAAGATGAGAGTCAGGTGCGTTTTTGTGTAACGGATACGGGCAAAGGGATTCCCGATGAACAAAAACATGAAATATTTAATCGTTTTGTAAAATTAGACTCATTTGTACAAGGTGCCGGATTGGGATTATCCATCTGTCAAAGCCTGGTCAATAGGATGGGCGGAAAGATTGGAGTCGAATCCCGTGAGGGGGAAGGGTCGTGCTTCTGGTTCACTCATCCGTATGTTCCCGGTGCTTAACCAAAAAAAAGAGATTGCATATTGAAGCAAACTACGTATATTGTTCCGCAAAGTACGGGACGAACAAAAAACAATAGTTTTCTTGAGAGAGGTGTCTGCAACTAAAATAACCCATATTTTGTTGTCTTTATACAGTATTGAGTTTTTAGCGAATAAATATATAAATAATGATGAAGATGACAAAGAACTTATTGCTAGGGATTGCTGCCGTATGTGGCAGCACTTTTCAGGCTGTAGCTTGTACGGGAATCTCGCTGACATCCCGTGACGGTAGTTATGTGCAGGCCCGTACGATTGAATGGGCGCGCGGTGTATTGCAAAGCGAGTATGTGATTATTCCACGTGGCCAACAGCTCACGTCATTCACTCCTACAGGTGTCAATGGACTAACGTTTACGGCAAAATATGGAGTGGTTGGTCTGGCTGTTGTACAAAAAGAATTTATTGCCGAAGGAATCAATGAGGCCGGACTTTCGGCCGGACTATTTTTCTTTCCTCATTATGGGGGATATGAGACGTATGATGCTGCACAGAACCAGCGGACACTGGCAGACCTTCAAGTGACGGAGTGGTTGTTGTCGCAGTTTTCCACTATTGACGAGGTGAAGGCAGCCCTTTCTTCTGTACGTGTTGTAGGACTGGAAAAGACAGCGGTAGTACATTGGCGTATCGGTGAACCGTCGGGGCGTCAGGTTGTGTTGGAAATTGTAGGTGGTGTGCCGCATTTTTATGAGAATGAAGTAGGCGTATTGACGAATGCCCCCGGTTTTGAATGGCAACTCACTAATTTGAACAACTACGCCAATCTTCATCCGGGTGACGCTTCCATGCAAAAATTGAGTGGTATTACACTGCAACCGACTGGTGGCAACTCTGGTTTTCTCGGTATTCCGGGTGATGCCACGCCTCCTTCGCGGTTTGTACGTGCTGCCTTCTATCGGGGAACAGCTCCGCAACGTGCTACAGGCTTTGATACCGTGCAGCAATGTTTCCACTTGCTTAATAATTTTGATATTCCTATCGGTATAGAACATTCACAGGGTGATATTCCGGATATTCCCAGTGCTACGCAATGGACCTCGGCTATCGACCTCACGAACCGGAAGGTTTATTATAAAACGGCTTATAACAATTCGATACGTTGCATTGACTTAAAAGCTATTGATTTCTCAAAGGTAAAATATCAATCACAACCGTTGGATAAGATACAGGAGCAGCCGGTTGAAATGGTTAAGATTCCTCGGTAAAATACGGAACGGTATGGAGGTGCTCTTATATAATAGTTGCTCGCATTAAGAATGTTCTCAAATAAATGTTGGTGACGTTTTACCCTCACACCCTCACCCTTTATGCTCAATCCATTTATTCATCGGGGTTACAGGTGTGTGGGTAAAGGTGAGAGTAGGTGAGGGTAACTTTTTACTCTCACTCTGTCTCGTCCTGATTTGAGTTGACCAATCTTATTCCGTTTTTACACTAACTTCTTTATTATTACCATAATATCCACTTCCCGGCACATAAATCGGCTGCATGGCTCCACCCATATTTTTCAATTTACCCTCGTCGCGCAGACGTCGGATATGTCGCATGGCTGTACTTCTTGCCATTCCGCAAAGATATTGGAAGTCGTGTCTCCGCATAAATGGATGAGTACGGAAGTACTTAGTCAGTTGCAGGTCAATTTCCTCGTTCGTCAGTTGGGTGAAATCCAGTCCACCTTTGAGGTTTTTCACTTTAAGAACGCCGAATTCGTTTTTCAATGTCTGGTCGGCACGAAACTGAATGGCCTTTAGCTTCACTTTGGTCACTTTCCGTTTTGTGTCTACCGTTACAGGTTCCGTGGTCGTCAGGCAGGGATGGAAATAACCGATGCCGTCCAGATGAACTTGGCGTCCTTCCGCCAATTCCTGTCCCATGATGTGTGAAAGCGCATCAAGTACGGCTGTGACGTCTGTTTCTGTCAGTGAACAACGTTCTTGAATACGTCGGCGCAGTACGTCGGTCCCTGTGGAACCGTTGTATTTGATGCGCGGATGCAGGGTGTTTCCGTTTTCTCCCTGCTGTTTGTTTGAAGGCTTCGGGTCTTCATACCAATCGAATAATATTGCCATAGCTCTATATTTGTTTTAAATGAACTCTTCTTGTTATGTATTCTCTTAGATAGTAATACATTAATGCTTAATGTTTCTTTTGTTAAACTCTAATGATTTGCAAGGGCTCACCCATGTGAATAAGGCTGTTTACGTCTGTAGACGTTTTTATTTACAATTGATAGCCTGTTTGTTCACACGGGTGAGCCCTTGACAACTACTAAGCAAAGATACATAAATAATAAGGCAAATGCAAATAATATGCAGGTATTTATCGGATAAAATGCTTGTTTACCGGAGGATAAAAGCGTATCTTTACAGGAATTAAATATGTAGATGTGATTGTAGAAAAAATAGACAAAAATAGGATGAAAGTTACTTTAATCAGACAAGACAACGGGAGCGGAAAAGAAACTCTTAGCATTTGTGAGACAGGCACACTATTCGACAAAATGAAGACGGAAACTAAAGCGGGACATATCACGGCTTTGCGGGAGATTATACCGTTGCTGGAAGGTACGTATGCCCGATACGAACATATTGATAAATTGCCATACATTTATTCTGCTGTGGAATATACCCGTACCAAAGAGGGCGAACGGAAAATGAAGCAGTACAACGGTTTGGTACAGTTGGAAGTGAGCCGGTTGGCCGGTGGCTCGGAAGCGGAGTTTGTGAAACGGCAAGCGGCACTTCTGCCACAGACTTTTGCCGCTTTTTGTGGCTCCAGCGGGCGTAGCGTGAAAATATGGGTGCGTTTCGCTTTGCCGGATGACGGAGGGTTGCCGGTCAAGGAAGCGGAGGCGGAATTATTTCATGTTCATGCTTATTGGCTGGCTGTGAAATGTTATCAGCCGATGTTGCCTTTCGATATTGATTTGAAAGAACCTGTTTTGGCACAGAGATGCCGTATGACGCTGGACGAATCTCCTTATTATAATCCGGATGCGGTGCCGTTCTGCCTGGAACAACCGCTTACGATGCTGGGAGAAGAGACTTTCCGCCAGCGGAAACAGGGAGAGAAAAATCCGTTATTACGGTTGCAGCCGGGATATGAGTCGGCGCAAACATTCACGAAGATTTATGAAGCGGCCTTGAACAGGGCACTTCAGGAAATGGAGGATTGGAAACGTGGGGACGACTTGCAGCCTTTATTGGTTCGCCTTGCCGAGCATTGTTTCAAAGCGGGGCTTCCCGAAGAGGAAGCGATACGACAGACGATGATTCATTATTATCGCGAGGAAGAAGAGCAGGTGATCCGTTCGATACTGCATAATCTTTATCAGGAGTGTAAGGGATTCGGCAAGAAAAGCAGTATCAATAAAGAGCAGGAGACGGCTTTTCTGTTGGAAGAGTTTATGAAACGTCGGTATGAATTCCGTTACAATACGGTGCAGGACGATTTGGAATATCGGCAACGCGATTCTGTTCACTTTTGCTTTAAGCCGGTGGATAAACGGGTGCGCAACAGTATTGCGATCAATGCTTTGAAGGAAGGCATCAGTGCGTGGGACCGTGATGTGGATCGTTTTCTGAATTCGGAATGTGTTCCTTTGTATAATCCTGTGGAGGAATATCTTTATGAGACAGGTCGCTGGGACGGGAAGGATCGTATCCGTGCATTGGCTGGTCTGGTGCCTTGTGATAATCCGCATTGGCAGGAATTATTTTACCGCTGGTTTCTTAGTATGGTGGCGCATTGGAGGGGAGTCGATCGGCAGCATGGTAATAATACTTCGTCTTTGCTGGTTGGTTCGCAGGGGTATCGTAAGTCTACATTCTGTCGCATTATTCTGCCGCCGGAGTTGCGTTTCGGCTATACGGACAGTATTGATTTTAAAAGTAAACAGGAGGCGGAACGCTATTTGGGACGTTTTTTTCTGATAAATATTGATGAGTTCGATCAGATTAATGTCAGTCAGCAGGGGTTCTTGAAGCATTTGTTGCAGAAGCCTGTGGCGAATCTGCGCAAACCATACGGTAATACGATTCGGGAAATGAGGCGTTATGCTTCTTTTATCGGTACCAGCAATCAGAAAGATTTGCTTACTGATCCTAGCGGTAGCCGCCGTTTTATTTGCATTGAGGTGACGGCTCCTATTAATACGAATGTTACGATTAATTACAAGCAGCTTTATGCTCAAGCGATGGAGGCTATTTATAAAGGTGAACGTTATTGGCTGAATGATGAGGATGAAAACATATTAAAACAGACTAACCGTGAGTTTGAACAGGCGAGTCCGCTGGAACAGCTGTTCCACTGCTATCTTAATCCCGTAGAAGAGGAAATGGAAGGCGAATGGCTGACTGCCATGCAGATTTTGAGTTATTTACAGACGAAAACACGGGATAAACTGGCTATTAATAAGGTAGGACAGTTTGGGCGTGCACTTCAAAAACTGAATATTCCTTGTCGTAAGTCTCGTAAAGGGACGCTTTATCATTTGATGAAAGTGAAGTAATTGATAAAGGTGGTGTGAAAGGGGGCTTTGTCAACCCAATCAGGACGAGACAGGGTGAGGGCAAAAAGTTACCCTCACCTACCCTCACTCTTACCCTCATCACTGAAAGGATGATGAATAGGGGGATGCAGGGAAAGTGTGAGGGTGTGAGAGTAAATCATGTATAAAAAATAATTGGATATTGAATCGGATGGTAAAGAATTGTGTGGCGGTCGGCAGTCCTTGCCGGGTGATAAAGTATATTGAGAACGATTGATTGTATGGAGGAGTGGGAGGGGGATTGTCTTTTCTACGTAAAAACAGCAATTTTCGGGTCGTTTATCAGTGATGCGTGTAGTAATTTTGCGGCATTGGAAATGAGAGTGCGAGTGTAAAAACGAAAATATTATTAGCTGTTATTTCAACTGTAAATATAATAAACGTATCTTTGGAAGTATGGAAGATAAAACGAATGTAATTAAGATACAGCGTTATCATTCTCCTTGTGGTGATTTGATGCTTGGCTCGTTTGAGGATAAGCTTTGTCTTTGTGACTGGGCGGCTGAAAGTCATAGGGATATCGTAGACAGGAGATTGCGGAAAGTGCTGAAAGCTGGTTATGAGAAAAGTACATCAGATGTGATACTGGAGGCGATGAGCCAGTTGGATGAATATTTCAATGGCGAGCGGACTGTGTTTGAGGTGCCTTTGCTTTTTGTTGGTACGGAGTTTCAGAAGAGTGTATGGTATAAGTTGTTGGAGATTCCATACGGTTCGACTGTGTCATACGGTGAGCTGGCAAAACAACTCGATTTGCCGAAAGCTGTCCGTGCTGTTGCTGCAGCTAATGGGGCGAACGCTATTTCTATTTTTGCTCCGTGCCATCGTGTCATCGGTAGTAACCGCACGCTTGTTGGGTATGGAGGCGGATTGCCTGCCAAAAAGCGGTTGCTGGATTTGGAATTAAATGGCAAACCTCTGTTATGAATGAGCAAAAGATGCTTGACTATGCATGCATTGCGCAGGCAATCGGGTATATAAGGGAGAATTTTAAAAGGCAACCGGGATTGGATGAGATTGCCGGGGAAGTGGCGTTGAGTACGGCGCATTTCCAACGTATGTTTACGGAGTGGGCGGGAGTTAGTCCTAAGAAGTTCTTGCAATATACCAGTATTGAATATGCCAAGAGAATCTTGAATGAAACTCATGCGTCTTTATTCGATGCGGCACAGGAAACAGGGCTTTCCGGTACGGGCAGATTGTATGACTTGTTTGTAAATATAGAAGGGATGACGCCGGGCGAATATAAAAACGGAGGTGAAAGTCTTTCTATCAATTACAGTTTTGCCAAAAGTCCTTTCGGTGAAATCTTCATTGCGTCTACCGATAAAGGTATTTGTTGTATGGAGTTTGCAGACGATCATGACGCGGCTTTTAACTCTTTACGGAAGAAGTTTCCTAATGCAAAGTTTACCTCGATTGTGGATGAAGTGCAGCAAAATGCTTTATTTATCTTCACGCAGGACTGGAGTAAACTCAAAGAAATAAAATTGCATCTGAAAGGTACCGACTTTCAACTAAAGGTATGGGAAACCTTACTGAAAATTCCTGTCGGTGGCTTGACTACTTACGGAGATATAGCCGTAGGAATCAATAATCCGAGAGCTTGCCGGGCTGTTGGAACGGCTGTCGGTGAGAATCCCGTAGCTTTCCTTATTCCGTGTCATCGGGTCATTCGTGCTTCCGGTGAGTTGGGAAATTACCATTGGGGAGAGATTCGCAAGACTGCAATGATTGGTTGGGAGGCTGCAAAAGGTGAGGTAAAGAGGGGATTATAGGAAAGAATGAAGGTGATTTTAGTTCACATTCTTTTTAGTGCAATGCTGTTTCTTATATTATTAATATATAACTAATTTGATTATGAAATTATTGGTATTCCTTGCTAAAGGGTTTGAAACGATTGAGTTTAGTGCTTTTATAGATGTTATGGGATGGGCAAAGACGGATTTTGATTGTAAAATAGATGTTGTGACCTGTGGCTTGAATCAAAAAGTGATTAGTTCTTTCAATGTTCCTGTTTTGGTGGATAAAGTCATGGATGAAGTGTCTGCAGATGAATATGACGCGCTTGCGATACCCGGCGGATTTGAAGAATTCGGATTCTATGAGGAGGCATATAATGAACAACTTCTGGAATTGATACGACTGTTTGACTCACAAAAGAAATGGATCGCAACAGTCTGCGTGGGAGCTTTGCCTGTTGGGAAAAGTGGAGTGTTGAACGGTCGGAAAGCAACAACTTATCATCTTAGAGGTGCTCATAAACAGAAAGTGCTTCAGGGATTTGGAGCAACTATCGTAAATTCTCCCATCGTGGTGGATGATAATATCATAACTTCTTATTGTCCTCAAACATCATACGGGGTTGCATTGCTTTTATTAGAGAAGTTGACCTCTCATAAAGAAATGGTTTTAGTGAAAGATGCTATGGGATTTTAATAAGTTGCATTTAAGCACTGCACTCGGTTTTGAGTTCGCTATGGATGATGCTTCTCACTGCTTTTTCATGTTTGAATAAATAATAATAAGTGCTTGCGGTAAGAAAAGCCAGAAACCGGATATTGGTTCGACTATGCAACCGATTATGGTGAACAGTAGAATGAAGTAACCTAAAAATAAAGGTGCCGGTTTTTGTTCTTTTCTGATATAGTATTGAAGTGTCTCTCCCCAAAGAATAAGTATTATTCCGCAGATTAGGAACCAGAAAGCAAAGCCCAGGTTATGATTTTCTCCAATAGAGTCTATTAATCCATTGTTAAGCATTTCCGTAAAAGCTTCTTTTCCAAGAAATAACGCATAAATGGTATGAATGACTCCTGTTGCTGTTAAAAGTGTTCCACTATATTTCCAAAGTTTCATGTTCTTGCCTTTTTAGTATTTTATTGGGATGTACACTTCTACAGAATTTGAAATTTAATCCGTTTTAACATATCATCCGGTTCTTAATAAGTTGCTCGATAACGCAAATATAAGTAATCATGTACGATTCCCAACGTATGATTTCGACATTTGTGTTTGTTTTAGATTCTTTATACTTGGTCATTCGTTTTCTTGTTGTGATATCTGTGGACATGAGTTGCTTTATAAATATCCTTTAGTTCTTCTTTATTGTATTGAAAATTATATCTTTGTATTTCAGATAGTTGGATTTATGGAGTTTATAAAAGAGGCTGGCGTCTCACCACAAAAAAGTATGGATATTAAGAATGATAAGATCACAATAAAGCCTTTGCGTGATAAGGATGTAGACATTTTCAGTAAATGGTTGGCTAAAGAATATATTTATAAATGGTTCTGCCCTGACGGAGAAGAACATAAAATGGCTTGGTTGGATGAGGTAAATAATAGAAATACCCAATATCATTATATGAAACATTTCATTGTTTATTATAATGATAAAGCCATTGGCTTTTGTTTATACTTGGATTGTTATTTTGAAAAAGAATATATACCGGAACATTACGGAAAAACTGTCGATGAGAAAGAGACAGTCTTTGAAATAGGTTATCTCATAGGCGAAGAGGAATATTTGGGTAAGGGCATCGGGAAGATTATTGTAAAGAAGCTGATCGGGGAAATTGCCGAAATAGGAGGGAAAGAGATATTGGCTGACCCTGATGAGGCTAATGTTTTATCCATAAGAACATTGTTAAGTAATGGATTCGTAAAAGTAAAAGATTGCGATTATAGGTATTGTCTTAAATAGATGAGGTTGTGTCAAAACGCTGACACAGCCTTTTTTATGCGCAAAGCCCAGAC
>NZ_QVLZ01000036.1:0-74468 GCF_003435205.1 Bacteroides sp. AF32-8BH | reverse complement strand
CAGTGGGAGAGTAGGTAGCCGCCGTTTTTAAGAAGCCCCTTGATTCATTTTGAGTCAAGGGGCTTTCTGTTATTTGGTACTTTGCGAAAAAAGTGCTATATTTGCGACCGACAATTATTTTATTAAACGTTTAAAGCAAATTTAAAAGGTATGAAAACTAAATTATTTTTGGCTGCTGTAGCAGTAACATTTTCTTTTGCAATGATGTCTTGTACTGGTAACAAAACTACTAACGCTGCTTCTGAAGGTGAAGAGACAACTGTAGAAACAGTGGAAGCTGTTGTTGAAACTGATTCTTGCTGCCAGGCTAAGGACTCTTGTGCTACTGCTTGCGACAAAAAAGCTGATTGCGCAGAAAAGAAAGAATGTTGCGATAAGAAGTAATCTATTGATTTAGAACAATAAAGAAGGAGAGGGAGAGAATGGTTCAACATTCTACTCCCTCTTTCTGTTTTAATAAACATATCGCTTTATTCGTGATATATTTTTGCTAATAATCGGCTTTAACTTATGAAATGATATTTTTTTCGATAAAAAAGTAACGTATTATTTGGTGGTAAAGAAATAATCCATACCTTTGCACCGTCAAACTAATAAAAGAGACAAGAAATGAATCAGATGTTTATACATATTCTACTATGCGGTATTATTATTCTACTATCAAAGGTTAGTGGAAGTGAGTGCTGCGCGTAAATGTGTATAAATGAAAATATACGAAAGCCTTTCTCACTTCCAAGTGTGAAAGGCTTTTTTTAATGCTAATAATTATATAATATACATAAGAATATGGACAATAGGTTATTTATTTTTGATACCACTCTTAGAGATGGTGAACAGGTTCCGGGATGCCAGTTGAATACAGTAGAAAAGATTCAGGTAGCAAAGGCATTGGAAGCGTTGGGAGTAGACGTGATTGAAGCCGGATTCCCCATTTCGAGCCCGGGGGATTTTAATTCAGTAATTGAGATTTCAAAAGCGGTGACTTGGCCTACTATCTGTGCTTTGACCCGCGCAGTTCAAAAAGATATTGATGTAGCCGTAGATGCACTGAAATTTGCTAAACATAAACGTATTCACACCGGTATCGGTACTTCTGATTCGCACATTAAATATAAATTCAATTCGAATCGTGAAGAGATTATCGAACGTGCAGTAGCTGCTGTGAAATATGCCCGCCGTTTTGTAGACGATGTGGAATTTTATGCAGAAGACGCAGGCCGTACGGATAACGAATATCTGGCACGTGTGGTAGAAGCTGTCATCAAAGCGGGAGCTACCGTAGTGAATATCCCTGATACAACAGGTTACTGCTTGCCTTCAGAATATGGCGCCAAGATAAAATACTTGGTTGACCATGTAGACGGCATTGATAATGCCATACTTTCTACTCACTGTCATAATGACTTGGGTATGGCTACTGCCAATACGATAGCCGGTGTTTTGAACGGTGCGCGTCAGGTGGAAGTTACCATCAACGGTATTGGCGAACGTGCAGGAAATACTGCTCTCGAAGAAATCGCCATGATTATTAAGAGCCATCACGAAATAGATATTCAAACCAATATCAATACGCAGAAGATTTATCCGACCAGCCGTATGGTATCCAGCCTGATGAATATGCCGGTACAACCCAATAAAGCAATCGTTGGACGTAACGCTTTCGCACACTCTTCAGGTATCCATCAGGATGGCGTATTGAAAAATGTACAGACGTATGAGATTATCGATCCGCATGATGTGGGTATTGATGATAACTCTATCGTATTGACTGCCCGCAGCGGACGTGCTGCATTGAAAAATCGTCTTTCTATATTGGGAGTGAATCTGGATCAGGAAAAACTGGATAAGGTATATGATGAGTTCCTGAAGTTGGCTGATAAGAAGAAAGATATTAATGATGATGATATTTTAGTATTGGCAGGTGCAGACCGTAGCCAGAACCATCGTATCAAACTGGATTACTTGCAGGTGACGAGTGGTGTCGGTGTTCGTTCGGTAGCTAGTTTGGGATTGAATATTGCCGGTGAGAAGTTTGAAGCTTGTGCCAGTGGTAATGGTCCGGTAGATGCTGCTATCAAAGCATTGAAAAAGATTGTAGAACGCCACATGACTCTGAAAGAGTTTACTATTCAGGCTATCAGTAAGGGAAGTGATGATGTAGGTAAAGTGCACATGCAGGTAGAATACGATAACCAGATTTATTATGGTTTTGGTGCCAATACAGATATTATTGCTGCTTCGGTAGAAGCCTACATCGACTGTATTAACAAATTCAAATCGTAAAAAAGAGGTTGACAGTCGGTTTGGTATTACAGAGATTGATTGAAAGAGTAAATAGTAATTAGTAAAATAGTAAATAAACAGATGAATACATTATTTGATAAGATATGGGATGCCCACGTGGTGACTACTGTGGAAGATGGCCCTACACAGCTTTATATTGATCGGTTATATTGTCACGAAGTGACTAGTCCGCAGGCTTTTGCGGGATTGCGTGAACGTGGAATCGGAGTATTGCGTCCCGAAAAGGTATTTTGTATGCCCGACCATAATACACCGACACACGATCAGGATAAGGAGATTGAAGATCCGATTTCTAAAACGCAGGTGGACACGCTGACGCAGAATGCGAAGGATTTTGGTCTGACACACTACGGCATGATGCATCCGAAGAATGGTATTATTCATGTGGTAGGTCCCGAACGTGGTTTGACCTTGCCGGGAATGACGATTGTTTGCGGTGACTCTCACACTTCTACTCACGGTGCAATGGGAGCGATTGCTTTCGGTATCGGAACGAGCGAGGTGGAAATGGTGCTGGCTTCACAATGTATTCTCCAGTCGAGACCGAAAACAATGCGTATCACTGTAGACGGTGAACTGGGTAAAGGGGTGACTGCAAAGGATGTGGCCCTGTATATGATGTCTAAGATGACTACCAGTGGTGCTACGGGTTACTTCGTGGAATATGCAGGTTCGGCTATCCGCAATCTGACAATGGAGGGACGTCTTACCCTTTGCAACCTTTCTATTGAAATGGGTGCGCGTGGTGGTATGGTTGCTCCGGATGAAGTGACTTTTGAATATATCAAAGGACGTGAAAGTGCTCCGCAAGGCGAAGCATGGGACAAGGCTTTGGCTTATTGGAAGACATTGAAGAGTGATGATGATGCCGTGTTTGATAAAGAAGTCCGTTTCGAAGCGGCTGATATTGAACCGATGATTACCTACGGAACGAATCCGGGTATGGGTATGGGAATCACACAGCATATTCCTACTATGGAAGGAATGAGTGAAGCTGCACAGGTTTCGTTCAAGAAATCAATGGAGTATATGGGATTCCAACCGGGTGAATCTTTGTTGGGTAAGAAGATTGATTATGTATTCCTTGGTGCTTGTACAAACGGTCGTATTGAAGATTTCCGTGCATTTGCTTCCATCGTGAAAGGTCGTAAGAAAGCGGAGAATGTAATTGCATGGCTGGTTCCGGGTTCATGGATGGTAGACGCACAGATCCGTAAGGAAGGAATCGACAAGATATTGACGGAAGCCGGATTTGCTATCCGTCAGCCGGGATGTTCTGCTTGTTTGGCAATGAACGATGATAAGATTCCTGCCGGAAAGTATTCGGTATCTACCAGCAACCGTAATTTCGAAGGACGTCAGGGCCCCGGTGCACGCACTTTGCTGGCTAGTCCGCTGGTAGCTGCCGCTGCTGCGGTGACAGGTGTGATTACCGATCCGAGAGAGCTGATGTAATTTAACCGTAATTCGTAAATCATTAAATTGTAAATAAGACGATGGCTAAGACAAAATTTAATATAATAACAAGTACTTGTGTACCTCTTCCTTTAGAAAACGTAGATACTGACCAGATCATTCCGGCACGTTTCCTGAAAGCAACCACTCGTGAAGAAAAATTCTTTGGTGATAATCTTTTTCGTGACTGGCGTTATAATGCTGACGGTTCCCTGAACAAGGATTTTGTGTTGAACAATCCTACTTATAGCGGACAGATATTGGTGGCAGGAAAAAACTTCGGTTCGGGTTCCAGCCGTGAACACGCTGCCTGGGCTATTGCAGGATATGGTTTCCGCGTGGTGGTATCCAGTTTCTTTGCCGATATTCATAAGAATAATGAGTTGAACAACTTTGTGCTGCCGGTGGTTGTTACCGAGGAGTTTCTGCAGGAGTTGTTTGATTCGATAGAAGCGGACCCGAAGATGGAAGTGGAAGTGAACCTTCCCGAACAGACCATCACCAACAAGGCGACAGGTAAAAGTGAACATTTCGAAATCAATGCTTACAAGAAACTTTGTTTGATGAACGGATTGGACGATATCGATTTCTTGTTGAGCAATAAAGATAAAATAGAAGAATGGGAAAAGAAGGCGTGAAAATAGAAATCATGGACACAACGCTCCGTGATGGTGAACAAACCAGCGGAGTATCTTTCGTGCCTCATGAGAAACTAATGATCGCCCGTTTACTGTTAGAAGATTTAAAGGTAGACCGGGTGGAGGTTGCTTCGGCGCGTGTGTCGGACGGTGAGTTTGAAGCCGTGAAGATGATTTGCGACTGGGCGGCCCGTCGTAGTCTGCTCCATAAAGTGGAAGTGCTCGGCTTTGTCGACGGGCATACTTCTGTCGATTGGATTCAGCGTACCGGCTGCCGTGTGATAAATCTTCTTTGTAAAGGTTCACTGAAGCATTGTACGCAACAACTGAAAAAGACACCGGAAGAACATCTGGCGGATATCATAAGTGTGGTGCATTATGCCGACGAACAGGATATAACCGTCAATGTTTATCTGGAAGATTGGAGCAACGGTATCAAAGATTCTCCCGAATATGTATTTCAGTTGATGGATGGATTGAAAGAGACGAGTGTCAAGCGTTTTATGTTGCCTGATACGTTGGGTATCTTGAATCCTTTGCAAGTGATAGAGTATATGCGGAAGATGAAGAAACGTTATCCGAATACTCATCTCGATTTCCATGCGCACAATGATTATGATTTGGCTGTGAGTAATGTCCTTGCCGCGGTATTAAGCGGTGTCAAAGGATTGCATACAACCATCAACGGATTGGGTGAACGGGCAGGAAATGCTCCTCTCGCAAGTGTGCAGGCTATCCTGAAAGACCATTTCAATGCGGTGACAAATATCGACGAAAGCCGTTTGAATGATGTCAGCCGGGTAGTGGAGTCTTATTCGGGAATTGTGATACCTGCCAATAAACCGATTGTAGGTGAGAATGTCTTTACGCAAGTGGCCGGAGTGCATGCCGACGGGGATAATAAGAATAATCTCTACTGCAATGATTTGCTTCCCGAACGTTTTGGCCGCAAGCGCGAATATGCATTGGGTAAGACAAGCGGTAAAGCAAATATCCGTAAGAACCTCGAAGATCTCGGATTGGAGCTGGACGAAGATGCTATGCGCAAGGTAACGGAACGCATCATCGAGTTGGGCGACAAGAAAGAACTGGTTACACAGGAAGATTTGCCGTACATTGTTTCGGATGTGTTGAAACATGGAGCAGTGGGTGAGAAGGTTAAACTGAAGAGCTATTTTGTGAATCTGGCTCATGGGTTGAAACCGATGGCAACGTTGAAGATAGAAATCAACGGAAAAGAGTACGAAGAGAGTTCAGGCGGCGATGGTCAGTATGATGCTTTTGTTCGTGCGCTGCGTAAAATATATAAGGTGACATTAGGACGTAAATTCCCGATGTTGACCAATTATGCGGTAACCATCCCTCCCGGTGGACGTACAGATGCATTTGTGCAGACAGTTATCACGTGGAGTTATGATGAGCAGGTGTTCCGTACCCGCGGACTCGATGCCGACCAGACAGAGGCTGCCATCAAGGCTACTATGAAGATGTTGAACCTCATCGAAGATGAATACGAGAAGAGCAAGTGAGAAACAACTTGCCCGAAGAATGTTTTTTATAAGAATATATAAATAGAAGAATAAACGATTATGGATTTTAAAATTGCTGTATTAGCAGGCGACGGCATCGGACCGGAGATCTCTGTGCAAGGTGTAGATGTGATGAGTGCCGTTTGCGAGAAGTTTGGTCACAAAGTAAGTTACGAATATGCAATCTGTGGAGCTGATGCGATTGATAAAGTAGGCGATCCGTTTCCGGAAGCAACTTATCAGGTTTGTAAAGAGGCGGATGCTGTTTTGTTCTCTGCCGTAGGTGATCCGAAATTTGACAATGATCCTACTGCCAAGGTACGTCCGGAGCAAGGTTTGCTGGCTATGCGTAAGAAACTGGGTCTTTTCGCTAATATCCGTCCGGTACAGACATTCAAATGCCTGATCCACAAATCTCCGTTGCGTGCGGAGTTGGTAGAGAATGCCGATTTTATCTGTATCCGTGAGCTGACCGGAGGTATGTATTTCGGTGAAAAGTACCAGGATAATGATAAGGCGTATGATACAAACTATTATACTCGTCCGGAAATCGAACGTATTTTGAAGGTGGCTTTCGAATATGCGATGAAGCGCAGAAAACATCTGACTGTGGTAGATAAGGCAAATGTGTTGGCTTCTTCCCGTCTGTGGCGTCAGATTGCACAGGAAATGGCTCCGAACTATCCGGAAGTGACAACTGATTATATGTTTGTGGATAATGCTGCAATGAAGATGATTCAGGAACCTGCTTTCTTCGATGTGATGGTAACGGAAAATACATTCGGTGACATCCTGACTGACGAAGGTTCTGTAATCAGTGGTTCTATGGGCTTGCTTCCTTCTGCTTCTACAGGTGAAAGTACTCCGGTATTTGAACCTATTCACGGTTCATGGCCGCAGGCTAAGGGATTGAACATTGCTAATCCGTTGGCACAGATTCTTTCTGTAGCTATGTTGTTCGAGTATTTCGATCTTAAAGAAGAGGGTGCATTGATTCGTAAAGCCGTAGATGCTTCTTTGGATGAGAATGTACGTACGCCGGAAATCCAGGTGGCTGACGGTGCTAAGTACGGAACAAAAGAAGTAGGACAGTGGATTGTTGATTATATCAAGAAAGCTTGATAAACCCGGATAAAAAAGTAAAAGCCTGGCATCGGATAACGGTGTCGGGCTTTTACTTTTTAGTTCGAAATAGTGTTGTTGTGTTCTACCAACTTTTAATAGTGGAGTATAGAACGATACCGAGTATGGTCAGTAATCCTACATAAATAGTGACTGACCATTGTTTTATTTCTTTTCTCTTCGTGCGGGTGGAAGGTTCCAGATAGATGGCTGCTTTGTGGGCGATAGTGCAGAACAACCAACCGCCGAATCCTCCGATAATACCTCCTACGAGTAAATCACCGGGATAATGTACACCCAGATATATACGTGTGTAGCAGTTGAGTATTGCCCAGGTCAGGATGAAAATGCTTAGCCAACGTTTACGGAACAGGAATATGACAAACATGGCAAAACCTAATGAATTGGCGGCATGGCACGATGGGAAACCGTAGCTTCCTCCGCGGTAACCATTTACGATATATACTAGATCTACAATCGGGTTCTCCGGATTGGCGGGACGCAGACGTGCTACTACCGGACGAATGATGCTGCTGCACATTTGGTCGGCAAAGGTGATAGTCAGTGCAATGGCAGCCACGTAACACAGTACTACTTTCCAGTGGAAGTTTTTTAATAAAATATACAATATAGTGGCATACATGGGAATCCAGATGAATTTACCCGTGAAAGAACTCATGAAATAATCCCAGAAAGGGGAATGTATACCATTGAAGGACAAGAAGATATTTGTATCTATCTCCGAAAGATATTGGACAATTCCGGTGTGTATCATCAGGCTTTATTGATCTATTTTTAATGTCGCAAATATACAATAAAGAATAGAAAATTGTCCTATATTACTTTATAAATATTCAATATAACTCATTTCCTAGCGTTTCGCCAGGTCGTCGTAGAGCTTCTGCAGGAACGCTTTTCCTTTTTCCAGGTTGGCTCCTTTGGCAGTACCTTCGTCCAGTTGCACAGTATTGGCATCGAGGTTATATACCAATTGATTATCGGCGGTAATCATTCCGAAATAATTCGGCCGGGTAAAGTATGCGAAATGAGGTGACGCCGGATTCATGATATTTTTGCTGAAAGTAAATTCATCATGCGGCAATCCTAGTTGAGCGAGCAGGGTAGCGGCGATGTCTATTTGTGAAGCATAAGTATCTACAACCAAGGGTTGTTTTATTGCACCTCCAATTAAAATCAGTGGAATGGTTTGGCCGTCCAGCGGATTTTCTATTGGATACGGATATGCACCCTGATGATCGGGAACGAGTACAAACAGTGTATTTTTCCATAGCGGTGTCTCTTGATACTGTTTCACGAAATCTCCCACGCAACTATCGGCATAGGCAAAAGAATTGAGGATTTTGTCATCCAGTCTGTGGAACGGGACTTCGAATGGTTCGTGGCTGCTTGATGTCTGTACAAGTTTCAGAAACGGTTTTTTTTGTTTTTCTTCTTTCAGGTCTTTCATCAGGCGTTGGAATAAGACGTGATCCTGTGCTCCCCATTTTCCTGTACGTTCGGACAGAGGAAAATCTTTATCGGAAATAATCTTCTCGATGCCGGAAGATACCAGGTAAGAGCGCATATTGGTAAAATCGGCATCTCCACCATAGTAATATTCCAGATTATATCCTGCGTTTTTCAAGCTGCGGGGGATAGAAGGAAGTTTGTCCGTCTTTTCGGGATATTTCATGATGCTGGTGCTTGGCTGTCCGGGATATCCGCTGATAATGGATGCCAGTCCGCGGTCTGTACGGAAACTGCTACCGTAGAAGTTGCTGAATAGTATGCCTTCCTTTGCGAATTTATCCATGTTGACAGCCACATTGGGTTGTCCTCCGAAAGTTTCCATCAAGTGTGTGGAGAAACTCTCAAGGATAATAAAAATAATGTTCGGACGTTGTGTATTCAATAATTGGGGGATGCTGTCTGTTGCTGCGACAGGTTTGTCTACCATCTCTGCAAATAATTCGTCGGCTATTTTCGGGTCCATGAAGCGATATTGCTTATCGAAATTATTCTGGTGGGTGGCGGAATACATGAAGCTGAATGCCGGATTGATGGCTGCATGATTCATGCGTTGGTCCTGACTGAAATACACCTTGCTCAAATTCATGGTGGATACGCTGAATCCGCCCCGGATAGGGATGAAGAGTGCCGCTGTCAGCAAAAGGAGCGCAAGCGAGACATTCTGACGTCGATAAGGTATTTTCAGGGCCTTTTTCTCCCGGATAAGGACGTAATAGAAAATGAAGTATAAAATTGCTGCATAGATCAGCATTGATAAGATTCCCAATAGTACAAACCAAAAGCTGACGCTTGCCATAGCATCTTTGGGGGAAGAGAAGAAATAGAAAACGGGGGTGGCATCCAGACGGAATCCCCAAAAGCCGTATAATCCCAGGTCGATGATAAAAATGCAGGCCATGATAAAGGCGATTACCCCGAAGTATCCTTGCCGGATGCGGCGGAGTATGGATGAATTGGTCCAGGCGGAGGCGATGAGCAGTAAGCCGGGGATAGCGGTCAGGTAACCTGCAAGAGATAAATCCAGAGGCAATCCGTGCCACATGACGCGGAAGTAGTCACCTAAAGATACATTGGTATATAAGTCATGGTAGTAAACCATGAAGATTGGTTTCTGAAGAACGAATAAAAGAACAAATAAAAAATAGGTCGTGAGAAATTGTATGATTCTCTTTTTCATATCTGTAAACTTAAAAAGATTGAACGGATACAAAGTTACTATACTTTTCCTTATCTTTCTCATGAAGTGATATAAAACATACCTTTTTTTCCATATCTTTGTCGTGTCTGTGACAAAAATAAAGTAATAAGATGGCAAAGATTGCAAGGAAACTAACAGATTTAGTGGGGAATACCCCTTTGATGGAACTTTCCGGTTATAGCGGAAAGTACGGTCTGGAACAAAATATTATTGCCAAACTGGAGGCTTTTAATCCAGCGGGAAGTATAAAAGACAGGGTGGCTCTTTCGATGATTGAAGATGCCGAAGCTCGGGGAGCATTGAAACCCGGTGCAACGATTATTGAGCCGACAAGTGGAAATACAGGTGTCGGGTTGGCAATGGTAGCCACTATTAAAGGGTATCACTTGATATTGACCATGCCCGAAACAATGAGCCTGGAACGGCGGAATCTGTTGAAAGCGCTGGGTGCGCAGATTGTATTGACAGACGGGTTAGGAGGGATGACAGCTTCTATTGCCAAGGCGCAGGAGTTGCGTGATAGTATTCCCGGTTCGGTGATCTTACAACAATTTGAGAATCCGGCTAATGCGGCTGTTCATGAGCGGACGACAGGTGAAGAGATCTGGCGGGATACAGACGGTGAAGTGGCTGTTTTTGTGGCCGGAGTGGGCACCGGAGGAACGGTCTGCGGTGTAGCCCGTGCTTTGAAGAAACATAATCCGGATATTTATATTGTCGCTGTGGAACCGGCATCGTCTCCTGTATTGGCAGGAGGAGAGGCGGCTCCGCATCGTATTCAGGGTATCGGAGCGAATTTTATTCCCAAACTTTATGATGTTTCTGTGGTAGATGAAGTGATGGGGGTGCCCGATGATGAAGCGATTCGTGCGGGACGTGAGTTAGCGGCGACGGAAGGTCTGTTGGCGGGAATTTCTTCGGGAGCAGCCGTGTATGCTGCCCGTCAGCTGTCATTGCGTCCGGAATTTAAGAACAAAAAAATAGTAGCGTTGTTACCTGATACGGGAGAGCGTTATTTGTCGACCGAACTGTTTGCTTTTGACGCATATCCATTGGATTAATTCATTCATTATAAAAAGACCTGAACCATGGTAAGAATAATTATAGCTTTACTTTTTTGTTTTCCGGCTGTTGCCTTTGCACAAACTTATCAGCAATTGTCCGAGAGAGCCATTGAATGTATTGAGAAAGACAGTCTTCCCAAAGCAGAGGAACTTTTGCTTCAGGCTTTGAAGTTAGAACCGAAGAACGCTAAGAATGCATTACTCTTTTCTAACTTAGGTTTAGTCCAGCGCCGTTTGGGTGAGTTTGATAAAGCGTTGGAGTCTTATTCTTTTGCACTGAATTTTGCTCCTTTGGCAGTTCCTATTTTACTCGACCGTGCCGCCATTTATATGGAAATGGGAAAAACAGACCGTGCTTATACCGATTATTGCCAGGTGCTTGATGAGGATAAGCAGAACAAGGAAGCTTTGTTGATGCGTGCTTATATTTATGTGCTCCGCCGCGATTATCCGGCTGCGAGAATGGATTATAATCGTTTATTGGAACTTGATCCGCAGAGCTATAGCGGACGGCTGGGATTAGCTACTTTGGAGCAGAAAGAAGGAAAATTCCGGGAAGCTCTTGAAATTTTGAATAAGATGATTACGGCTACTCCTGACGATGCGACTCTTTATATTGCCCGTGCCGACGTGGAACGTGAGATGAAACACGAAGATTTGGCGTTGGTTGATTTGGAGGAAGCGATCCGGTTGGATGCTGCTTCGGCTGATGCTTATCTGCTGCGTGGGAATATCTACCTGACACAGAAGAAAAAAGGATTGGCAAAAGCCGACTTTGAAAAAGCCATTTCATTGGGAGTGCCTCCGGCTGATTTGCACGAACAGCTTAAGCAATGTAAGTGAAGTTATAAATAAAGTAACTTTATCTTTCCGGTTTACATAAGTTAGGGTCTTTTATTACAGGCATTAGTTCGTTCCACCTATGTTTCCCTTTCGTTCTACCTTTGTGGAACGAAAGGGAAACATAGGTGGAACGAAAAGATAACCCGGGTGGAACGAATAATCATTAGTCAGGTGACTCGTTAATACATACTATTAAAGAATTTCTTTTATTCTACGAACTGTCTAATCAGATTTACGAAATCCTTTCCATATTTCTTTTTCTTGTGCTCTCCGATACCGCTAATTTCTCCAAACTCTTCGATAGTGGTGGGACGTGAGATGCAAAGCAGATGCAAAACTTTATCTGACAAGACGATATAGGCAGGCAAAGCTTCCTGATCGGCAAGCTGTTTTCTTAATCCTCGCAATGCTTCGAACAAATCTTGGCTTTCGCCGCCTGCTGCACCGAAGGGGAGTTCTTTGGCGATAACCACTTTTTTCTTTTTTCCTTTTCGGGTAACTGCTTCCTCATGTTGGATAACTACCAATGCCGCTTGTGTCCTTCCGAAGAGAACATTGCTTCCGCTTGACGTTATCTTAAGATGATTGTTCTCATTATAAGCTATTTCAAAGTAGCCGAGTTGCAACATCTGAAGCAGATAGTCTTGCCAGTCACGAGGAGGAATATCGCGTCCGGCACCGAACGTTTTAAGTTCCTGATAACCTTTTCCGGTAACTTCAGCAGAATAGTTTCCACGGAGAATATCAATCAACAGTCCTATGCTGATTTGCTGTTCCGTACGTGCGATGGCACTTAATGCTTTTTGCACGATGACCGTACCGTCAAATCGTTGAGGTGGATTTTTACAAACATCGCAGTTGCCACAATCCTCTGTTGTTGTCTCTCCGAAGTAGCTTAATAAGATTCTACGCCGGCAAATGTCAGCCTCTGCATATTGCTGCATACGTTGAAGCTTTTCCAGATTGATGTTTTGCTGATTACTTTCCGAAGCGAATTTGGTTAGTAATATTAAATCTCCTAATGAATAAAACAGGACAGTGTCGCTAGGAAGACCGTCGCGTCCGGCACGTCCTATTTCCTGATAAAAACTTTCTATACTTTTAGGCAGGTTATAATGTATGACCCAGCGGACATTTGATTTATCAATCCCCATTCCAAAAGCAATGGTGGCACATACTACCTGTATGCGGTCGTTAATAAAATCATTCTGTGTTTCGTCCCGGTGTTGGGTGGATAATCCGGCATGATAGACACCGCAGCGAATACCCTGCTTTTGCAACATCTGTGCGACGGTTTCTGTCTTATTTCGGCTCATACAATAAATAATCCCGCTTTCTCCCCCGTGGCGGTGAATAAATTCTAAGATAGCCTTGTTCTTCTCTTTCGCTTGAAAACCACGTTTCACAGTCAGGCTAATGTTGGGGCGGTCGAAAGATGAGATAAAGATACGGGGATGGTTGAGATGTAATTGCCGTACAATGTCTTCGCGCGTGATTTTATCCGCAGTAGCAGTTAGTGCGACAATCGGTATTTGCGGAAATTGTTGGTGAAGCACTCCCATTTGTGTGTATTCCGGACGGAAGTCATGTCCCCATTGTGAAATACAATGCGCTTCATCAATAGCAAACAGAGAGATGTTCATATCCCGCAACAAATAATCCTTTTCTGCTAAAAGTTTTTCCGGTGAAATGTAAAGCAGCTTCAGGCGTCCTTCAACACATGCGCGACGCAGTTGGACGTTTTCCGTTTCGTCATTACTGCTGTTCAGTGCTCCGGCAGCGATGCCATTTGCCAGCAATGCTTCTACCTGATCTTTCATCAATGAGATAAGTGGGGAAACGACAACGGCAGTACCTTCGCAAAGCAATGCAGGGAGTTGGTAGCAGATTGATTTTCCCCCACCAGTAGGCATTAATACCAATGCATCCTGTTTGTTCAGGATGTGGCGGATGATTTCTTCTTGCAGAGGACGGAAACTATCGTATCCGAAATATGTCTTTAGAGTTTCTCTCATTGATGCTGATTTATCCATGCTGCAAAGGTACATTTTTCTTTGGCAATTTTCATTATGTGTAGATTTCAGTTTCTGATATGAATTATAAATAAGTTAAAGTTTCTTATTATTCAACCCTATTCCCTCTTTTTCAAGGTTTTTGATTGTTTATTTAGAAAAAAAATGCACAAAATAATTGTGTGTTTAAAAAAAAAGTAAGACATTTGTAACATGTTATGTTGCAAATGAGCAATAATTAACAAATGAACAAACCCTAACCAGTTAATTCAATGAGTGATTTAGAGAACAAAAAAACGGAAGAAACTCCGAAAAAACGTCCCTACAATTTGAGGGAAAAGAAAGAAAAAAAGGCTGCATACAGGTCTTTGATTAGACCGGAATTGGCAGACGAGTTGTATGACAAGATCCTGAATATCATCGTTGTACAGAAGAAGTATAAGGATCCTGATTATTCAGCTAAGGACTTGGCGAAAGAATTGAAAACGAATACTCGTTACCTTTCTGCAGTAGTAAACTCACGCTTTGGCATGAACTATTCTTGCCTGTTGAATGAATACAGAGTAAAAGATGCTTTGCATTTATTGACTGACAAACGTTATGCCGACAAAAATGTGGAAGAAATTAGTGCCATGGTTGGCTTTGCAAATCGTCAATCTTTTTACGCTGCATTTTACAAAAACGTAGGTGAGACTCCTAATGGATATCGCAAAAAACATCTCGAAAATAAGAAATAATTGCGCGTTCCGAAACTAGTCAAAAGGAATTACCTCTAAATGAAAGATTTTGGAGATAATTCCTTTTCTCATTTTAATTAATCAATACTAACATTATGAGAAAACATCTGATTTTAATGACAGTGGCCGCCACGCTCTTAACATCGTGCGGAGGAAGTAAAACAACAACTGCTGAAGCAGAAAAATTTGATTATACAGTGGAACAATTTGCTGATTTACAAATATTGCGTTATAAGGTTCCCGGATTTGAGGAACTGACGCTGAAACAGAAGGAACTGATTTATTACCTGACAGAGGCTGCTCTGGAAGGAAGGGATATTCTGTTTGACCAGAATGGAAAATATAATTTGAGAATCCGTAGGATGCTCGAAGCAGTATATACAAACTATCAGGGGGATAAAACGACGCCTGATTTTAAAAACATGGAGGTGTACTTGAAAAGGGTATGGTTCTCCAATGGTATTCATCATCACTATGGTACGGAGAAATTTGTGCCGAACTTCTCACAGGAATTCTTGAAACAGGCCGTGCTCGGTCTGGATGCCAAGTTGCTTCCGCTGGAGAAAGGGCAGACTGCCGATCAACTCTGTGCCGAGCTGTTCCCGGTGATTTTCGATCCGGCAGTTATGCCGAAGCGGGTAAACCAGGCGGATGGCGAAGATCTTGTATTGACCTCTGCTTGTAACTATTACGATGGAGTGACGCAGAAAGAGGCAGAACGTTTTTATAGTGATATGAAAGACCCGAAAGACGAAACACCGGTTTCTTACGGACTGAACAGTCGCTTGGTAAAAGAAAATGGAAAGTTGACAGAGAAGGTTTGGAAAGTAGGCGGACTCTATACACAGGCTATTGAGAAGATTGTTTATTGGCTGAAGAAAGCGGAAGGTGTGGCAGAAAATGAGGCGCAAAAGGCCGTTATCACCAAGCTGATTCAATTCTATGAAACAGGCAATCTGAAAGATTTCGATGAATATGCTATTCTTTGGGTGAAAGACTTGGATTCACGAATAGATTTTGTGAATGGATTTACTGAAAGTTACGGCGACCCGCTGGGGATGAAAGCGAGTTGGGAATCTTTGGTGAACTTCAAAGATCTGGAATCGACACATCGTACGGAGATTATCAGCAGTAACGCGCAATGGTTTGAAGATCATTCTCCGGTTGATAAATCTTTCAAGAAAGAAAAGGTGAAAGGGGTATCGGCTAAAGTGATTACTGCTGCTATCCTTGCAGGTGATCTTTATCCGGCAACAGCTATCGGTATCAATCTGCCGAATGCTAACTGGATTCGTGCTCATCACGGCTCTAAGTCAGTAACAATCGGAAATATAACAGACGCTTATAATAAAGCCGCTCACGGAAACGGATTCAACGAAGAATTTGTTTATAGCGATGCTGAAATACAACTGATTGATGCCTATTCTGACTTAACGGACGAGCTGCATACGGACTTGCACGAATGTTTGGGACACGGTTCCGGTAAGTTGCTTCCGGGCGTAGATCCGGATGCATTGAAGGCTTATGGCTCTACCATCGAAGAGGCACGTGCTGATTTATTCGGATTGTATTATGTAGCCGATCCGAAGCTGGTGGAACTGGGATTGCTCTCTTCTCCCGATGCTTATAAGGCTCAATACTATACTTATCTGATGAACGGGTTGATGACACAACTGGTACGTATCGAACCGGGAAATAGTGTTGAAGAAGCTCACATGCGCAATCGCCAGCTGATAGCCCGTTGGGTATTTGAAAAAGGAGCTGCCGATAAAGCGGTGGAACTGGTGAAGAAAGACGGAAAGACTTATGTGGTTATCAATGACTATCAGAAGGTACGTCAGCTTTTCGGCGAATTATTAGCTGAAATTCAGCGCATCAAGTCGACTGGCGATTTTGAAGGTGCTCGTACATTAGTAGAAAACTATGCGGTAAAAGTGGATCCGGCTCTGCATGCAGAAGTTCTGGAACGCTATAAGAAGCTGAATCTAGCTCCTTACAAAGGCTTTGTGAATCCGAAATACGAACTGGTGACAGATGAAAACGGAACTGTTACAGATGTCACAGTTTCCTATGATGAAGGTTATGTAGAACAAATGCTGCGTTACAGCACTGATTATTCTCCGCTGCCTTCAATAAACAACTGATTTGAAATGGATATAAAAGAACAATTAAAAGATATCAAGACACAGCTCCGTCTCTCTATGAACGGGGCTGTGTCCCAAAGTATGCGTGAGAAAGGGCTGGTTTATAAACTCAATTTCGGAGTGGAACTGCCTCGTATCAAGATGATTGCCGAAAATTATGAGAAGAATCATGACCTGGCACAGGCTCTGTGGAAAGAGGACATTCGCGAATGTAAAATTCTGGCGGGGATGCTTCAGCCGATTGAAACGTTTTATCCTGAGATAGCCGACATTTGGGTAGAAAATATCCGGAATATCGAAATAGCCGAGCTGACTTGCATGAATCTCTTCCAGCATTTGCCGTATGCTCCGGCCAAATCTTTTCACTGGATTGCAGATGAGCAAGAGTATATACAGGCTTGCGGTTTTCTGACTGCTGCCCGTCTTCTGATGAAGAAAGGGGATATGACCGAACGCGCCTCCGGCGAATTACTCGATCAGGCAATCTGTGCTGTACATTCCAACAGTTATCATGTTCGTAACGCTGCTTTATTGGTTATCCGCAAATATATGCAGCATAGTGAAGAACATGCCTTTCAAGTATGCCGTCTGGTGGAGGGAATGGCTGATTCTACCTTGGAAGGGGAGCAGATGCTCTACAACATGGTGAAAGAAGAGACTGAAGAATAATTAACCCATTACTTATTTCTAGGAATTTCTTTTGCTTTCCGCAAAAAAGGCTTAACTTTGTTCGCGCTAATTTTGGCTGATGATGGAAACTCAAAACGTGAAAGATACAGTAAGGCAGATATTCACGGAATATCTCACGGCGAACGGGCATCGTAAGACTCCTGAACGCTACGCCATACTCGATACTATTTATTCTATCGACGGTCATTTCGATATTGACATGCTTTATTCACGGATGATGGACCAGGAGAATTTCCGGGTGAGCCGTGCAACTCTCTACAACACCATTATCCTCCTTATCAATGCACGACTGGTCATTAAGCATCAGTTTGGCACTTCTTCCCAATACGAAAAATCATATAATCGCGAGACACATCATCATCAGATATGTACTCAATGTGGTAGAGTGACCGAGTTTCAGAACGAGGAATTACAGCATGCCATTGAAAATACGAAATTGAGCCGCTTCCAGCTTTCGCATTACTCCTTATATATATATGGAGTATGTAGTAAGTGCGACAGAGCTAACAAACGGAAAAAAGTAAATAACAACAATAAAAAAGAAAAATGAAAGTAGATGTTCTATTAGGATTACAATGGGGCGACGAAGGTAAAGGAAAAGTAGTCGACGTTTTAACACCTAAGTATGATGTGGTTGCTCGTTTTCAGGGCGGCCCGAATGCCGGTCACACGCTTGAGTTCGAAGGACAGAAATATGTGCTCCGCTCTATTCCTTCCGGTATTTTTCAAGGAAACAAGGTAAACATCATCGGTAACGGTGTGGTACTTGATCCGGCATTGTTTAAGGCAGAGGCAGAAGCGCTTGAAGCATCAGGTCATCCGCTGAAAGAACGTTTGCACATTTCAAAGAAAGCTCATCTGATTCTTCCGACACACCGCATTCTGGATGCTGCCTATGAAGTAGCCAAAGGAGACGCCAAAGTAGGAACTACCGGCAAGGGTATCGGCCCTACTTATACGGATAAAGTGAGCCGTAACGGTGTTCGTGTAGGTGATATTCTTCATAATTTCGACCAGAAGTATGCTGCCGCAAAAGCTCGTCACGAACAAATTCTGAAGAGCCTGAATTATGAATACGATCTTACTGAACTGGAAAAAGCATGGTTGGAAGGTATCGAATACCTGAAACAATTCCATTTTGTAGATAGCGAACATGAAGTGAATAATCTGTTGAAAGATGGTAAGAGCGTTCTTTGTGAAGGAGCGCAGGGTACTATGCTTGATATTGATTTCGGTTCATATCCGTTCGTGACTTCTTCCAATACCGTATGTGCGGGAGCCTGCACCGGACTGGGAGTGGCGCCTAACCGTATCGGTGAAGTATATGGTATCTTCAAAGCATACTGTACTCGTGTAGGAGCAGGCCCGTTCCCATCAGAACTGTTTGATGAAACAGGTGACAAGATGTGTACTTTGGGACATGAATTCGGTTCTGTTACCGGACGTAAACGTCGTTGTGGATGGATCGACCTGGTAGCGCTGAAGTATTCCGTTATGATAAACGGGGTTACCAAATTGATTATGATGAAGAGCGATGTACTCGATACTTTCGAAACAATCAAAGCTTGTGTTGCCTACAAAGTGAATGGTGAAGAAATCGATTATTTCCCGTATGACATCACAGAAGGGGTAGAACCTGTTTATGCAGAGCTTCCGGGCTGGCAGACAGATATGACCAAGATGCAGAGCGAAGATGAATTCCCGGAAGAGTTCAACGCTTATCTGACTTTCCTGGAAGAACAACTTGGCGTAGAAATCAAGATTGTTTCTGTAGGACCGGACAGAGCACAGACGATCGAACGTTATACAGAAGAATAACCATTGATTTATTATATGGAGGAAAGGCGGAGATTGAAGAAAAACTCCGCCTTTTTTATTCAAGCCTTTGTAGTCTATTCTAAACACACAGAAAAATAATGTACGCCTTATGAAAACACGTTTTATTACTTTCCTTTTGTTGTTCGTCATGAACTTGGGAGCATTTGCACAGTCTCCTTATCAGCCTGCCGAAGAGAATCTGAAAGCACGACAGGAATTTCAGGACAATAAGTTTGGTATTTTTCTTCATTGGGGGCTATATGCCATGCTCGCTACCGGTGAGTGGACTATGACAAACAATAATCTGAATTATAAAGAGTATGCCAAACTGGCAGGTGGATTTTATCCTTCCAAGTTTAATGCCGATAAATGGGTGGAGGCTATTAAAGCTTCGGGAGCCAAATATATCTGTTTTACTAGCCGTCATCACGAAGGTTTTTCTATGTTCGATACTAAGTATTCGGATTATAACGTAGTCAAAGCCACCCCTTTTAAAAGAGATATTGTGAAAGAACTGGCAGCTGCCTGTGCCAAGCAGGGAATCAAGCTTCATTTTTATTATTCTCATCTTGACTGGGCGCGTGAGGACTATCCCTGGGGACGTACAGGACAGGGGACGGGACGTTCGAACTCGAAAGGGGATTGGAAAAGCTATTATCAATTCATGAATAACCAGTTGACGGAGTTACTGACGAATTATGGTCCGATAGGTGCCATCTGGTTTGACGGATGGTGGGATCAACCTAAATCTTTTAACTGGGAATTACCAGAGCAGTATGCTTTGATTCATAAACTCCAACCGGGCTGCCTGGTGGGTAACAATCATCATCAGACGCCTTTTGATGGAGAAGATATTCAGATTTTCGAACGCGATCTGCCGGGTGAGAATGCTTCGGGACTTTCTGGACAGGAGGTGAGTCGCCTGCCGTTGGAAACTTGCGAAACAATGAATGGTATGTGGGGATATAAGATTACCGACCAGAATTATAAATCTACAAAGACATTGATTCACTATCTGGTGAAGGCAGCCGGTAAGAATGCCAATCTTTTGATGAATATCGGTCCTCAACCTGATGGGGAACTTCCTGCGGTAGCTGTGCAACGCTTGGCAGAGATGGGAGAGTGGATGAAACAATATGGCGAAACGATCTATGGAACACGAAGCGGCATAGTTGCTCCGCATGATTGGGGAGTGACCACACAAAAAGGAAATAAACTCTATGTACATATCCTCGACCTGAAAGATGCAGCTTTGTTCCTGCCATTGACAGGAAAGAAGGTCAAGAAAGCAGTCTTGTTTAAAGATCAGTCTCCGGTCCGTTTCACAAAGACGAAAGCTGGTGTTTTGCTCGAATTCGCCGAGGTTCCGAAAGATATTGACTATGTAGTAGAACTGACAATTGACTAATTTTTAGCTAATTCTTCATAAAAGCAAGGGGAAACTATTCTGACATTGAACGTTTCCCCTTATTTTTGGCAAACAATTTGTTTATAGATATATAGAGTAATAATTAAAATTGAAAAGTATATGATGTCTTATTGGGTATTATTTATAGGAATCGCTGTTGTCAGTTGGTTGGTACAGATGAATTTGCAAAACAAATTCAAGAAGTACTCTAAGATTCCTACAGGAAACGGAATGACAGGACGCGATGTTGCTTTGAAGATGTTGCATGACAATGGAATTTATGATGTGCAGGTTACACATACGCCGGGACGGTTGACCGACCACTACAATCCTACTAACAAAACAGTGAATTTGAGTGAAGGGGTGTATGAAAGTAACAGCATTATGGCGGCTGCCGTAGCGGCCCATGAATGTGGACACGCTGTGCAGCATGCACGTATGTACGCTCCGTTGAAGATGCGTAGTGCGCTGGTTCCGGTTGTGAACTTTGCTTCTTCCATTATGACGTGGGTATTGTTGGGTGGTATCTTGCTGATAAACTCTTTTCCGCAGTTATTGCTGGCAGGTATTATCTTGTTCGCTATGACTACATTGTTCAGCTTTATCACGCTGCCGGTGGAAATCAATGCAAGTAAACGTGCATTGGTATGGTTGAGTTCATCCGGCATTACTAATTCGTACAATCATGCACAGGCAGAAGACGCTCTTCGTTCAGCTGCTTATACGTATGTAGTTGCTGCATTAGGTTCATTAGCAACATTGGTTTACTACATCATGATCTTCATGGGTAGAAGAGACTAAGAAATGAAAAAGGGAAAAGGCAGTTTTGCCAGCTTCCTTCTATAGAATAAAAAGGGATCCTCCGCAGTCTTTCCAAAGACTATGGAGGATTTTTTATATAGTTTGGAGGACTTGTTTGAGTGTTTCTTTACGATATTAATAGGGGATGGACACAATACGGGTGATTTTTTCAAATATATGTAAGCATTGCTCGGAAATTTGCAGTAAATTTGCGCCATTAAAATTATAAACAGTAATATTATGGCAGCAAAACCAAGTATTCCTAAAGGAACTCGTGACTTTTCGCCGGTAGAAATGGCGAAGCGTAATTATATATTCAATACGATTCGTGACGTATATCATTTGTATGGATTCCAGCAGATAGAGACTCCGTCTATGGAGATGCTTTCTACACTGATGGGAAAGTACGGCGATGAAGGGGATAAACTACTCTTTAAGATTCAAAATTCAGGAGATTACTTTTCCGGGATTACTGACGAAGAATTGTTAAGCCGTAATGCTGTCAAACTGGCAAGCAAATTTTGTGAGAAAGGTTTGCGTTATGACTTGACAGTACCTTTTGCTCGCTACGTCGTGATGCATCGTGATGAGATCACTTTCCCGTTCAAGCGCTATCAGATTCAACCGGTATGGCGTGCTGACCGTCCGCAAAAAGGACGTTATCGCGAATTTTATCAATGTGATGCTGACGTTGTAGGAAGCGATTCATTACTGAACGAAGTGGAATTGATGCAGATTGTCGATACTGTTTTCAGTCGTTTTAATATTCGTGTATGTATTAAGATAAACAACCGTAAGATTCTTTCCGGTATCGCTGAAATTATAGGTGAATCGGATAAAATCGTCGATATTACTGTAGCGATTGATAAACTGGATAAAATGGGTTTGGATAATGTAAATGCCGAACTGAAAGAGAAGGGAATCAGTGATGAGGCTATTGCCAAGTTGCAGCCGATTATTCTCCTTAGCGGTACGAATGCGGAAAAGTTGGCAACATTGAAAAATGTATTATCGGCCAGTGAAGTAGGATTGAAAGGAGTGGAAGAAAGCGAATTTATCCTGAATACATTGGAAACAATGGGCTTGAAGAATGAAATCGAGCTTGACCTGACATTGGCTCGCGGACTGAATTACTATACAGGTGCTATCTTTGAAGTGAAAGCGTTGGATGTGCAGATTGGTAGTATCACAGGTGGTGGTCGCTATGATAATCTGACCGGAGTATTTGGTATGGCAGGAGTGTCGGGAGTGGGTATCTCTTTTGGTGCAGACCGTATCTTCGATGTATTGAACCAACTTGAACTTTATCCGAAAGAAGCTGTGAATGGAACAGAACTTCTATTCATCAACTTCGGTGAAAAGGAAGCTGCATTCTCTATGGGAATTCTGTCGAAAGTGCGTGCTGCCGGTATCCGTGCCGAGATTTTCCCGGATGCAGCCAAGATGAAGAAACAGATGAGTTATGCCAATACAAAGAATATTCCGTTTGTAGCTATTGTCGGTGAGAATGAAATGAACGAAGGCAAAGCCATGTTGAAGAATATGGAGACAGGGGAACAAAATCTTGTTTCGGCAGAAGAACTGATTGCTGTAGTGAAGAAATAAGCAGAGATATTAGAACTCTCTATATAAAGAGGCCGCTTTAACATAAAAATGAAGTGAACCCTCAAAGTCAGATAAAAGACTTTGGGGGTTCACTTTAAAATTAAAAGAGAGTCGACTTCTTTTTTAATATTTTATTTGATCTAGTATTCCATTGAGGAAAGCAATCGCTACTCCATAATTCGTCATGGGAATGTGTTGCTCCCGAGCACGTTCGATGCGGCTAAGTACGTATTTACGATTGAACATACATGCTCCGCAATGGATTACCAAAGAGTAAGGAGTCAGATCCTGTGGAAAGTCAGTTCCGGCTACCATATCAATTTGCAGATTCTCTCCAATTCGTTTCCGTAACAAACGGGGGAGTTTCACTCTTCCTATATCTTCGGAAAGGGGAGCGTGCGTACAAGCCTCCGCTATCAGTACACGCGACGATTCCGTCAGTCTTTCAATGGTAGCAGCACTTTCTACATAATAATGAATATCACCCTTGTATCCTGCGAAAAGCACAGAGAAAGAGGTTAGTTCACTTTCCTTTGGCTTCTGTTCATAAATCGTTTTGAAGACCTGCGAATCGGTGATAATTAATTTCGGAGGGCGGGCAAGAGCTTGCAAGGTTGCCGGAAACTTGTCAGTGGTGCAAGTCACTACGAGACATTTTTTGTCCAACAATTCACGGATAGTCTGCACTTGTGGTAAAATCAGTCTGCCTTTTGGAGCTTGAATATCCTGCGGCATAACCAGAAGTACAAGGTCGTTTTCTGTCACAAGTTCCCCGGTGATACTCTGTTGACCGAAGTCCGAAGGCAGCTTTTCGAGAATGGCTTGCCGGATCTGTTCAATTCCTGTCTTTTCTTTGGCGCTGATAAGTAATGGGCGTATTTTACATTCTTTCTCAATGTATGTGGCTAAGCTATCACTGTTCTCTCGTATATCTATTTTATTCAATACCGGAATGACAGGGATATTCTTCTCTTTCAATAGTGTCAGCATCTCTTTTTCATGAGAAAAGGTAGTATCTCCACATAGCAGCAATGCAATATCTGTTTTCTCAATAGCCTTTAAAGTCCGGCTGATACGCAGCTCTCCAAGTTCTCCCTCATCATCGAACCCCGGAGTATCTATAAACAAACACGGACCAATACCTTGAATTTCCATAGCTTTGGATACAAGGTCGGTAGTCGTTCCCGGAGTATCTGAAACGAGGGCGGTATCCTGTCCTGTCAATGCATTGATAAGAGAAGATTTACCACTGTTCCGTCTACCGAAAAGGGCTATATGAAGTCTGCTTGCATTTGGAGTATCTGTTAAGCTCATAATTACTAATTTATCAATCTGTTAATTCATGTACAGCCAATTGGCACATCGACATATTAGCACATTGGCGTATGATTTAAAATCTAAAATCTCTTTGCCCTGCGGCTATGGCTTTGAGGTTTCGGATAGCTATTTCCCTGATTTTAGGGTTAGGGATTCGGTCTGTTTCTTTTAGAATCAATTCTAATCCTTTCTGGCGGGTATCTTCGGAAGCATAATCTTCCAGATACTCTTTCAGAGTCATCAGGGCATTCGGTCCGCAACAGTTGGCTATCTGACCGGATTTCACTAATGACATGAAACGGTCGCCTGTCCGTCCTTCCCGGTAACAAGCAGTACAGAAGCTGGGGATATATCCGAGTTCGAGCAACCAGTTGACCACTTCGTCTAATGTCCGGGTATCGCTTACGTCAAATTGCGCGGAATTATGATCGGGTAATTCCGTTTCAGCATATCCGCCTACACTGGTACGTGAGCCGCCGCTGATTTGTGAGATACCCAATTCGAGTACCTTCTTGCGCGATTCTTGTGATTCACGTGTGGAAATAATCATTCCGGTATAAGGAACGGCAATTCGGATAACAGCTACAATCTTACTGAATATCTCATCGGAAATTGAATTCGGAAAATCTCCCGCATTAATGTCATCCGCCGAACAGATACGCGGCACACTGATTGTATGAGGACCTACACCAAATTTGGCTTCCAGATGTTCGGCATGCATTAACAATCCGATAAAATCATACCGATAAGTATTCAAACCGAAAAGCACACCAATACCTACATCATCGATTCCCCCTTCCATGGCACGGTCCATTGCTTCGGTGTGATAGGCGTAATTACTTTTCGGGCCGGTGGGATGAAGGGCTTCGTAGTTGTCCTTGTGATAAGTCTCCTGGAATAAGATATACGTACCGATACCTGCCTCTTTTAATCGGCGATAATTTTCTACTGTAGTAGCTGCGATATTTACGTTTACGCGGCGGATCGCTCCATTTTTATGTTTGATACTGTAAATCGTCTGAATAGATTCAAGAATGTATTCTATCGGATTTAGTGACGGATGCTCACCCGCTTCAAGAGCGAGCCGCTTATGTCCCATGTCCTGCAAAGCAATCACTTCCCTGCGAATTTCCTCCTGCGTCAGTTTCTTGCGTGCAATCGTCTTGTTTTTAGCATGATACGGACAATATACGCAACCATTTACGCAATAGTTCGACAAATAAAGCGGTGCGAACATGACGATACGGTTGCCATAAAACTTCTGTTTGATTTCTTTGGCGAGATGAAAGATACGTTCTATCAGGTCAGGTTGGTTACATTCCAGCAGAATAGCCGCTTCCCGGTGCGTCAGTCCCTTGCACAAAGCCGCTTTTTCAATCAGTTGTTCAATCAGGACACGGTTATCCTTATTGTTCTGCGCATATTCCAGCGTATCCAGAATCTCCTCATGATGGATAAACTCTTCTGCTTTTGATGAATCTTTTTGGTATATCATATATTCTCTGTAGTGTACTTAAAGTCGCCTCTTTCGGTAGAAATCTCGTAGCCGATGGTCTTCAATTGTTTTTGTAAGGCAGCCAGCCCTTCGGCAGATTCCGCTCCGAGTGAAGCTTTGTCATTATATAATTCATATTTTCTCCGTTCCTCTCGAGGAGACAAGTTAGGCATAACCACATTCGCACCTGCTAAAATACCCCGTTCCCTGCCATCAGGAATGAGAGTGGCAAGAGCTGTTGTTGCCGGAATCAATGCGGACGGATGCATCAGGCGGAAAATGGATAATAGAAGAATCGTCTGTTCCGCCGTTCCGCTGGGATATTCGGCAAAAGGTGTATCATGATGGGGCAGGAAAGGCCCGATGCCAATCATTTCCGGGCGTAGCTTTTCTATAAACAATAGATCCTCAATGATATGCTCTACTGTTTGTCCCGGACTGCCGACCATAATTCCGGTTCCTGTCTGATAACCGATCTCTTTCAAATCCGCTAAACATTGCAGGCGTCGTTTGCCGGACATTTCCGCTGGATGCAGTTGCCGGTAATGCAACTCATTATAAGTTTCGTGACGTAACAGATAACGGTTGGCTCCGGCACGGAAGAAACGTTCGTATGCCTCACGTGATTTTTCACCGAGCGACAGCGTAATAGCACAATCCGGATAATCCTGCCTGATACGGGCGACAGTCATTTCTATCCGATCGTCTGTCAGTGCAGGATCTTCTCCTCCTTGCAGCACAAAAGTGCGGAAGCCCAATTCATATCCTTGCCGGCAACAGTCCAGTATACTCTCCCGGCTTAACCGGTAACGTTCGATATTCGGATTCCCTTTTCGGATACCACAGTAATAACAGTTGTTCCGGCAGCAGTTACTGATTTCAATCAGTCCGCGGATATAAATCTTATTTCCGAAGTGGAGGAGTGCGACTTCCTGCGCCTGTTTATTGATGTAACGCAGAATTTCTGCGTCACATCCGGTCAACAGTTGCCGGAACTCTTCCGGTGTCAGTGTTCTTTCCTGTCGTAGTTTATCGATCCATTGTTTCATAGCTCTCTTTCCGTTTGAGCAGCTCTTGTGCCAGTTGGCGACGTCCCGAAACAATGTCGTTATGCGTACTCGGTCCGGTGATACATCCTCCTTCGCATGCCATCACTTCAATAAACTGTCCGGCAGCCTTTCCTGTTTTGGCGCAGGCACGCAGCAGAGCGATATTCTTTTTATTGATGTCCGACACTTGTATCGCATTGATTTTCTCCGCTTCTTCTTTCAGATAAGCTTTGACAGCTCCCATCACACCACCTGCCTGTGCAAATCCGTGTGCTTCGCGAACGGAAGTATGTAATACGGAGAACTCCTGCATTTGTTCCAGCTGAATACCCAGCCCGTCAAGAATCGAACCGATTTCTTCGAACGTCAGAATATAATCCACGGCTTCATCGCGGCGTACTTCTTTTCGTTTTGCCACACAAGGACCGACAAATACAATCTTAGCATCCGGATGCTTCTCTTTGGCAATCCGTGCAGCGTAGTACATCGGTGATCCGGTGGTAGAAACATAAGGTTTCATATCCGGAATATGTTTCTCTACCAGTTCGATATAAGAAGGACAACAGGAAGTAGTCATAAACTTCTGTCCCTCTTCCAGTTTCTCCAGTAACTCGTGTGCTTCATTACTGGTGGTTGCCATAGCACCTTCGGCCACTTCGATCACATCAGTAAATCCAATTTCCTTGAAAGCACCGTACACTTGTCCGATAGAAGTTTTAAACTGTCCCAAAATAGACGGGGCGATGATGGCGACCATCTTTTCCCCTTTACGGATGCGCTGCAATACATCGAATGTTTGCGAGATTTCGAAGATAGCCCCGAACGGACAAGCATTCATGCATTTTCCACAGTAGATACACTTGCTTTCATCAATGTGCTCTATGCCGTGTTCATCTTTGCTGATAGCTTTTACCGGACAAGACTCTTCACAAGGTACGGGAATATATACAATAGCGTGATAAGGACAACTCTTGTGACAAATACCGCAACTGACACATGTGTCATGGTCAATCATTGCCTGACCGTTTTTCTTGAAACGTATCGCATCTTTAGGGCAGTTCATGTAACAACTACGTGCCACGCATCCGCGACAAAGGTTGGTTATTTCATAATTGATCTGTACACAGGAAGAACAAGCCTCGTCGATGACGCACATGATATTTTCCTTGTCTGGTTCGGGACGACTCAATGCCAATCGTGCATATTCGGAAAGTGGGGTAACTTCGTCGTGTTCGTCTGTCATATCCAGTCCCATCAGGGGAAAAGTCTTGTATCTCCACACTGCGCGTTCTTTATGTACGCAACACCGTCCTAGGGGTTTCGATTTTCGTGGACTCAACTCAATCGGAAGCCGGTCTATCTTTTCCACTAATTCGTCGTTTTTCCAGAGTCTAACAAGGTCTGCCAGCAGTTTATGCCGGACAATCATAATATTATTCGTAAATGCCATATTGTAATAAAGAGGTTGTTAGTTAGTTGGTGCAAAGATACGAACAGAATTTCAATATTTAAGTTTTTTGAAACATTCTTGTAACTTTTTTGTAGCCCTCGCGTGTTATCTTTGTAGTGGACAAAAAATAAGAGGAGGCAGAGTTATGAATAGCAGTATTTTTGAACAGCGCAGTCGTTTTGCCATGATTGGTGCATTGATGGTTATTATCAGCCTGATGTTTTTATTCTACATGGGAAGTTCTTTGGTAAGCTCTACCAAAAAATACTTGGAGCAGATACATGAGATAGAGATCACTTGTATCGACACAGACGAATAAAAACAAGCAACCGAAAGGTAGGATAATCCGGAGGAATTCGTATTTTTGCCGGGAGAAAAACAAATCTTATGGAAGAGAAGAATAAAGCCTGGAAAACGGTAAGTAGCAAATATCTATTTCGCCGTCCATGGCTGACTGTGCGTTGCGAAGATATGTTACTTCCCAATGGGAATCATATCCCCGAGTATTATATCCTTGAGTATCCCGACTGGGTAAATACCATTGCCATTACTAAAGATGGTCAATTCGTTTTTGTCCGCCAGTACCGTCCGGGAATCGAACGAACTTGTTATGAACTCTGTGCCGGTGTCTGCGAGAAGGAAGATGCTTCGCCGTTGGTGTCCGCCCAGCGTGAATTGTGGGAAGAAACGGGCTACGGAAAAGGAAACTGGCAAGAGTATATGGTGATTTCCGCTAATCCGAGCACTCATACCAATCTGACTTACTGCTTTCTTGTCACAGACGTGGAACTGATAGACCATCAGCATCTGGAAGCTACTGAAGATATCACCGTCCATCTGCTCACATTGGAAGAGGTGAGAAGTCTGCTCGATAAGAACGAAATTATGCAAGCGCTGAATGCTGCTCCATTATGGAAATATATCGCAAATCTGTAATTGTGTTTGGAATTCTGTAGAGAAACAATAACTTTGGAGAAAATTTAAATCATCTTATTATGAAAACAGTTTTATGGAGTATGCTTTGTTTGTTTCTCTCCGGATGGGGAAGTATGCAAGCGGTATTGGCACAGGACTTGAAAGAGATGGAAAAGAACTTGTCCGCCATCAACGAGGAATTGAGTCAAAAGACAAAAGAATATAGTTGGCAGCTTGCAGCTGCTTACGCAGATTATTGTGAAGCAAACAATAAATATATAAGTTGGAATGATTTGCCTTATCTGCAACAGGTTGTCGAATATGAGCGTCCTGCTTCTTTGGAGACTTATCGTCTGGAACATAAAGCCAGTAAAGAGGAACTGGATAAGTTTTTAAATACATACAAAGAATATAAAGATCTGGTGAAGAAGCAAAAAGAAGCGGTAACCAAGGAAGAGAAAGATGCTGTATCAACAGCCTTTTCTGCATTCTGGAAAAAGTTGAGAAGTGAAGAGAATGCTTATAAAGATTTGTACTATGCCGAACGAAAGGCTGTCTGCAAATATAGATCGGAAGCTTTGCGATATGCGATTGCCTATTATAAAGAAAAGAAGCAGGAGATTCCGACTTCTTATATAAAATATACTGAACGGTCTTATTTATTGCAGAAAGGTTCTGCCTTGGAGTTATTACAAAAAGAAATAAGTGCATTGGAAAGTGTACAGAGAGAGATAATTCAGAATATAACGAGGGCAAAGTATGGGTTGAGTGAAACCGGAGAAAATAAAAGAGAGAAGATATTTGATTGATAAGAGATCATCTGGGATAAAGAAATCCCTTTTTATAATTGGAGGTTTGGACTGAAGAGTTCGGACCTCTTTGTTTTCTCTCTCAAGTACGTATAAGTAAGTTTCTTTTCATCCTATGCCAATTTCTTTTGCATAGGGAGAAAACTTGTTTAGAGTATAAGATAAACTATAACCGCAAGTTCTGATTATATAACTGAAACTTTTGATTACATAACTGAAAGTTGCAGTTTTATAACCGGAACTTGCGGTTATAGTTTGGGATAAGGGAAAAGCAACTTTTCCCAAGGAAGAAAGTAAGTTTCCTCCTTATAGAGAATAAGTTTTCTAACCATATTCCATAAGATAGATAATAAGAATCAGGGAATGGCGATGCTGATCTGTTCAACGGTTATTCCAATACAAAAATAATAGTTTCATTTACGGGGGCCCAGTCATAGATAAACTTGGCATGGGAAGTTGCATTCCGCACGCACATGTGTGAGCGTGGAGTAGTTCCCAACGACGGACTATATTCTATCTGCGTCTTGCGGGGAGCATTGACCGGTACTCCGTGAATATAGGCCCCGTCCGTGAAACGACTCGCATAAGGAGCATAACCTCCCGTTTCTTTCGAGCCGTCTTTTAGAAATACCATTTTCACTTTCTTTTCCTGTAAAACAAACATTCCTAAAGGAGTTTCCTGTGCATACGGGGGCAGATGACGTCCCGTAGTGGAAGGATTCATGCTGCGAACCACCCATTGCCCTTTTCCGCTACGTTCAAGAGAAGCGATATTCTGATTGTGGCGGTCTACGAAAACAGCTTTGTTAAAAACAATCGTATCTCCGATTACTTTGACATATTTTTTAGGAATCATCCATTCATCTCCGGTAAACATTGGCTCTGCTTTTATGAATTTCTCTCCATCTTCGATAAAACGGGTTAATTCCCCATCCTGTCCGTAACGTTCGGGTACTAATGTGTCAGTCAATAGATAAAGCGGAACGGATTGGTAACGTTCTATGCCAAGAGTATCTGCCACTCGTCCGTAAGCGTTTCTTTTGAAACTTCTCACAAGTGGTGCTTCTCCATTTCTGTTTTTGTAATTCTGGAGAATGGCCCAGGTGGAAGGCTGCAACTGTATATTTTCGAGTAATGCCAGCCGTTCTTTGATTTTATCCCACTGAAACTGCCGGGTAGTGTCTTTATAAGGATAGGTATCTTCCAATGTGTATTGGTCATACAATAAATCTTTGGAGATTTCTATCTGCTCTGCCGTGAGTTTTTTATTAACAGGTTTAACCTCGGGTTGAACTATTGTATCCTGTGACAGCGAGTCTGTTTGTTGTTCGTGTACAGGAGAAATCTCTCCTGTACGCGAAGTGCAGGAGTAGAAGACGCAAGAGGCGATGATGAGGCCGGATGCTATTCCATTCATATTATTTATACAGTGCATTTGATGGTTCGTTTACGAATATACGTCATTATAAGGAATAATCCTTTTGTTTTGTTTAAAAAGTAGGTGACAAATATACTTTTTTGCCATACAATGCAAGTTGTCAGTCATTTTGTCAGTCTATTTCTGACAAAGAATCATTTATTTACTTTGGCACGCTTTTCGCAATAACTTTAGCGTTCCGCCTGAAAAATGGCGGGTAACATCTACTATTAAATGTATAACTAAAATATAACAAGTAACTATGAACATTAAACCATTAGCAGACAGAGTGCTTATCCTCCCTGCACCTGCAGAAGAAAAAACAATTGGTGGTATCATTATCCCTGATACAGCAAAAGAAAAACCTTTGAAAGGTGAAGTTGTGGCAATAGGTCACGGTACGAAAGACGAAGAAATGGTATTGAAAGTAGGCGATACAGTTCTTTATGGTAAATATGCCGGAACAGAACTTGACGTTGAAGGTACTAAATATCTGATTATGCGTCAGAGCGATGTTCTCGCTGTTTTGGGTTAATTAATAATAGTAAATAGTAAATCTTTAAATAGTAAATAAAGAGATGGCAAAAGAAATATTATTCAATATCGATGCCCGTGACCAATTGAAAAAAGGTGTCGATGCTTTGGCAAATGCAGTAAAAGTAACTCTGGGCCCGAAAGGACGTAACGTTATCATTGAGAAGAAATTCGGTGCTCCGCACATCACAAAAGACGGTGTGACAGTAGCAAAAGAAATCGAATTGGCAGATGCTTACCAGAACACTGGTGCACAGTTGGTAAAAGAAGTTGCTTCTAAGACAGGTGACGATGCCGGTGACGGTACAACTACTGCAACCGTTCTTGCACAAGCTATCGTAGCTGAAGGTTTGAAGAACGTAACTGCCGGTGCTAGCCCGATGGATATCAAACGTGGTATCGACAAGGCCGTTGCCAAAGTGGTAGAATCAATCAAGGATCAGGCTGAAACTGTAGGTGACAACTATGACAAGATTGAACAGGTTGCCACTGTATCTGCAAACAATGATCCGGTAATCGGTAAATTGATTGCTGACGCTATGCGTAAAGTTTCTAAAGACGGTGTGATTACTATCGAAGAAGCAAAAGGAACAGACACTACTATCGGTGTAGTAGAAGGTATGCAGTTCGACCGTGGTTATTTGTCTGCTTACTTCGTGACAAATACGGAAAAGATGGAATGTGAGATGGAGAAACCTTACATCCTGATCTATGACAAGAAGATTTCTAACCTGAAAGATTTCTTGCCTATCCTCGAACCTGCTGTACAGACTGGTCGTCCTCTGTTGGTAATTGCAGAAGATGTAGATAGCGAAGCGTTGACTACATTGGTAGTAAACCGTCTGCGTTCTCAATTGAAGATCTGTGCTGTGAAAGCTCCGGGCTTCGGTGACCGTCGTAAAGAAATGCTGGAAGATATCGCTATCCTGACAGGTGGTGTTGTTATCAGCGAAGAAAAAGGTTTGAAACTGGAACAGGCTACCATCGAAATGTTGGGTACTGCTGACAAAGTTACAGTTACTAAAGACTATACAACTGTTGTAAACGGTGCAGGTAACAAAGACAGCATCAAGGAACGTTGCGAACAGATCAAAGCACAAATTGTAGCAACTAAGTCTGACTATGACCGTGAGAAATTGCAGGAACGTCTGGCTAAATTGTCAGGTGGTGTAGCTGTTCTCTATGTAGGTGCTGCTTCTGAAGTAGAAATGAAAGAAAAGAAAGACCGTGTGGACGATGCTTTGCGTGCAACTCGTGCTGCTATCGAAGAAGGTATCATCCCGGGTGGTGGTGTAGCTTATATCCGTGCTATTGATTCTTTGGAAGGAATGAAGGGTGATAATGCCGATGAAACAACTGGTATTGGTATCATCAAACGCGCCATCGAAGAACCGCTTCGCGAGATTGTTGCTAACGCTGGTAAAGAAGGTGCAGTAGTTGTTCAGAAAGTACGTGAAGGTAAAGGTGATTTCGGTTACAATGCCCGCACGGACGTTTACGAAAACTTGCACGCTGCCGGTGTAGTAGATCCTGCTAAGGTTGCTCGTGTAGCTTTGGAGAATGCAGCTTCTATCGCTGGTATGTTCCTGACTACTGAATGTGTAATTGTAGAAAAGAAGGAAGATAAGCCAGAAATGCCGATGGGCGCTCCCGGAATGGGAGGCATGGGCGGAATGATGTAATTCCGGCTTTCGCTGAATGAATATGAAAACGAGGGTGTCCGAAAAGGGTACCCTCGTTCTTTTTATTATCAATCTATTCTGCAAATTGATCTTTTCAAAACATCCTTGCTTTATATTTTGTTTGGTCAACGTATTCTTAGTAATGAGAATACTTCGTATATTTAGAATCAAATTTATTAATAAAAGTGAGATGTTGAAAGTATTAACATTTATGAAGCAGGTAGCTAACGGGCTACAGGTGGAGGGAAACTTCGGTACTGCGCACGTCTATCGTAGCAGTCTGAATGCCATCATTGCTTATAGTGGGAAAGTGGACTTCACCTTTGATGAAGTGAGTCCGGAGTGGTTAAAGGGATTTGAAGTATATCTTCGCAGTCGTGGTTGCAGTTGGAACACCGTTTCCACTTATTTGCGCACGTTTCGTGCGGTTTACAATCGTGCCGTTGATCTTCGGAAAGCTTCTTATGTACCTCATCTGTTCCGTTCTGTTTATACCGGTACTCGTGCCGACCATAAACGTGCATTGGGCGATGAAGATATGAAAAAGGTATTTGCAAAATTGTCTCGTACGTCCGGTGTGCCATTAGCGGTATATCAGGCGCAAGAGTTATTTATTCTGATGTTTTCGCTTCGTGGTATGCCATTTGTGGATCTCGCTTATTTGCGTAAGAGTGATTTGCGTGATAACGTAATAACGTATCGCAGACGTAAGACAGGACGGCCATTGTCAGTGACATTGACTCCCGAAGCGATGATCCTGGTGAAGAAGTATATGAATCGTGATCCTTCTTCTCCTTATTTGTTTCCATTGTTGAAAAGCCGTGAAGGAACCAAAGAGGCGTATCGCGAATATCAGTTGGCATTGCGCAGCTTTAACCAACAGTTGATGTTGCTAGGTGAATTATTGGGATTATCCGATAAGTTGAGCTCGTACACCGCCCGCCATACCTGGGCTACGACAGCTTATTATTGTGAAATCCATCCGGGCATTATCTCCGAAGCGATGGGACATTCGTCTATCACCGTCACTGAAACCTATCTGAAACCTTTCCGAAGTAAGAAAATTGATGAAGCAAATAAACAAGTTCTTGACTTCGTGAAACGCTCTGTTGTAGGTGTAAGCGCTTGAAAATTACTCTGTTACTTTGTAGGTAACGGGAATGAATATCGGTGCAAATATGAGCATATTTCTTAAAACAACCAAACGAAATCATACATTTTTTCTAATAAACTACTCAAAACAGGAATTAACCAAATAAAACACGCGGATTCTTTGTATTAGGGCTTTGTTAACTTCTAAATTTTTGCAAAAGATCTCCTTCCCTCTACTGCCTTTCAGAAGCAGGGGTAAAAAAGTTTCATTGCATATCGTATTATTTTTCAGTATTGACTACTCCCGAAGAGCAGGCACAAAGGTTTCTCCGTTACCTACAAAGTAACGGGCAGTCTATTATTGAAACTTAGTGTTTAATAATATATTATTAATGTAATTTTTAAGTAGTTATGAAAAGAAAATTTGTAAAAGTGATGTTCTTCGGAGCGCTGGCACTTTCTACTGTCACCTATGTAGGCTGTAAAGACTATGATGATGACATCGACAATCTGCAAACGCAGATTGACGCGAACAAAGCTAGTATCGCCGATTTACAAGCCAAAGTGAATGATGGCAAATGGGTGAAGGATGTTGTAAAGATTGAAGGTGGCTTCAAGATAACCTTTAATAATGGAGACGCTTATGACATCGTAAATGGGAAAAATGGTGTTACTCATAAAGTTGAAATTAAGGAGGGATATTGGTATATTGACAATGTAAAGCAAATTGCTGCTACTGGTCCACAAGGTCCTGTTGGTCCTGTTGGTCCTGCCGGTCCTGATGGTCCAAAAGGCCCTGAGGGTGTTGATGGCAAATCACCCTATGTTGGAACTGATGGCTTTTGGTATTTCTATCAACCTGAGCACGAGAATGCTATTAAAGAAGGAGATAAAGCTGGATGGGTACAAGGTCCTACTTCAGAAACTAGTATTTATATAGTAAAGAGTCAAGAGAAACCATGCTGGACTTTACATGTGCGTAATGATAAAGATGAATGGCAAGACGTTGTATTGCCCACTGCTGATAATATAACAAGTATCAAAGGTGTGGCAATTGAAAACGGCGTAATTTCTACTGACGGAACCAAAGAAGTTAGTCTGTATTATGGTACTGCAAATAACAAGGTTAAATTCGGTAATCCGGAAATTGAGTATCCAAAAGGTTATTTATTTACCAGTAGCGATGCTGTAATCAATGCAATGGTAAATCCTGCAGATATTGATATTGCACAGTACACAGTAACTTTGGAAGATTCGCATGGAAATACTTGCTTTGTACTGGCATCACCTGCTAAGAATATGTCATCTGATCCATTGAAGAATAAAACTACTACTCGTGCAGAACAATGGAATAAAGGCATTTATGATTTTGCTATTGCTTTTGCAAATGTTGATGCTAAAACCATTGAAAATGGTAAGGATGTTGCCTATGCATTGTCTACAAAGAATGCATGGGGGAAAACAATTCTGTCTGATTATGATGTGAAGATTAAAGCCGAGACAGAAAATGCTCCTGGTTTGACTGCTACTACATATACTACTGCTAAGGATATCGATATTAATGAAGAATGTATATTAGATGATCTTGTTCAGAGTGAAAATGTATTTGATGCTGATGGTAAGAGAAGTGGTTATGGGGAAGAAAATTTAGGAAAAGTCTTTGCTCACTACTATGCGATACCTAAGAATACAAAAAATGTAACAATGAAAGAGGTAGATGGTAAGACTGTTATCACCTCTTCCGAGCCACAAACTGTGATCGTTACTCTTCATTACCTGAAAGTTGATGGTACTGCTGATAAGAAAGAGTTTAATTTAAACTTTAAAACTCTTGCACAAAGCGTATCTTTGACAATGAACTGGGTTGTCGGTGCGAAGGATGCGGATTCTAAGGTTACTTTGCCTGATGATATTCAGAAATTATTGAAAGATACGAAGTATTCAATAGCTTATGCTTCTTCTAAAACGACGAAACTTACTGGTACTGCTGCAGCAGATGGTAATATTAGCTTTACTGCCGATGAAGTGAAAGTCAATGGTGAAGCTGTATCTTATCAAAACGGTAGTGTTAAACTTGCATTGACAGACAATGGTAAGAGTGGTGATGAGAAAGTCTATTATCTAACTCCTGAATTTGCTAAAAATTTGGTTACCGCTACTTCTCATAAGATTGATTTGGTAGTTTATCATCAGGGTGGAGATGAAGCTACTGGCACTGATATTGCTAAGATAATCACAGTAAATCTGAACATCACTCAAGATGATAATACTATTAATGTATTCAAACCGCTTAAATCGTTCTTCGATGCTAGTTTCGAGAATGCTACTGCTTATGGTACGACATCTTCGAGTGAAACAACTATCTCTTATAATTTGTACACTCTCTTTGAAACAATTGATGCTGGTGTTAAAGATCATATAGAGTTTACTTTATACAAACCTGGTAAGAATGACAAGGATGGTAAGGAATGGACTGCTGGTGCAAATAAGGGTGATATTTCTGTTGTTAAATCCGAAGTAGATAAATCAAGACCTGTAATTGCCACCTATACTCCGTTTGGTAATAAAAATCTTACTAAGATAGAGAAGAAGTTTAATCTTACTTTTGCTTCGCAAATTGTAGGACCTAAGACTGATATATTTACTGATAAAGGAAATTATCTTTCTATGGCAAAACAGAAATTTGATATTAATATCAAGAATTTCTTATGGAAAGATTATCTTACTAAAGATATTCAAGTGGATGACGAGAGAATAGCTAGTGTAACATTGTCTTTGAGTGATGAGGCCAAAAACTATATTAAACTGAGTGATACGACATTCCCTTCTGCAGATTCTAGTGATGGTGCAACTCCAGTAGTTAAAAAAGGTATAGTTAATGTATCGTTGATTGTTACTAGTACTACTAATATAAAAACAACTATTTCAGGCACGGAAAGTTATATCCTTATCACAGTGAAAGATATTTGGGGAAAGACTACTACTGCCAAGATTGCTGTTCCTATCAAGAACAAGGCTGACGAAGATGCAGATAATGCTAAAAAATAAGCTTTGAACCCTTTTCACTTAATTGTGAAAACCATATAGGGGATGACAGATAAATAAATGATGCTTGCGAAAGTGTTTTTTATTATTTGTCTTCCTCTTCTATAAGGGATACCTCCCTTATTTCCCACAGGTATCCCTTTTTTTGTCTCCTTACATCTTCTTATTTGCACTAGAACCAATTTGCTAGTCCCTTATTTCCCTATAGATTAAGGAGATGTTTTGAGAGTATAGAAAGCCCGGGCTTGTGAAAGTCCGGGCTTTTCGTGCTCTTTTGTCTTTGGAACATCTTAGCTATTTCCTTTGTTTGTTCATGCGGGGTATTTCCATTGATGGGATAATACTCGTATATTTATCGTCTAAATTATTAATAAATTATGAGATGTTGAAAGTACTAGCATTTATGAAGCAGGTAGCCACTGGGTTACAGATGGAGGGAAACTTTGGGACTGCACATGTCTATCGTAGTAGTCTGAATGCCATCATTGCTTATCGTGGGAAAAATGATTTTGTTTTTAGTGAAGTGACTTCGGAGTGGTTGAAAGGGTTCGAAGTATATCTTCGCAGTCGTGGATGTAGTTGGAACACCGTTTCCACCTATTTACGGACCTTTCGTGCGGTTTACAATCGTGCGGTCGATCTTCAGAAGGCTCCTTATGTTCCTCATTTATTTCGTTCTGTTTATACCGGAACGCGGGCTGACCATAAACGTGCGTTGGGTGATGACGATATGAAGAAGGTGTTTACTAAATTATCTCGTGCATCGGGTGTACCATTAGCGGTATATCAGGCGCAGGAGCTATTCATTCTGATGTTTTCGCTTCGTGGTATGCCGTTTGTCGATCTTGCTTATTTGCGTAAGAGTGATTTGCGCGATAATGTAATAACGTATCGCAGACGTAAAACCGGGCGACCATTGTCGGTGACATTGACTCCGGAAGCAATGGCTTTGGTAAAGAAATACATGAATCGTGATTCTTCTTCTCCTTATTTATTTCCATTGTTGAGAAGTCGGGAAGGAACTAAAGAAGCCTATCGCGAATATCAGCTTGCATTACGTAGTTTTAACCAACAGCTGATGTTATTGGGTGAATTGCTCGGATTGGGAGATAAACTTAGTTCGTACACTGCGAAACATCATACAATCTCTATCTAATTGAAAATTAAACAGTTATTTCTGTTTAATTAATATCAGGTAACGATTTAGAAACGAGCGAATTACAATATTCTGTTTTCTTTTGCCTCTGTCAAAGAACGATTCTTTCAATGCAAATATACACTTTACTTGTGACAAAAGCAATCTTTTTCTACATTTAATCGACTTACAGTCAGCCTTAAAGAGGGTATCTGGTCTCATTCCATCTTCTTCCTCAAAAATAACATAGCAGTCTAAATTGGTTTATGTATGGGATAGGTCTTGTTCATTCGATCCGGTAGACTACTATACATAAAAGTATAAAGGCGAGATACGACAAGGAGATGCCATGCTTTTGTGTAAGGGGAATCTCTCTTAGCTTATCGCAGACCATGTATAGCTAAGTGTTTTGAGAATAAACAGTCTGTAAAAAACGGAAAGACACCGATTATGGGCCGTATCACCATCAATGGAACCCAAGCCGGTTTCAGTTGTAAGAAAGAAGTGTCCCTCGCTTTGTGGGACGTCAAAACCAACCGGGCCAAAGGCAAGTCCGAGGAGGCCCGTACACTCAATCAGGAGCTTGACAATATCAAGGCGCAAATCACCAGGCACTACTAGTACATCTGCGACCACGACAGTTTTGTTACAGCCAAGAAAGTCTATAACCGCTATGTCGGCTTCTCAGAGGAATGCCACACCCTTATGAACCTTTTCAGGGAACAGCTGGAACCGTATAAAAAGAAAATCGGCATAGAGAAAGCCGAAAGCACCTACTGCGGTCTGGTTGCCGATTACAAGAGTCTCCTGCTTTTCATGAAAAGCAAGAAGAATGCAGAGGATATTGTCATCGAAGAACTTGAGAAATCATTCATCGAGGATTACTACAACTGGATGCTCGGTACATGCGCTTTGGCAAACTCCACTGTCTTCGGGCGTGTCAATACCTTGAAGTGGCTGATGTATATCGCGCAGGAAAAAGGCTGGATACGGGTTCATCCGTTCGCATCATTCGAGTGTATGCCCGAATACAAGAGGCGTTCTTTCCTTTCCGAAGAGGAACTGCAAAGGATAATCCATATAGAACCGAGATACAAACGCCAGCGTGCCATGCGCGACATGTTCCTGTTCATGTGCTTCACCGGTCTTTCCTATGTGGACTTGAAAGCCATAACATACGATAATATCCATACCGACTCCGACGGCGGTACATGGCTGATGGGCAACCGTATAAAAACGGGAGTGGCGTATGTCGTAAAATTATTGCCCATTGCTATCGAACTGATTGAAAAATATAGGGGTACGGATGAAAAGAAAGACTCCCCGAATGTGTCTTTCCGGTAGGTGAATACAATGCCATGCGGCTCAGTCTTGGAATCATAGGCAGGAAATGCAACTCCGGGGCGAGGTCACCCCGCACATCGGACGCCACGCATTTGCCGTTCTGGCCATACTCAAGGGGATGCTGCTGGAAACTCTTCAGAAAGTGTTTGGGCATAAGTCCATCACATACGTCCTGCGCATCCATTCACTTGTCCGGCGCAGGCGGGGCAATCTTTTTCTGGAAGTCGCCCATCTGTACGACCAGCGTGCTGACCAGCTTTCTCAACTCCTAATACGCGCTTGTTTCAATAATTGTCAGTTCCATACTAAAATTCTTTTTAAGATTCTGAATATGCGACAAAGTAACGCACATCCTATATCCTTTCCAAACAGATAATATCAGAGTCTTCCGTTGGCGTGCATTGGCGTATCCAACGTTAAAAGAGAAGGTCCTTCACCTGCATCCATGCGGCAACGGAACTTCCATTCCCTTACTTGTTTTCCATAAATTTATAGGATTAATTTCTGGTGCATGATATTAATAGTCATTATTCTGTCTGCTTTTTTTGCTTGCATAATTGCAGCTAACAGTTATCTATTCCAGAACGCATTGTTATGGAAAATGGCAAGCTGTTTTGTTGGTTTATGGATATTGTGTATGATAATTACCGTCTTCGTTTGTCGTAAACTTGAATGCTCTAATTAAAACAGTACGGTTGTCATGCTTTGTGTGTTTTATTATAAATATTATGAATTATTTGGAATTGATATGTAATATAGATAATTTTGCAGTCGGGAAATGGTTTCGGGAGGTTTACGCCTTCCGAATGAAAAGGGAACCCGGTGAAAATCCGGGACAGTACCCGCTGCTGTGAGTCCACAAAAACGGACATCGAACTTTTGCCACTGGTGTAATACCGGGAAGGCACGATGACCGGGACGAGTCAGAAGACCTGCCATGACCGGAATGAGATTTACACCTGCGGGATATACGGGTCGTAATCAAATAAGGAATAGCTCATCGGCCATTCAATATTTGAAGACAGACATATTCCCGTTCGTGTAAGTCCGCACGAACGGGAATTTTTTGTGTTTGTTAATAATATGTTTTACATTAAAATGAGTGACCTATGAAAAGAAAATTACGCTTTCTGGCAGGTGCCTGTCTATTTACCGCAACCGCCTTGTTCTCTGGCTGTAGCTCGGACGATGACTTTTTGATGGACCCGGTTGATTCCGGAACTTCGCAAACCCGTGCTGTGACAAATCCGGACGGTACTTTAACTATCACTTTCGATGATTTCGATCCCGGCATGTTAGCAGGACCTACCTCGGCCGGAGAAAATCTTTATTCGTACCAAGGGTATCCTCAAGTAACCACCATTTACGACAATACTCCGGAAGAATATCTCTTCCTTTCAATGTTTAATACTGTAGGTGGAAGCACAGAGTATTCCAGCGGCGGCATCGCACTTTCCAACTGGAACATCCGCTCCAATCAGTCGGGAAATACCGGAGACTGGTGGTATTCTTATCTAAACCAATGTTCTGTCTATAACACTGCGGTGGAAGCGGAAGGACAGAATAAGGAAGCCGGGCACAGCGGTTCCAATTTCGGTGTCGTTTACGGATATGTGGATGCTTACAATCAGGCATGGATGGCTAAACCAGAATTTTATTTCAATGTTCCCCGGAAATTGGTCGGCCTGTGGATCTGCAACACCTCATACACTTATGGTGTCATTACTTATGGTAATCAGTTCGGTTCTACGGGGGTAGCGACTCCTCTGAAAGAGATGAAAGGGTATTTCCAAGTGAATCTGGAATGTTATGATGCGAATGGCGGTCTGATCCGCACTTACAAACGTCTTTTAGCCGATTATCGTAACGGCCAACAACAGGTTGATCCTATCACGACATGGGATTATTGGGAAATCAATGCCGAAGGGGTGCAAAGTGTGAAATTCAACTTCGAGGGTTCGGATTCGGGAGCATACGGTTTGAATACTCCGGCTTATATCTGTATTGATGATATCACCATACAATAAAAAGAATACAAGGATATCCCTTCTGTCGGGGGTATCCCTGTTATTTTTCTAAAATCCACACATCATGCATCGTTTTCACTATTTTATTATTTCTGCCTGTATGCTGTTCACCTCCTGCAACAAGGATGAAGTCATTACCGAAGAAGTAGGAGGACAACCTATAATAGAACTTGACAGCGAGACCGGTATTTACACTGTCAAGGTCGATCACGAATTGACTATCGCCCCGACATACCAGAATGTTGAAGATGCTCTTTTTGCTTGGACGATAGACGGTACGCTGGTTTCTTCGGGTCCGTCTCTTCAACGTACATGGAATGAATGCGGGGATTTTTATGTCAAACTAAGAGTAGACAATGCGGAAGGCTATGCCGAAGAGGAACTGAAAGTAGAAGTGAAAGAACTCACCCCTCCGGTCATCTCACTGGCACTACCTTCGCAGGGGCTAAAAGTCGTCCGGAATACCGATTACACATTTACTCCCGATATTCAGCATTCGGATGTCGAAGGGTTCAAAATCGAATGGGTACGGGAAGGAAAAATCGTTTCCACCGAGAATACTTATACTTTCAATGAAAAAGAACTCGGTGTTTATACGGTGACAATCAACGCTTCCAATATAGATGGGACAACAACGAAAGACGTAAGCGTAGAGGTCGTGGAAACGATGCCCTACGTTGTCAAATTCCCGACCCCGTCTTACCTGCAAACATCCACGGACAGGTACACTTTTGCCGACCGTCCTGTTTTCCTGCGTCCGTTGTTGGAGTATTTCGACAATCCCCGTTTTGAGTGGAGTGTGGACGGTCAGGTCATGGAAGGAGAAGTGGAACGCATGTTCAAGTTCACGCCGTCCGCACCCGGAGAATACACCGTCTCCTGTACTGTGTCGGAAGACACACCGACGGAAAAAATAAGCAGGAATATCGACAAAGGGAAAACGGCTGTCACTGCCACCGTAAAAGTCGTTTGTGTGGACAAAAAGGAACAAGACGGCTTCCGGGCTTCGGGAAGTTCCAAGCTCTGGAATAAAGTCTATGAATATACCCCAGCTCCCGGCCAATTTATCAACGAGACGAGCACGATAGGCGGTATGACCGGCAACGAAACATCCCCTGAAGCGGCTGTCGCATGGGCAACACAGCGTTTGAAAGACAAACTGCACGTCTCTTTAGGTTCTTTCGGGGGTTATATCATCGTCGGCTTCGACCACAGTATTCCCAATTCGGGTAACCAATATGATTTCTGTGTTCAGGGGAACGCCTTTGACGGCAGTTCCGAACCGGGTATCGTATGGGTCATGCAAGATATAAACGGAAACGGATTGCCGGATGACGAGTGGTACGAACTGAAAGGATCTGAAGCAGGCAAGGAAGAAACAATACAGAATTTTGAAGTGACCTATTACCGTCCGGAAGGCAAAAAAATGGATGTCCAATGGATCAGTTCCGACGGTAGAAACGGCTGGGTAGACTATCTGTCCGCTTATCATACACAAGACTATTATTATCCGGCTTGGATTTCGGAAAACAGTTATACCCTGACAGGCACTTGTCTGGCCGCCCGCAACACCCAAGATTCTCAAACCGGTTATTGGGATAATCAGAGTTATGACTGGGGGTACGTGGATAATTTCGGAAACGACCAGATAGAAGGCGGCAGTACGGTGGATGGAAGCGGACAAAGGAACGGTTTCAAAATTTCCAATGCCATCCATGCCGATGGAACGGAAGCCAATCTGCAATATATTGACTTTATCAAAATACAATGCGGTGTTCTGGCCAAAAGCGGCTGGCTGGGCGAAGTTTCTACGGAGGTATTTTCTTTTGAGGATCTAACCAAATAATAAAAATTACAAGTATGAAAATTTATTTTCTTCCCATGCTCCTATCCTTGTTCTTTTTGGGAGCGTGTGACAAAAACGATGAAATTATACCTGAAGATGCAGATGAAAATTTCATCACATCGGTCGTGATGACCGTGGACGGGAAATCGTACACGGCCGACATTACGGACAATACAGTAACAATAACCGTTCCCTATACGGTATCGCTGAACAACGCCGAAGTGGAATTCAAGTACACAACTTCTGCAACAATCATACCTGATCCTGAAACGGTAACGGACTGGGATAACGAACGAACCTTCCGGGTGACATCCTATAACGGAGATGCCCGCGAATATACCTATAAGGTCGTGAAAAGCGAGATAGAATCTGACGGAGATGTGGAGTTGAAGACCACCGAGGAGGTAGCTTCTTTTGCCGCAACCAAAACAACCGTTGTCAAAGGGAACCTGATTATCGGCTCTGATGCGGAAGAGGCAGAAAAAATCACTGACATATCTGCATTGGCATCTTTGAAAGAGGTTACTGGCAACATTGTCATTCGTAACAGTTACAACGGTGCAGACTTGACAGGGTTGGATAATATCGTTTCTGCCGGAGGTTTACAGGTAGGTTCGACCGATGTCGCCTCGAAAGCTACGGAACTTCACATGATTTCCATGAAAGCATTGGAAACGCTCTCCGGAGACATATCGGTATATAACGACCAAGTGACGTATGTCCTATTCGAGAAACTGGCAACTATTGAAGGAAGCGTGATGTTCAATGCGTCGTCGTTACAGAGTTTTGAGTTTCCGGTTCTGACTACTGTAGGTCAGGATCTGAATCTTCAAGGACTCAATGAAGAGAACACAGCAGCCGGTTCGATTGCGTCTTTGGAAATACCGGAACTGACAAGTGTCGGAGGGGTCTTGTCCGTAAACAATCTTGCCAAGCTGACTTCCATGAGCTTCCTTAAGCTGAAAGAGACCGGTGGCCTTGATTTCCATACCGTCCCCGTGATGTTGGAAACCATCAACCTTCCGGAAATCGAAACAGTAAACGGAAGTATTATTATGGAAGCCAATATGGAAGCTCCTCCTACCGGTAGTTTTGTTCCCCAACGAAATGACGTGCTTCAGGCTTTCGGTGGAATGGACAAACTGACAACGATAAAGGGACAGATAAAGATAAAGAATTTCACGGCACTCAAACAACTTCCCGACTGGAGCAAGATCACCACACTTGGAAGCATCACGCTGGATTATCTTGAAGATGTGAGCGGAACACTGCTGTTGCCGAACGCCCGATTTGAAACCTTCGGAGAAACAGCGCCCCAGATTGAAATTATAAACAAGGTGCAGCTCTCCAAAATTGAAACAGCCGAAGATTTGTCAAATGTAAATTTTGTCATCACCAGTCTCACGAATAATAAGTTCCCTGAAATCACGTTCAAGAATATCAAAGACTTCACTTGTAAGCCAACCACCAACAATATCGATTATACCATATCGACAATTCAACATGTATATGGAAATCTAAATGTGACAGGCCAAATGCGAAGCAATGCCAAATTTCCCGACTTGGAAATCATAGATGGATATGGATATATCCAAATACCCATGTTTGCTTCAATCACAATGCCAGTCTTGAAAGAAGTGGGAGGACAGTTCTATTTATCTGGAAATTTTACCAGTTGTAACTTGCCCTTACTATCCAAAGTTTGTTGTTCAGCTTCTCCTGTATATTATAAAGAGGGAGGGGGTTCGTTAGCAATATCTTTACAAAGTAAATCGCTGGATATTCCGGAATTGCTTCACGTAGGAGGTGAAGGGTTGTTCGTTAATAAAGCAACAGGCATTACTTGTGATAAATTACAGACTATAGATGGTACGCTACAGATAAAAAGTGCGACTTCTCTTTCTCAGGAAACACTTTCCATGGAGAAGTTGGAGACCTTGCATGGGGTTGTTTTTGACGGTTTGACGAAATTTACCGACTACACTTTCTTCGGCAAGTTTATAGAAAACGGAATGATTACGGGGGAAAGTTGGAGCGTGACGAAATGTGGGTATAACCCAACCTTCCAAAATATGAAGGACAAACAATATACGCAGCAGGATTAAACCTTATACCTTAACCAGAGTACCCGTAATGATTCGGGTACTCTTTTTTATCCGAATGACAATGAGCAGAACAATACAACGGATTTGCCTTTTTCTTTTCTGCCTGCCAGTTTTCGGCAGTTGCATGAAATGGGATTACGGAGAGATGGAAGATTTCTCTGTATCGGCCTCTGGTCTTTTCATTACCAACGAGGGGAATTTCCAGTACAGCAATGCCACGCTTTCCTACTACGATCCCGCCACGTGCGAAGTGGAGAATGAAGTGTTTTACCGTGCCAACGGGTTCAAGTTGGGCGATGTGGCCCAGTCTATGGTTATCCGGGACGGTATAGGCTGGATCGTGGTGAACAACTCGCATGTGATTTTCGCCATCGACATCAATACTTTCAAGGAAGTGGGCCGTATCACAGGTTTCACCTCACCCCGGTATATCCATTTTCTGTCGGATGAGAAAGCCTATGTGACGCAGATATGGGACTACCGTATCTTCATCATCAACCCCAAGACATACGAGATTACCGGCTATATCGAATGTCCAGACATGGACATGGAATCGGGTTCCACCGAACAAATGGTACAATACGGCAAGTACGTCTATGTGAACTGCTGGTCGTACCAGAACCGCATCCTGAAAATCGACACGGAGACGGACAAGGTCGTGGACGAACTGACCATCGGCATACAACCTACTTCGCTGGTCATGGACAAATACAACAAGATGTGGACCATCACGGATGGCGGTTACGAGGGCAGCCCATACGGTTACGAGGCACCGTCTCTCTATCGTATAGACGCCGAGACTTTCACCGTAGAGAAACAGTTCAAGTTTAAGCTGGGCGACTGGCCTTCGGAAGTCCAGCTCAACGGTACACGGGATACACTTTACTGGATCAACAACGATATTTGGCGAATGCCGGTGGAAGCCGACCGTGTTCCCGTCCGGCCTTTTCTGGAGTTTCGGGACACCAAATACTACGGCCTTACGGTCAATCCCAACAACGGGGAGGTATATGTGGCCGACGCTATTGATTACCAGCAACAAGGTATCGTGTATCGCTATTCGCCGCAAGGCAAGCTGATCGATGAATTTTACGTGGGAATCATTCCGGGAGCTTTCTGCTGGAAATAACGAGGAAGGAGGACAAAAATGAAAAGACATCTTATTCTATTGTTCGTGGGGGTAAGCCTGCCCTTTCTGCTTGCCGCCCAGCAGAAAAATTCCGTCAGCATTACCAAAAGGGTACTACGTATTCCGGAGGTTACGGTGGTGGGCAAACGACCTATGAAGGATATAGGCGTGCAACGAACCCGTTTCGATTCCATCGCCATGAAAGAGAACATCGCCTTGTCTATGGCCGATGTGCTGACATTCAACTCATCCGTTTTTGTCAAGAACTACGGACGCGCCACGTTATCCACCGTGGCTTTCCGGGGTACCTCTCCCTCGCATACCCAAGTGACGTGGAATGGTATGCGCATTAACAACCCGATGCTGGGCATGACGGATTTTTCCACCATCCCTTCTTACTTTATCGATGATGCCTCGCTGCTGCACGGAACGTCATCGGTAAACGAAACGGGCGGCGGCTTGGGTGGTCTGGTCAGGCTCTCCACTTCTCCGGCCAACCATGAAGGGTTCGGGTTGCAGTACGTGCAGGGAGTGGGGTCGTTCAGCACGTTCGACGAGTTTCTCCGCCTGACCTACGGTGACAAACACTGGCAGTCCTCCACCCGTGTGGTGTATTCCTCTTCCCCCAACGACTACAAATACCGAAACCGGGACAAGAAGGAAAACATCTATGACGAGGACAAGAACATCATCGGTTCCTATTACCCGACGGAACGCAACCGCAGCGGGGCTTATAAGGATCTGCACGTCTTGCAGGAAATTTATTATAACACGGGCGAAGGCGACAAGTTCGGGCTAAACGCCTGGTATATCAATTCCAACCGGGAACTGGCGATGCTCAGCACGGATTACGGGAACGACATGGACTTCGAGAACCGCCAAAGGGAGCAGACGTTTCGCGGCGTCCTCTCGTGGGATCGCGTGCGGGAGAAATGGAAGGTCGGTGTAAAAGACGGCTATATACACACATGGATGGCCTATGATTACAAGCGGGACAAGGGAAACGGCGAAATGGCTTCGATGACCCGCTCACGCAGTAAGATTAACACGTTCTACGGAAGTGCGGACGGGGATTATGCTCCTTCAGAGAAATGGCTGTTCACGGCCGGTGTTTCCGTACACCAGCATTTGGTGGAAAGCGCGGACAAAAATATCATCTCGCAGGAAGGTAACAAGGCTGTTGTCGGGTATGACAAGGGACGTGTCGAGTTTTCCGGTTCCGTTTCTGCGAAATGGCGGCCTGTCGATCGTTTTGCCGCCTCGCTTGTCCTTCGCGAGGATATGTTCGGTACGGAATGGGCCCCGGTTATCCCGGCTTTCTTCATCGACGGGGTACTGTCGAAAAAAGGCAATATCGTGGCGAAAGCATCCATCTCCCGGAACTACCGTTTTCCCACGCTGAACGACCTCTATTTTCTGCCGGGCGGTAATCCCGACCTGAAAAGCGAGCACGGCTTCACATACGACGTGGGGTTGTCGTTCTCGGTGGGGAAAGAAAATGTATATGCTTTGAGCGGTGGTATCAACTGGTTCGATTCGCACATCGACGACTGGATCATCTGGCTACCCACAACCAAGGGATTCTTCTCCCCCAGAAACCTCAAAAAGGTACATGCTTACGGGGCAGAGACCAACGCCCACCTTGATATAATGCTCGGAAAGGACTGGAAACTGGATATGAACGGAACTTTCTCGTGGACTCCCTCGATCAACGAGAGCGAACCGATGAGTCCGGCAGACCAATCCGTCGGCAAACAGTTGCCATACGTGCCGGAGTTTTCCGCAACGGTGACCGGACGTCTGTCATGGCGGACATGGAGCCTGCTTTACAAATGGTGTTATTACAGCCAGCGTTATACCATGTCGAGTAATGACTATACCCTGACGGGCTATCTGCCCCCTTACTTCATGAATAACGTGACACTGGAAAAACAGCTCTCTTTCCGATGGGCCGATCTGTCGCTAAAGGGCAGCATCAACAACCTGTTCGATGAAGAATACCTTTCCGTATTGTCCCGTCCCATGCCGGGCATCAATTTCGAGATATTCATCGGCATAACACCCAAGTTCGGAAAAAACAAAAATAGTAAACGATAATCTGCATCAATATGAACGCATTAAAGAATTTAAGCCTGATTTTGTTGCTTTCTCTGGCATTTACAGGCTGCCACAACAAAAGCTCAAAAATCAATGATTTCAACCTGCTGCTTTATGCTCCCGAATATGCCTCCGGCTTCGACATCAAAGGGGCGGGCGGGAAGGAAAGCGTACTGATAACCGTCAGGAATCCCTGGCAGGGAGCGGACAGTGTAACCACATGGCTGTTTATCGTCCGCAACGGTGAAGAGGTTCCCGAAGGGTTTGCAGGACAGGTACTCAAAGGAGACGCCAAACGCATCGTGGCGATGTCTTCCACTCATATCGCCATGCTTGACGCAATCGGTGAAGTCCGGTGTATAACCGGCGTTTCGGGAATCGACTACATTTCCAACCCAGACATCCAAGCCCGCCGCGACAGTATTGGCGATGTCGGCTATGAAGGGAACATCAACTACGAGTTGCTGCTCTCGCTCGATCCCGACCTCGTTCTGCTCTATGGGGTGAACGGCGCAAGCGCAATGGAAAGCAAACTCGAAGAACTCGACATACCGTTCATGTATGTCGGCGATTATCTTGAAGAGTCGCCTCTCGGCAAGGCCGAATGGATGGTAGTGCTTTCAGAAGTCACAGGAAAACGTGAGAAGGGTGAAAAAGCCTTTGCCGCAATCCCGGTCAGATACAATGCCTTGAAAAAGAAAGTGGCCGACAGTACCCTCGGCACTCCTTCGGTTATGCTTAATGTTCCCTATGGCGACTCGTGGTTCATGCCTTCAACCCAAAGTTATGTAGCCCGCTTGATTACTGATGCGGGAGGCCGCTATATCTACCAGAAGAACACGGGAAACGCTTCTATCCCCATTGACTTAGAAGAAGCATATCTGCTCGCGTCGGATGCGGACATGTGGCTGAACGTGGGAATGGCGAACTCCCTTGACGACTTGAAGGCATCATGTCCGAAATTCACCGATACCCGATGTTTCAAAAATGGAGAGGTGTATAACAACAACGCCCGTACCAACACAGCCGGGGGTAACGACTATTACGAGTCTGCCGTCGTGAATCCTGACATCGTGCTCCGCGACCTCGTGAAGATATTCCATCCTGAACTGGTGCAGGAAGAGTGTGTGTATTACAAGCAACTGAAATAGATGCGTTCCCGTTCGACTATATTATTCTCCATATTGATTACGCTCACGGTCGGTCTTTTTTTACTGGACTTGGCCGTGGGAGCTGTCAACATTCCGATCCGCGATGTATGGGCAGCACTGACCGGGGGAAATTGTTCCCGTGCCACGGAAAAAATCGTACTCAACATACGCCTCATAAAAGCTATAGTGGCACTGTTGGCCGGGGCTGCCTTATCGGTCAGTGGTCTTCAGATGCAGACCCTCTTCCGTAATCCTCTTGCCGGTCCCTATGTCCTTGGCATCAGTTCCGGTGCAAGTCTCGGTGTGGCACTTGTGGTACTTGCCGGGATCGGTTCATCAATAGGCATTGCCGGAGCAGCGTGGGTGGGTGCGGCTGTCGTGTTGCTCGTGATAACTGCCGTCGGACAGCGAATAAAAGACATCATGGTAATCCTGATTCTGGGCATGATGTTCTCATCGGGCGTAGGTGCTGTCGTGCAGATATTGCAGTACCTCAGCAAAGAGGAATCGCTGAAAGCCTTTGTCATTTGGACGATGGGGGCTTTGGGTGACGTCACCTCCGGACAACTTCTGATTCTTGTTCCATCGGTGTTTGCCGGACTGCTGTTGGCGGTACTGACCATCAAACCGCTTAACCTCCTGCTGTTCGGAGAGGAATATGCCGTAACAATGGGACTGAATATTCGGCGTTCACGCAGCCTGTTGTTTCTCTCGACAACGCTGCTCGCCGGAACGATAACCGCTTTTTGCGGTCCGATAGGTTTCATAGGTCTCGCTATGCCTCATGTCACAAGAATGCTTTTCCAAAATAGCGATCATCATGTCCTTCTGCCCGGAACAATTCTTTCGGGAGCATCGATATTGCTTCTTTGCGACATCATTTCTAAAATATTCACCTTGCCGATCAACGCCATTACAGCTCTATTGGGAATCCCAATCGTCGTATGGGTGGTTTTACGCAACAAATCCATCACCGCATGATAGAATTACAGCATTTTTCCATAGGTTACAAAGAAAACTCGTTGCTCCACGAGGTAAATGCCACGATAAAAAAAGGTCAACTGACAGCCCTTATCGGAAGAAACGGGACAGGAAAATCGACGTTGCTCCGCGCCATAGCCGGTCTGAACCGGTGTTATTCCGGAAAAATCATTCTCGACGGGCACGACATCGCCTGCATGAAAACCGAAGATATGGCAAAAACGCTGGCTGTCGTCACGACCGAGCGCACGCGCATCGCCAACCTGCGGTGCAAGGATGTCGTAGCCATAGGCCGTGCTCCTTATACCAACTGGATAGGTAGGATGCAAGAAACAGATAAGGAGATAGTCATGCAATCGCTCATTTCGGTGGGAATGGAGGCTTATGCAAACCGCACGATGGATAAAATGTCGGATGGCGAATGCCAGCGTGTGATGATTGCTCGTGCATTGGCACAGGATACTCCTATCATTCTCCTTGATGAACCGACTTCCTTTCTTGACATGCCTAATCGCTACGAACTTGTGGCGTTGCTTCGTAGGCTTGTCCACGACGAGAAAAAATGTATCATGTTCTCGACACATGAACTTGACATCGCGTTGTCCATGTGCGATTCGATAGCATTGTTAGATACCCCGAATTTAAGTTGCTTGACCGCGTCTGAAATGCAGAAAAGCGGATACATTGACAGACTTTTCCAAAATGAAAACATCCGTTTCGACTCCTTATGCGGTACAATGATTTTGAAACAATGAGTATATACACTGTAGAAAATTTTACTTCAGACATCACTGTTGAAGGATATATCGCCGAATTCCGTGACGAACCACATTTTCTTGAACTTTGCAAACAATGTACCAATTACGGTAAAAGTTGGGGGTGTCCTCCATTTGATTTTGATACGGAATCGTTTCTCCGACAATACAAGTATGCACATCTTATGGCAACGAAGATAATCCCTGAAGACAAAGATATTCCGATTGAATATACACAAAAACTCATTTTACCGGAACGGATACGAATCGAGAGCGAATTATTGGATATGGAACGGAAATATGGAGGGCGTTCATTTGCCTATATAGGTAAATGTCTTCACTGCTCAGATAACGAATGTACGCGTAACTGCGGCACACCATGCCGACACCCGGAAAAAGTGCGTCCGTCACTCGAAGCCTTCGGATTTGACATAGCCAAAACGCTTTCTGAACTTTTTAACATCGAACTTCTTTGGGGAAAGGATGGCAAATTACCTGAATATCTTGTTCTCGTAAGCGGATTTTTTCATAATGAATACGAACTTTGCAACATAGCATACTAATGATTCGGACATGAAATAAACAGACAAACTAACCACATTCGGTTCAATCTGTTTTGTGATTTCAAATGAATTATAGTTAGATATGTAAAAAGCGACGCTGGAGCTTGAAATAAGTAACGGTTTATCGGTGTATTCTCCGTTAAACCGTCCTGTTTTCGTTAAACGAAAACACAACTTGCTGTCCCCTAATGGGGACAACGTTTTGAATATCACGCTATATCCATATAGTGCTATAAAGCCTTTTGTCAGGGGAAAAATGCATACGGTTTCTGCCATTTTTTCCGCATTTCCGGTTTTTTGAATGTAAATGTTTCCCCACAGAACATGCGTCTTCCCACTATACTGCTATAACTATATAGCCATATAAAAGAATCAGAAATTAAAATATCATTGATTGACAGCATAATTCACCGATTTACGGGAATGTCTTCTGTAGTCTTTAGTCCGCTATACCACTATCAGTATAGCTTTAGTTATCTCTATTTCGAGGTCATCCTCTATGCAGCTCACCATATCATGTTATATCACTATCAGCATATCCCCGTTTATCCTTATTCCGATGTCACGCCCTATACCGCACGGCATTCGTTTGGAACCCTGATGCTGTCCTCCGGCATCCCGATAGAGAGCATCGCCAAGATGATGGGCCATACGAACATCAACAGTACGCAGGTCTATGCATAGGTTACCGACCAGAAGATATCCGGTGACATGGACCGGCTGATGAAAAGAAGACAGAAAGGGAGTACGGTCCCCCTAACGGAAATATCCGAATAATGAAATGCCAGCCGAAACCGATGTTTAATGGTTCCGGCCGGCATTCTTGAGTATTGAACGTCCGATTATATCAGGGCCTCATGATAATTATCTTCCAGGAGTTTCTCAATGTCGGATACCTTATACAAAATTTTTCCACCTAGCCGGATATAAGAAATACGCCCCTGGTCCCTATAATCCTGCAGGCATCTGCGGCTGATTTTTAACAGGTCCGACAATTCCTTGTCAGAGAGAAAACGCTCACCGTTAAACAGGGGGCGGTTATCCTCCGCAAGCCTTTCCAGCTTCGTCTGAATGTTATCCAGCAGGCCAAAGAATCGGCGGACACTGCACGTCTCTTTGCTAATAATTCCTTCCATGTTGCATCCAATTAATTATTCATTCTTTCTTTTTTCTCTCACCGCCTTTTCCTTGCGTTTCATGGCGGCATAGACCATCAGCTTTTCCACGTCCTCCGGCCTGTAGTAGATTTTCCGTTGGATTTGGGTGAATGCCAGCCGTCCGGTATCCCGGAGAGTCTGCAGGGTACGTGGAGAGATGTCAAGGCGCAGGCAGACATCCTGGTTATCCATTCACTCTCCCGGTTTCTTTTCCCTGTTTTTTTCATACAAGCGGTCCACCTGTGCGGACAGGCTATCAGCCCTAGCCAGCATTTCCTCAAAGATTCCGGCTTCAATGTAATATACTTCCATTTTTCTTGTTTTTATTTAAAATAGCTTCCTTTTAGAAACTCAAATTATTGAAATACAGTTCAAAATACTTTCCAAATGCACTTCCGGATGGGAGTCGTGATTTCCGACTCCCCCTCCAGAGCTGTTTTAAGGAGGACTTCCCGTCATATTACGGCTGTAACAGTTTGTAATCTCGTCCTGTGATCTTCTTTATCATGCCGGCGTTTTCTTTGATATGTTCAACCAGTATGCGGCTTATAACACCGGAAACAGTAAAATCCTTACGTCTGACTGCCCAGACAATGTCTGAGATACATTCGTACACCTGTGCATCAATATGCAGGGGCTTGCGCCGGTTGGATGAAAAATTGTTCAGGAGGGCTTCAATGTATTTTTTTACCTCTTCATCCGTTATCGTCTTTTTACTTTCCGCCCGGGATGAAGACTCCTTGTGGGGCGGCACCTCTTCCAGATTCTCGGAAATACTGCTCAAATATGAGCCTTTAGCGGCAACTATATCCAGTATCTCCTTCTCGTTGATATTATACGGTTTTGTTTTTTTCCTTTCAATGCTGTCCATAACTATGATTTATACATTAATTCCATGTGACAATTGGGCGTTTTGTAAGGCGGATGTTCCTGATGGCGGATTATCGTCCTACTCTGCAAAGAAAAAAAGAATAAACGTGGGAAAGGATACCTTGTCAGTTATAGTCATATATAGACATGAATAGTCAATGCCAGCAAAAGACATAACAAATGGCAGTCCGGCGGGAGGCCAGGATTCTCCCCGATGTTGCTAGGATTGTGACATGTCAAGCCATGGAGATATTGACAGCTTACATTCTTGGGATAATGGTACACCAGGCTACGGATATTGTAACAGCTTATGTTATTGGAATAGTGATATGTCAAGCTATGAAGATAGCGGGAACTCATGTTGGCAAGATAGCGATATACGAGGAGACAGCAGGACGGGAACACTACGGCGATGAAAAGAAAAATCCCTGTTGGTCCATGTGAGACCGGCAGGGAGCGTAACAATAAAAGGAACGGGCTTCTCAGCCCCTGATGTAACCGTACTTTTTCAGGTCGTCCATGAACTGCTCCGGGGTGTCGGTTCTCACCGTCACCCCGTGCAGTTCCCTGTACCGTCCGGAGAAATTCACTATGTACTCCTCGTCGGTGCATCCGCTGTCAAACCAGCTGCCTTCACGCAGGATGCGTACAAACTCGGAAGGGCCGGAGGCGGCAATCCTGCCGCCATCCGCTAAAATATATATGCCTGTTCATGTCGATATTTTTTTAGTCCTTAAATTTATAATATAGTTTCTGTTCACTGTCGAGGAAGGGGATGTTCTGGAGCGCGGTGGCCACAGGCACCTGTCCCCTCGTGGCAAAGGTAACTAATTTGTGGAGAAACAGTACCCAGTTGCGCATTTTTGTGAAGCAGGTCGTTCCGGAATGCTGGCGGAACTCGATCGTCTTGTGCCGTGAGTAGGCCTCGAGGTCCACCTTATGGTAACGGTCACCGATCCTTCCTTTCAGCTCGTCCACCATCCGGGCGGAACGTATCATCCCGTCAGAGACATGACCCAGGCCACGGCAATAGTAGTTGTCCCTGCGGGATGCCGGTATGAACCTGTCGATGACCGGTTCCAGGTGCTTGTAGCTCAGGGACAGGTTACGCCAGGTTTCCATGCTGAAACCGGCGGCATCGATATGTACATGAAGCCCGCAGCTCCCGTTCACCTTCACGTCACACAGGTCAAGCACCCAGCAGCCCTTCTCCAGTTCCTGTAACCCGGCTTCACCGACCAGGATCGGACTGACCAGTTCAAAGGTGTCGTTGCCGTTCAGACTGCCGTCCGTCACGAGTTTCCAATGCGGACGGGTGGTATGGTTATAACTTTCCACCATAACCTCGATACCGGCCTCCCTGAGCTCGCGTGCGAGCCGTTCACGGGAGCAGTTGTAAGCCTCGATCTCGATACCGAACTTGCGGGTGAAAGTATAATCCAGTGCAGCTGTCGCCGGATGGATATTCAGACCGCCCTCACGTTCATTCATCCGGCGCAGGGCGTTCACGACAAAACCGTAATTACCGTTGGTCACCATCCTTGCGATTTCCGCACGGGGAATCCCTAAAAGATACAGTTGCCGGATCTTGCTCGTTTTTGTTGTCTCTTGTGCTAAAATGCTTCTAACTTGCTTGTTCATAACTTGTTAGCTTCTTTATTTACTCTACTAAGATAATGCTTTTATAGGAGAAACTATAATCATAAGAACTTTATTATCACTGCATTAGCTTACTTTGTTTTAGACTAAAAGTCCTTATTGGGGGGATCCTTATCTTATCCGCTGCAAGTCCCGGATGACAAAAGGCGGCAATATATCGGAATAGTCAGATAACGATATATCATGATATGGCTGACCGCATAAGATGTGACATCGAAATAGGAATAGACGGGGATATGTTGATAGCGGTATAACGGGTTAGCCGGATAGCGATATATCATGATATGGCGAACCACATAGGGGGTGACATCGAAATAGAGATAACTAAAGCTATGCCGATAGTGGTATAGCGGACTAAAGACTACAGAAGAGATTCTCGAAAATCAATGAATTATGCTGTCAATCAATGATATTTCAATTTCCGATTCTTTTTTATATGGCTATATGGTTATAGCAGTATAGCGGGAAGACGCACGTTCTGTGGGGAAATATTCCCCTTCAGAAGATCGGAAATGCAGAAAAACCGGCGGAAACCGTATGCGTTTTTCCCCTGACAAAAGGCTTTATAGCACTATATGGATATAGCGTAATATTCAAATCGTTGTCCCCATTAGGGGACAGCAAGTTGTGTTTTCGTTTAACGAAAACCGAATGGTTTAACAGCATATTTCGCTGCCAAACCATTATTCAGTTCATGCTCCTAAGTCGCACAGAATCATAAAACCGATATCTGTCTTTGGACTATTTATCCCTACAAATTGCGCTATTAGATTCTCATACCACACGAAAAAAAAGACATCCAGAGACTTTTACAATGTATGGGATGTATACAATCGGCCAATGTTCAGTATATCGCAGCAGACACTCAATCCATACTTTAATACCATCATTCAATGCTAACACATCACCTCTATTTTTCGATCAGTCCATTCAAGTATTATAACATAGATTATAGTAATGGACTGTAAGACCATTGCTGAAGACAAGAACAAGATTTTTTATACCTATTTCAATACTCTGGACATCATCCTTGCTAATGTTTTGAACAGATTCTCCTCCATACATAATCTCAACGGAAATAAATTCTATATTACGATACTGCTTGTACCATCTCTCGAATAGAAAATAAACTACACCTTTCATCTGGCAAAACAGAACGATTGACATCAAATGGGAAACAGTTTTCCAACCACTCATGAGAAGGAGGATAACGAAATAAACCAAACACTCTACATCTATTGGCTGGGATAAATAGCTAAAAAGAAAATTTGCGAATCAAATATCATTTTATATTTTTGTCTCTCAAATTTTTTAATGAACTAAAAAGAATTAAAATGCCTGCAAAACTCACTCGTCCAGAGAATTCTTTTAATAATATTTATATGCGATATTACAAAAAGTCTTTTCTATTTGTAAAGTCGTATATACACAATGAGATGGTAGCCGAGGATATTGCATCTGAATCACTCATCAAACTGTGGCAATGGATACAGGACAACCCGGTGGAAAATATTGAACCGATGTTGCTCAGTATTTTGCGAAATAAAGCCTTAGACTACTTACGTCATGAAAGCATGAAACAACAGGTCATCACACGGATTAGTGAGAAACAAAATGAAGAGTTAGCTCTTCGCCTCTCCTCACTGGAAGACTGTAATCCAAATGAAATATTCTCGAAAGAAGTTATGGATATTGTGCAAAGAACATTGCAATCATTACCTGAACAAACCTCCCGTATATTTACTCTCAGCCGATTTGGAAATAAAACAAATCGGGAAATTGCCTGCGAATTAAATATTTCAATCAAAGATGTGGAATATCATATATCCAAATCACTTAAGGCTCTTAGAAAAACGCTAAAAGATTACCTGCCTTTATTTTATTTCTTTTTTTACCATATGTAACACCGATTACTACGCACGTTCCTTTATCTTTTGAAAAAAATATTCTTTTTCGTTTAGGGTAAACCGAAGATGAATCGTTATATAAATGAAAACGATAAAAAGATGGATGAACTATTACAAAAATATATAGCAGGAAATGCCTCTGAAAAAGAGTCACAGAGGATAATGGAGTGGCTGCGCGAAGATGAACAGCATCTTAGAGAATATAAGCGGCAACGTAAATTGTATGACATTACGTTATGGCAGACTAAAAGTCCCGTTGATATACAACAAGAGAAGAAAGATCCGCTGAGGAGGGTTCTCGATGTTATTGTACGGATAGCGGCTGTCATTGTTTTTACTGTGGCAACCACTTATTTTTACACTCACCACGTTTTACAAGACAAGGAGGAGAATATGCAAACGGTAGTTGTTCCGGCAGGCCAGCATGCCGAATTATACCTGGCTGATGGAACGCATGTATGGCTGAATTCCGGTAGCCGGTTGACTTTTCCGGGACGGTTTTCTAAAAAGGTACGTCATGTAGAATTAGATGGTGAAGGATATTTTAAAGTCAGTTCTAATATAAAACAACCTTTTATTGTTGGAACTAACCGATGCAATATCCGGGTGCTGGGGACAGAATTCAATGTGCTGGCCTATGAGAAAGATAGTATATGGGAAACAGCCTTATTGGAAGGTGCTGTAGAAATTCTGCAAAAGAAAAGTGAAGTATCTCTCATGAAACTGAAACCAGGTGACATGGCCAGACTAAGTAAAAACCAACTTACTAAAGAAAAGATACATACAACAGACTATTTTCGTTGGAAAGAAGGGCTTATTTGTTTCAACGATATCTCCCTACGCGATATAATGGAGAAATTAAAACTCTATTATGATGTGAATTTTGTCATTAACAATCAACAGATTCTTGATGCGCACTATACCGGAAAATTCCGGACCCATGATGGGATTGAACATGTAATACGTGTGCTTGCCCTCAATAATAAATTTACCTATATTAAAGATAACGAGAGCAATACGATAACCATTAATTAACTTTTTAATATTTCTAATGCCTATGAAACAATAAAGAAACATTTAAAAAAGAAAAGGGGACAGTGCTGCAACACCATCCCACATTTTCCATCAGTTTATACCAACTGACAAAATAGTTCTAGATCAAGTTAAACCTAATAAACTAATATGTTGCGAAAATATGAAAAATTCTCTATACCAGGAATTATTTATAGAAAATAAACAGTTATTCCGTATTATGAAAATTATTGTTTACGTCTGTTTCTTATGTGTAGGAAATCTTCTAGCTATAGGAAGCTATGCGCAGACAGCTCATGTTACGATTGTTTCCAACCATATAACAATCGGACAAGTGATTAATGAAATAGAGAAACAAACGGACTATCTGTTTGTATTCAACGTAAAAGATATCAATATCAAACGTAATGTCAAAGTGAATGCGAAAGATAAAGCCGTTAATGAAGTTTTGAATGATATATTCAAGGATACAGGCATTCGCCATGCTATAGAAGGTAAAAACATCATGCTCATTAACTCTACGGATAAGGAAAAGGGTGCGCAGCAAAAAGATTTTTTAGTTACGGGGATAGTAAAAGATGAAAATGGTGAGCCTATTATCGGAGCAAATATTCAAGTCGTAGGAAAATCGGCAGGCACAATTACGGATATGAACGGACGTTTCAGTATCAGTGCCTCTGCCAATTCTACATTGCAAATAACCTATATTGGCTACCAAACGCAGACTGTCAATATCGGCGAGCAGAGGAATATTAACATTATTCTACAGGAAGACAATGCGCAATTGGATGAGGTAGTCGTAGTGGGGTATGGTACGATGAAGAAGAAAGATCTCACCGGTTCGGTAACAGCTGTTAAAGGAGACGAACTTGCTGCCCGTCGTACCACCCAACTTTCCACAGCTTTGCAAGGCGCGCTTTCCGGAGTAATGGTCAGTCGTGACAATGGAGCTCCCGGTAGTAGTGCTTCTATCCAGATACGTGGTGTAACAACTATTGGTGATTCCAGTCCGTTGGTGATTATTGACGGAATTCCGGGTGATATCAACTCCGTAAATCCTGAAGACGTAGAAAGTATGTCCGTATTGAAGGATGCTGCTTCGGCTTCGATCTACGGTTCACGTGCCGCAGCCGGTGTAATTGTCATCACGACCAAACGTGCCAAGAGCGGTGATGTGGCTTTGAGTTACAACTTTGAGTACGGGTGGGAAATACCGACTAAGTTGCCGACCTATGTAGGAGCCCAGCGTTACATGGAAATGGTAAATGAAACACGCTATAACGATAATCCAGACGGTGGATGGTACCAAACATATACGGAAGATGAAATTACCAACTGGAGCATAAATAATGCGACTAATCCGGACAAATATCCTATGACGGATTGGGGAGATATTCTGTTGAAAAGCTCCGCACCCCGGCAGACACATACTCTAAGCATTGTTGGTGGGGGTAAGATTATTCGTACAAAAGCCTCTTTCCGCTATGACAAAACGGACGGCCTCTATGTAAACAAGGAATATGACCGTTTTATGGTACGCGTGAATAATGATTTCAATATAAATAAATATATTTCCGCAAATCTGGATTTGAACTTTTCCCGTTCTAAAGCTCTCTCGCCTAATTCCAACCCCATGGGGGCAGGTGGACGAAACATTCCGCCAATTTATGCTGCTACATGGACCAATGGCTTATGGGGTGATGTGAAAGATGGAGAAAATATGCTGGCCAAAATTACAGATGGCGGCACTTTTACCAACTGGGGAACCAATATTGGCGGTAAACTCGGTATTGACATAACTCCTGTCAATGGGCTGAAAATATCAGCAGCCGTGGCGCCCAATTTCAATAATGTAAAGAAGAAAACTTTTGTCAAACAGATTCCATACACCCGTTCAGAAGATCCGAATACCACTGTTGGTTACATGGGAGGTTATCGCACTACCAATTTGACGGAAAATCGTAATGACAGCCATGATATAACAACACAGTTCTTTGCCAACTATGCCAAGACACTGGGGCGCCATGATTTCTCTGTCATGATCGGTTACGAGGATTATTATGCTTTCTGGGAAAACCTGGATGCATCCAGAGACCAGTACCAGTTGACAAGCTATCCTTACCTGGACCTCGGTTCGGAGGATTATCGGGATAATGGTGGCAATGCGGAAGAATATGCTTACCGCTCATTATTCGGACGCATGACCTATAGCTATGCAGACCGCTATCTTATCCAAGCAAATCTCCGCCGGGATGGTTCTTCACGTTTTGCATCCAATTGTCGTTGGGCCAATTTTCCTTCCGTGTCACTTGGTTGGGTAATTTCTGAAGAGAAGTTTTTCAAGAATATAAATATGGATTGGTTTTCTTACCTGAAATTGAGAGGCTCTTGGGGAAAACTGGGAAACGAACGTATCGGGGCTTATGACGATGACGGTAACTTTATTTATAATTATTACCCTTACCAGGCTGCAATTGATTACAGCACTGCACTATTTCAGAATTCACAGGGGATTGTTTCTTCCGTGACTACGGCCGCACAGCAGAAGTATGCCGTACGAGATATTTCATGGGAAACAACAGAAAGCTGGGATATCGGTTTAGATGCTAATTTTCTGGATAACCGTCTGCACTTCTCCGCTGACTATTATAGAAAAAATACGAAGGACATGTTGCTGGCACTGGAAATTCCACACTTCATCGGCTACGACAACCCGGAAGTCAATGCCGGAAACATGCACACTACCGGCTATGATATTGAAGTTGGCTGGAGGGACAAAGTCGGTGATTTCACTTACTCCATTTCCGCTAATCTGTCAGATTTTACCTCCAAAATGGGAAACCTGAATGGTACACAGTTCCTAGGCAATCAGGTAAAAATGGAAGGAAGTGAATATAACGAATGGTATGGTTACGTAAGCGATGGCTTGTTCCTGACTCAGGAAGACGTGGACAAGTCGCCCAAACTGAACAACAGCGTCAAAGTGGGTGATATTAAGTACAAGGATATTTCCGGACCGGACGGTGTCCCCGACGGAGTTATCTCACCTGAGTATGACCGTGTACTTTTGGGCGGTTCCCTGCCTCACTATATGTTTGGACTCACTTTCAATGCTGCCTATAAAGGCTGGGACTTTGGATTGACACTACAAGGTGTTGGAAGTCAGAAATCTCAAATCAGTGCTGCAATGATTGAAGGGCTTCGAGACAACTGGCTCAATTTCCCTACTATTCTTGACGGCAATTATTGGAGTCCGAAAAATACGGATGAGCAGAATGCGACAGCCAAATATCCGCGCCTGACTCGCACCAATCGGGATGCTAATTTCTGTATGTCTGATTATTGGCTTTACAACGGTCGGTACATTCGTTTAAAAAATCTCTCTGTCGGTTATACGCTCCCCAAAGCATGGACTACGAAGGCGTGTATGAATACAGTCCGTCTTTATGTAAGCGGAAGTGACCTGTTTACCATCAGTAATGCCCCCAAAGGATGGGATCCGGAAGTAAGTACAGAAGGGTATCCTATTACCACCTCTCTAATATTTGGTGTTTCTATTAATTTCTAGCCATAAAAAACATGAAAAAGTTACTCTTATATATCGGGGCAGGAATACTCTTACTCTCTGCCTGCCATGATCTCAATTTAAATCCATTGTCAAGCGGTTCTACTGAAAACTGGTATTCCACGGAAACTGAAGTGCAGATGGCCGTTGATGAGTTATATCGATATGACTTCTGGCCGGAAGACGGACAACAACAGACCGACTGGTCGGACGACTATACTTCACGCGATCTCCTGACCTCTTTTGATGACGGAACTCTAAATGGACAAAATGCTTGGGTTACCAGTTTATGGGGCAATCAGTACAAAGCTATTTCACGTGCCAATGCAGTTATTGAGAAATCGCATCGTGCTATCGAAAATGGCGCATCTGCCACTACTATTAACCGCCTGATTGCCGAAGCCAAATTCCATAGAGCTGCCGCTTATGCCAAACTGATTGTAAAGTTCGGTGACTTACCATTGGTATTAACCGATGTAAGTACAGAAGAAGGGTTGACAATGGGACGTACGGATAAATCCATCGTATTGGCACAAATCTATAAAGATTTTGATGATGCAATTAGTGTGCTTCCAACTTCCTATACTGACCAACAGCGAGCCACCCAAGGTGCTGCACTGGCACTAAAAGCCCGGGTTGCCTTGATTATGGAAGATTGGGAAACAGCGGCCGATGCAGCCAAGGCGGTTATGGACTTGAATATTTATGAATTGCATCCCGATTTTGGCAATCTTTTTTTGTCTACTACAAAAAACTCGAATGAATTTATTTTCAAAATTCCACGTGATGCTACATATGACATTTATCTGGGAACAGGAAACGGAGGAGTTAACCAGGTATACAATGATCTACCCCGTAACGTAGGAGGATGGACGCAGACCTGTCCGTCATGGGAGTTACTAGCTGCATTCACCTGTACCGACGGTCTGCTTATTAACGAATCACCACTCTTCGATCCGCATGAACCATTTGCAAATCGTGACCCACGTTTAGCAGAAACCATTGTACCATTTGGTTCCAACCACCTCGGTTATGAATACAACCCACACCCGGAGGCACTGACGTGTATGAACTATAATACGGGTGAAATCGTGACAAATTATGATACACGTGCCAATGCCCAATATGCTTCTTTCGATGGTCTGGTGTGGAAAAAAGGGATAGACGAAACATGGCTTCAGAATGGTTTCAAGGTAGACCAGGATATTATCTATTGTCGTTATGCCGAAATATTGTTGACATATGCCGAGGCGAAAATCGAATTAAATGAGATAGATAACTCCGTATTGGATGCACTGAATGAGGTTCGGGCGCGTGCTTATGGTGTGGACAAGTCCGATAAGGCAAGTTATCCGGCTTTCACTTCTAACGACCAGTCCACACTTCGCCACCAGCTACGTGTAGAACGTCGTATGGAAATGGCAAAGGAACACATGCGATATACGGATATCATCCGTTGGAAACTGGCCGAAAAGGTTATGAATCGCAAGACATATGGTATCCTTTATCCGGCCTCACTATGTATCGAACGGGTAACCAGTCAGGGAGATTGGTTTTGGGCTTTCACACCGGAAATGGACGAGGATGGTTGTGCAGATTTCTCCAAATTGGAAGAAGCGGGTAAATGTCAGGCACTTGCTGTACGTAGTTGGAACGATCGCCAATATTTGTGGCCTATCCCTACTACGGAACTTCAGATCAACGAGAACTTAAAACAAAATCCCGGCTATTAAATGCAGGAAAGTTGTTGATAGTCCGGGAAAAGGTAACTCCTTAATTATTCACCCTTTTATTTTTCTAACTTTATGATTGGAAAGAGCTATATTTTTCACCTTTTTCTATTTCTTCTCATATTACCAGACAGTATTTATTCTCAAGATAATATTTGTCTGATCCCGCAAGTTGAAAGCATGGTCCGGAAAAAAGGTACGCTATCCATCGAACGTCTGGAAAGCATCCATTTCCCGGACGAATGGAAAAATACAGGAAACCTCCTTGTCAGCGATCTGAAAGAACTGGCAAATTTGTCTGTCATGGTGAATGCCTCAAATCCTTCCATTCATGTAAAAAAGGTGAAAATGCAGGAGCCGGAAATGTACATGCTGGAAATTACAAAGCAGGGGATCATCATAGAAGCAGGTGACCAGACAGGTATGATTCATGCTTTTTCCACTCTTTTACAATTGATTCTGGGAAGTAAGGGAAAAGAGTTACCCCGGCTCATAATCCACGACAAACCCCGTTTTAGTTACAGGGGAGTCATGATAGATTGTAGCCGCCATTTCTGGACTATCGAACAACTTAAAAAGTATACCAAACAATTGGCCTTTTTTAAACTTAACACTTTACATCTGCACTTGACAGACAATCAAGGCTGGCGTCTGTATCTGGACCAATATCCGGATTTAGCGTTCAAAGGTACGTACTACCGGACATTCGAGGATCTATCGGGACATTATTATCGTAAAAGCGAGTTGCAGGAATTGATCAACTATGCCGCCATGTACGGCATAGAGATCATTCCGGAGATTGACCTTCCGGGACACTGTCTGGCCTTGCTTGCAGCCCTTCCCCAACTGTCATGTAAAGGCGGAAAATTTGAAGCCTATCCAGAGGAACTGGACGGACAAAAACGGAAGAGAGCAGATGAGAATATGCTGTGTATAGGAAATCCTGAAACCTATAGGTTTGTGGAAAAACTGGTAGCAGAACTCACTGATCTCTTCCCTTCATCATTCATACATCTGGGAGGAGATGAAGTGTCGACACATCTATGGGAACAATGTCCGAAATGCCAAAAGATTTACAAACAAGAGAATATGACTTCATGGCACGAGTTACAGGACTATTTTACGAAACGAGTTAGTGAAATTGTACGTTCCAAGGGAAAAAGGATGATAGGTTGGGATGAAATAAATGACCGTAATGCCGCTGACATCAGTGACGTGATCATGATCTGGCAACGTGATGGAAGAGAACAGCAACAGAAAGCTTTGAAAAGAGGGTTGTCAGTCATTATGTCTCCTAAGGATCCCTGTTACTTTGATTTCGGGTATTCACGGAATTCCACACGCAGATTGTATGAATGGGAACCAGTTGGCAAAGAATGTACGAATACTCAAGCACATCTCGTCAAGGGAGGACAGGCTAATTTGTGGACTGAATTCATTACAACCTCGGATGAGGTGGAAAGGATGTTATATCCCAGAACTTGTGCCTTGGCCGAAACCCTCTGGAACACGAAAGAAAAGAAAGAATGGGAAGGGTTCCGACAACGTATCAGCAAGTTCGGTGCTATTATGGAAAAACTGAATATCTGTTACTTCAAAGACGAGGATTGGGATAACACAGGTTTTGTTCCGCAAAGCGAACAAAGGCCCCGTCTTGTATGTCCTGCCCGTATCGATACCAATATGAAGGGAATCAAGTATTATATGCCTGAATATGCGTTTGACGGTGATATACAGACTTTCTTTGCAACCCCCTATTCCTTAAAAAAAGGAGATTATTTTACTCTTACTTTGGAAAAAAGACAAGCAGTACAGGAAATCAGAATTGTGTTTGATGTTTCAAAGGAACATCCGGAACATGTACAATTATCTGTCAGCGAGGACGGTACAATATTTAAGAAAGTAGCTGCAGATAACAAAAATGGAGAATTGTCAGCATCTTTCAGTACACTAGCCATGATTAAAGCCCTCAAAATGGAATTGACAACTCCACTGATGGCCCGGCTGACTATCAAGGAGATTATCCTTCGCTACTATGAATAAACAAGTATAAGAATAATGAAAATTGTTATGATAAAAAAAATTATATATATTTCTCTCATCTGGATGGTATTTCACGGAGCGAGTCTTCATGCTGCCAGTTTATTGGTAGAAGCAGAAAGTTTCACGGAAAAAGGAGGCTGGGTAGTGGACCAACAATTTATGGACTTGATGGGATCACCTTATTTACTGGCACACGGTCTAGGTAGTCCTGTTGAAAATGCGAGTACCAATGTACAACTTCCAGAAAATGGCACATATTATATTTTTGTACGCACCTACAACTGGACGTCTCCATGGCAGGAGGGTGAAGGGCCCGGATTGTTCGGTTTGTCAGTAAACGGAAAGAAAATCTCTTACCGGTTGGGTATTATAGGCAATCAGTGGATATGGCAGTATGCCGGGCAATATCAGGCAACAGAAAAGAATATTCACATTGTTTTGCATGACTTGAAAGGTTTTGACGGGCGGTGTGATGCTATTTATTTTACGACACGGAAAGATGATATTCCGCCATCGGATATGGCGGCTTTAAATAACTTTCGTCGTGCTAAACTTGGATTATTAGCCCCCCAAAAAACAGAATCATATGATTTAGTAGTTATAGGTGCAGGTATTGCAGGTATGAGTACAGCAGTATCTGCCGCCCGCCTGGGCTGTAAAGTCGCACTTATCAATGATCGCCCTGTAGTCGGTGGAAACAATAGTTCCGAGATTCGTGTTCATTTGGGAGGAGCTATCGAGATCGGAAAATATCCTGAACTGGGGGGGCTGCAAAAAGAGTTCGGTCCCGTCAAGGAGGGTAATGCACAACCGGCAGGCAATTATGAAGATCATAAAAAAATGGAATGGCTGCAAGCTGAAACTAATGTTTCCCTGTTTCTTAATTATCGGGCATTTTCGGTGAAGAAGGAAGAGGACCGGATCATCTCGATAACCGCTTGTCATATTGAATCCGGTGAAGAAATCGAATTTTATGGTCGTTTATTTGCTGACTGTACTGGTGATGGCACTATCGGTTATCTGGCCGGGGCAGACTATCGTATGGGCCGTGAAAGCCGTTCTGAATACGGTGAGACTATAGCTCCCGAAATAGCTGATAGCTTAGTAATGGGCACTTCTGTTCAATGGTATTCTGTGGAAGACACAAAAACATCCTATTTTCCGGAATTCCGGTACGGCATCGAATTCAATGAGGAGACCTGTGAACCTGTCACTTATGGTGAATGGACTTGGGAAACCGGAATGAATAAAAATCAGATTAATGATTCTGAACAAATACGTGACTATGGAATGTTAGTTATATATTCTAATTGGAGCTACTTGAAAAATCAATCGGAACGAAGAAAATATTATAAAAAACGTTCATTGGAATGGGTAGCCTACATTGCCGGAAAGCGGGAATCCCGGAGGCTATTGGGCGACTATGTACTGAAAGAGGATGATTTAACAAAGCACGTAGCCCATGAGGACGCATCTTTCACTACTACCTGGAGTATTGATCTGCATCGGCCCGACCCCGAGAATACCCGGTATTTCCCGGGACGGGAATTCAAAGCGACGACAGACCATGTAGTAATTTATCCCTATCCTGTTCCCTACCGATGTCTTTATTCCCGTAATATAGACAATCTGTTCATGGCAGGACGCAATATCAGTGTCACACATGTTGCCTTGGGAACCGTACGAGTTATGCGCACTACAGGTATGATGGGGGAAGTTGTAGGCATGGCAGCCTCACTATGCAAAAAATATCAAGCCACTCCCCGTGACATATACCATTATTATTTGGAGGAATTAAAATCACTCATGCAAAAGGGAGTGAATAAAAAGGGATTACCGAATAATCAACGATATAATGAAGGAGGCAGGCTAAACCAGATACCGAAGGTAAAGTAAGGATACATCTCTGTCTGCCAGATTTCCACATACGAAAGTTTAACAATTTATTAGATTAGGCATTATGATAAGAAAAATCATATTCTTAGAAATGTTATTATTGGGAATAGCTACATTCCTGTATTCGCAAGATGAAATTTCCAAAATAACAATAACTCATGGACCTTACTTGCAAAACGTGGGATCTAACGAAGCTACCATTGTATGGATAACGGATAAGCCCTCTATAGGATGGGTGGAACTGGCCTCAGATGGCAACGGCAGTTTTTACGCCAAAGAGCATCCGCGTTATTTTGACACGTCTAATGGCATCAAGAATACATCAACCATCCATGCCGTTAAAGTCAAGGGACTGACACCGGGAAAACAATATCGTTACCGTGTTTTTGCTCAGGAAGTGTTGAAACATACTGGGTATAAAATCATTTATGGAAGTTATGCTTCCACTGATGTCTATTATCGTAAACCGCTTACTTTTCATACCTGCAATCCGCAAGCGCCTGCCACCTCTTTTGTAATGGTCAACGATATACATGGGGACAACAAACTGCTGGAGGACTTAATGTCCCGTTGTAACCTTACGCAAACCGACTTTGTTCTTTTTAATGGTGATATGCTCTCTTTCATAAATAGTGAAGATCAGCTTTTCAAGGGGTTTATGGATACGGCTGTACGACTTTTCGCTTCTGAGATCCCGATGTACTACGCCCGTGGCAACCACGAAACACGGGGAGTATTTGCAACCGAAATCCAACGTTATTTTTCTCCCTGTCAGGAACATCTTTATTATGCCTTTCGACAAGGTCCTGTCTATTGTATTGTTCTGGATACGGGAGAAGATAAGCCTGATTCTGATATTGAATATGCCGGTATTACCCAATATGACCTCTACCGTACCGAACAGTCCGAATGGTTGGCCAGTATTTTGGAAAGTACCGAATATAAAGAAGCGCCTTTTAAAATAATTGTAGCTCACATTCCTCCCGCAGTTACTGAAGCTGGTCCCGATGAGGATTGGCATGGAAATGTAGAAGTAGAGCAGAAGTTTATGCCTTTATTACGCCAGGCTTATCCGGATTTAATGCTTTGTGGACACTTACATCGTTTTGTGCGTCATGATGCCACTGACAAAACGTCTTTCCCCGTAGTAGTTAATTCCAATACATCTTTGCTACGTATTTATGCCACGACCACACAGATGAAGATAGAGGTAATGGATCGAGACGGAAAAATGCTGGATGAATTTATCATAAAAAAATAAAAAGCTTTGCATTAGTACTTGGCAAGTAATTATTCGGGTGACAATTACTTCTTAATCAATGAAGCTGGTTTCTGCAGATTCTGCATGTATGAGAGGCTGATGAATTTAGGAATAACCAACATTTACGGGGTAATCCAGTCGATGTGCCTACCATGAGCAAGGAGAAGTTACGCAAGACCAATGCTGTGAATTGTAGCAAATTGGCCCACGAGTTACCTTTCGGTTCATTTGAAAAGGAATTATATTCTGGGGAGGAAACCACAAAAATACGCTCTTTATAAGACTAAGAAACCTGATTGCAAAAGACAGCATACATACCAAGAACCGTATCAAGTCTTTGCTCGTTTTTATGGTGTGGAAATATCGAGAATGTTTGCCCGATGTACCATTAGCTAGGGATATTCCTAAAATAGGAAAATTTAAGGCAACTAATTCATTGCGAGTTAGTTGCCTTTTGGAGTTTGCCCGACATGGGCATAATCTAATGGGTGTAAGTCCCCATCGCAGCCTTATATCGGCAAGCGTACAGCCGACGGCAATGGTGTCCGTAGTGATTCGGCATCTAAAGGAAGTCTTAGGCAAAGCACTGACCTGACGTACAGAAACTTGATACTAAGGCATATGAGTGTGGGTAAGTCTGCCAAACAAGATAAAGCCCTATAGCTATATGGAACACTCGGTGTAAATCAAGCAGGTATAAGTGTGAAAGATTATATTCTTAATCGGGGAGGTCTCACGGACGTGTGGAGCATGTGTTTAGATTGCCAAACACGGAGTAAAGCTTATTGTGAGAAGTCAGCAGAAGCCATAGTACTTAAGTTCTTTTTAAGGAAGGGCTGAATCGCAATAGCTATAAACACGTAACTAACTCTAAATAGGAAAGAATGCATAAAATAAGAGTCATAGAAAGTACACTTGGCTACCCTCAAAAGAATAGGATGGAATCCGAAAGCTATGAGGGAGTGCAGACCTATATGGACATGAAAGACGGCAGTTTGATAGCAGTGCAACCAAATAAAGATGACTTAATGAGTCAAATTCTTTCTCCCGACAATCTCAATCGTGCCTATCTACAAGTGGTACGAAACAAAGGGGTTGGAGGTGTTGATAGAATGGATTTTAAGCAACTGCTTCCCTATCTTCATGAACACAAATCAGAACTTATCGAGTCGATACGCATTGGAAGGTACAAACCGAATTCAGTGCGTAGGGTAGATATAGCCAAGGATAACGGGAAGAAACGGCTTATAGGCATCCCAACCGTTGTTGACCGCTTGATACAACAAGCCATCGTCCAAGTGCTATCGCCTATCTACGAACGCCAGTTCAGCCCAAGCAGTTTTGGGTTTCGCCCCGACGTAGTGCGCATGTAGCATTGCTCCAAGTGTGCTGTTATACAAGCGAAGGCTACAAATATGCTGTAGGCATAGACCTTGTTAGATTCTTTGATACGGTAAACCATAGTTTCTTACTGAGAATACTGTCAAGGACAATAAATGACGGGCGTGTCATTTCTCTTATACACAAGTATCTTACAAGCGGAGTAATGATAGGTAAGCATTATGAACCAAGTATAGAGGGTACACCACAAGGCGCCCCTTTGAGCCCCTTGCTCAGCAATATCCTGCTGAACGAACTAGACAAGGAATTGGAGAGACGTGGACACTGCTTTGTACGCTATGCAGATGATAGCATGATACTGTGCAAAAGTAAGAGGTCCGCCGAACGCGTATGCTCAAGCATAACGGACTTTTCCTTCTATTTCACGAAAGGCAAATGCAGGCTGTATGTTCACAAGACAACAAAAGAGAAATTCAAACGTAAGGTTAAATCTCTTACCAGACGTAGTAACAGCATGGGTTATGCCCAACGTAAAGAGATACTCTGGCAAACCTTTAGAGGTTGGATAGGGTATTTCAAATATGCAGACATGAGGAGTCTGCTGATTCCATTAGACCAATGGTATCGCAGACACTTGCGTATGTGTATATGGAAATGTTGGAAGAGAGTGAAGACTCGCTTTTCAAATTTGCAGAAATGTGGAATACCGAAAGGTAAGGCTTGGGAGTGGGCAAATACTCGGAAAGGGTATTGGCGTTGTACGCGTGCCTTTCTTCAGAATGCTATTGAGGACGAGGCTCTTCGGAAAGCGGGGTATCCAATGTTATCTCATCTTTATAAGCAAATACATATAGATTGCGAAACCGCCGTATGCGGAACCGCTTGTACGGTAGGGTGAGATTGTGCCACGAGAAGCATGTGCTAAATGCTTCGCAACTATGTAGGAGATGAGGGTAGGTCCCTCGCAATCAACTTGCAGGAATCTCCTCAGTACTGAATGCTTTGATAAGATTGCTGTCGACCAATTCTTTAAGTGGACATCAATTCCTACATCTAATGTGTTACTTTGTACACGTCTCATAAGCTATATCGTTTTAGTTAATGAGTTATGACTTCAATATAATATGAAGTTTACTAAAATGGTATAGCTTTTTTAGTGCTATCTACTGTTATCCGTCACTTCAGATTTTAAACATAGAAACTTATTTTTTTATAATCATACCGTCCAATTTATTATTAATTTTCCAGCAAGGATACCTTCGTCAGCCACTATACGTTTCATTGGAAGATCCCGTAATCCATTTATAAAATCAATAGCTGATTTTAATGGAGGTTGATTCTTTATAGTATCACTTGAAATATAAAACTTAGTTCTAGAACTAAAAAGTAAGTAAACAAAAAGGCGGAGAATAGCAGTCTCCACCTTTTTATTTATTCTTTGGCCTTTTGTATTATAGTAATTGTATTATAGTAATTCCCTGCTTGTATAACTGTTGTAAATCTCCTTTCCAAGCCTGTTAAATTTGAATCAATCCTGATAAAGATTGATTTGCGACCTGTTTTCTCCACATAAAGTCCACCACCTTCTATTACTTGAACATTAAGGGAGTGTGTTCTATATATCGTGTCTTTAGTAGAGATTTCAGTCAGCCACCAGTCGTCACCTTTCCTGGTTCGTAACTCTATAGAATCTTTACTGGATTTAAAAAATACCTCTTTAGTCTCTAGTCCTATCGTATCTGTTCCCTTGCCAACGACGTCATCGCTACATGAAATGAATACAAATAAAAGTAACACGAAAGACAGAAAATAATAAGTTTGTCTCATATTTCTTATTTTATTATGTTAATATATGGAATTATTTCTACATTATATGGATAATTACCCTTGCCGGCTGCTCTAGTAGAAGGAAAAGTAGGTCCTTCACCTCCATTAAAAATACCCGCCAAATAATAACCATTACTATTACCATTCCAGCCCCAGTTTAGATGCAGGTAATCTTCTTTCTCCGTATACGAATGATGAACTTTATCGCTTCCTTTTCTATAGACATCAACATTTCTCTCTCTATGAAAATAACCATCAGAAACCCAAGCATGACCATTTTGGTAATATTTAATACCCAGTATTTTCTTTCTTACCGAATTGCCACATATTATAACCGGACATTTAGCTTTAATAGATGTTATAACATCCCATTGACTATAAATTTGAGGATTATTGGGTTTCCTATATCCCATTTTCTCGAAGCATTGTGGTATATTTTTTCTTTTAGCTCCGCTTGTATCTGTTCCCCAATCCATTTTAACCAAATCACCTATAGAGCGGAATAAATGGGCAACTGCTGGAGTGGTGGGGAATTGTTTCATTTCAGACCAATTATATGACACCCCATTATACCCTGAAGGTTTTTCATGATATGCCATTACTTGAGCTATTGCAGTAGCTACACAGCCTGTGAGGGCTCTTTGTCCTTCTATAAGAGGTGCCGCATTGTTATATGGACTCCTTTGTCCCCATTTAACAGAAATCAAAGGTTGTACTCTTTCCGTTTCTTCCCATTCTCCAGGTTTCTTTATATAAATAGGACGTCTTCTACCCCTTGTTTGAGATGTGTCTAAAGAGTTATCGTCATCATTTTCTTCTTTGAACTCTATCTCATACTTTTTATTATTAGAAATGTAATTTTGAACTAAATCAAAAAAGAAAGATAATTCCTGATATTGAAGCGTGTCACTTAAAGAAAGATTGCCAGACTCTGAATAAGCAATAATAGGAGTTGTATATAGGTTGGCCGATACTATTGCATAGCCATTGCCACCCTCTGCATTGGCTATATAAAATGAGGGATATGTCTGATTAGTAATTGTATCTCTATAGAAATAGATTTCATTGTTTATTGAATAATTAAGAAAAGAGCTATTTCGTGTATTGTTTCTATTATTTTTAATAAAAAGTTCCACTTCAATAATAGCATTCTCTTTAGTACGATAAGTCGGGGCTTTTTCTGTTAAAGATGGTGGCGAAGATTCTTGTTTCATTACTTCTGTGTCATCGGAACATGAAGTTAAAAACATAATTGTCAAAATCAATAAATGTGCATGTTGTTTCATAATTTATATAATTAAGGTTAATACTGAATACGTTAAAAGTCAAAAGTGCCATGTTTAT
>NZ_QVLZ01000035.1:0-75400 GCF_003435205.1 Bacteroides sp. AF32-8BH | reverse complement strand
CTCCCAAACAATCACGCTTGCCAACGCACAACCTATAAAAGTAACCTTAGGAGAAGATACGCAAGTATTGGACGAAGTAGTTGTTACTGCATTGGGTATCAAGCGTGCAACTAAGGCGTTAAGTTATAATGTACAAGAGGTAAAAGGTGACGAATTGACAGCTGTAAAAGATGCCAATTTTATGAATTCACTATCAGGAAAGGTTGCCGGTGTTCAGATTAATAGTGGTGCAACCGGTGCTGGTGGTGCCACACGTGTTGTTATGCGTGGTATGAAATCTCTGACTAAAGATAACAATGCATTGTATGTAATTGACGGTGTACCTATTTTTAATACAGGAAAAAGCGGTGGCGAAGGATTATTTGGAGAGATGGGAGGATCAGATGCTGTTGCTGACTTAAATCCGGACGATATTGCTAGTATTAGTATGATGACCGGTCCTTCTGCGGCAGCATTATATGGTTCTGCTGCGGCAAACGGTGTTGTTTTAATTACTACTAAAAAAGGCCAAACAGAGAAAACTACCATAACAGTATCCAACAGTACTACTTTCTCTAAAGCATATATTATGCCGGATATGCAGAACCGTTATGGTACAAGTTCCGGATTATTCAGCTGGGGAGAATTGACAAACCGTCGATATAACCCATCTGACTTCTTTGAAACAGGATCCAATGTTATCAATTCGGTAGCATTATCTACAGGAAATACCAAAAACCAGACCTATCTTTCTGCTTCTACAACTAACTCCGGTGGGATTCTTCCGAATAACTCCTATAACCGTTATAATTTTACGGCACGTAATACCACCCATTTCCTGAATGATAAACTCACTCTGGATATCGGCGCACAATATATCGTTCAGAACAACAAAAACATGGTTTCTCAAGGACAGTATTATAACCCTCTCCCATCACTGTATCTATTCCCTCGTGGAGACAACTTTGACGAAATTCGTCTGTATGAGCGTTATAATACTAACTACGGCTATATGGAACAATATTGGCCTTATGGTGATGCAAGTTTGTCATTACAAAATCCATATTGGATACAAAATCGCATCAACCGTACTTCCAACAAGAAACGTTATATGATGAACGCTTCTTTGAAATGGCAGGCTGCAGATTGGCTCAATGTTGTCGGTCGTGTCAATCTGGACAACTCCGACTACCGGAATAAAAACGAAAAATCTGCTTCTACATTAACAACATTCTGTGGTGTAAGCGGTGGTTTTGAAGATGCCATGCGTCAGGAACGTTCTTTATATGCCGATTTCCTGGCTAATATAGATAAAACATTTGGTGATTTTCATTTAACAGCCAATGTTGGTGCTTCCATATATCATACTTCAATGGATCAGTTATATATTGCAGGTGACCTGGTTATTCCCAACTTCTTCCAGATCAACAATATTAATTTCTCCGCCAACTATAAACCGGACCCTACCGGATATGAAGATGAAATTCAAAGTATTTTTGCCAGTGCTGAATTAAGTTGGAAAAATCAACTGTATCTAACCGTAACCGGACGTAATGACTGGGATTCAAAACTCGCATTCTCCAAACAAAAATCGTTCTTTTATCCGTCAGTCGGTTTATCGGCTTTATTATCAGAAATGGTTAAACTACCAGAGGTGATTTCTTATGCTAAAATACGCGGTTCGTATACAGTGGTAGCCTCTTCTTTCGATCGTTTCCTTACTAATCCGGGTTACGAATACAACAGCCAGACACATAACTGGGCGAATCCGACCGTATATCCGATGGACAATATGAAACCTGAAAAGACTAAATCCTGGGAAATCGGTTTGAACTTGAAATTCTGGGGAAATCGTTTTAATTTAGACGCTACTTACTATCGTTCTAATACACTGAACCAAACATTTAAGGTAGATATCCCTTCTTCTTCCGGATATAAACAAGCGATTGTACAAGCTGGTAACGTGCAAAATCAGGGTATTGAATTAGCTTTAGGATTCAGTGATAAATGGGCAGGATTCGGATGGTCTTCTAATGCAACCTTCACTCTAAACCGTAACAAGGTGAAACGACTGGCAAGCGGCAGCGTGAATCCCGTGACAGGAGAAGCTATCCAAATGGATGAAATGAATGTGGGTTGGTTAGGTAAAGAGAATGTAGCTCCTCGCGTCATCCTAACAGAAGGAGGTTCCATGACTGATATCTATGTATACAACCAGCTGACAAAAGACAATAACGGTAATATAAAAGTCGATCAGAATGGTAATCTGGGTATCACTTCATCAAACACTCCGGTAAAAGTAGGTAATCTGGATGCTGATTTCAACCTCGGATGGACCAATCATTTCACTTATAAAGGAATTGATTTAGGAGTTGTATTATCAGCCCGTGTAGGCGGATTAGCTTATTCGGCTACTCAAGGTATTTTAGATTATTATGGAGTATCCGAAACATCTGCAACAGCTCGTGATAATGGTGGTATACCTATTAATAACGGCAAAGTTAACGCCCAAAAGTATTACCAGACTATTGGTACGGGTGAAGGTGGCTACGGTCGTTATTATCTATATAGTGCAACCAATGTACGTTTGCAGGAATTGAGTCTAAACTATACACTTCCTAAAAGATGGTTTAAAAATGTGGCGAATGTTACTTTGGGTATTGTAGGACGTAATTTATGGATGATTTATTGTAAAGCCCCATTTGACCCGGAATTGTCTGCCTCTACCTCCAGTAACTATTATATGAATGTAGACTACTTTATGCAACCCAGCTTGCGTAACTTCGGTTTTAATGTGAAAGTTCAATTTTAAAAGAAAAAGCTAATGTTATGAGAAAATATTTAAGAAATATCACAGTCGGTGCCGCTCTGTTGTTACTGGCAGGAAGTTGTACCGATAAATTTGAGGAGTATAATACGAATCAATATCAAATTCATGATGCAGACCCTGCGACTTTGATGAAATCTATGATTGAAACAATTGTGAATATTCAGCAGAATGACTCTCAAATGCAAGATCAGATGGTGGGACAGTTAGGTGGCTATCTATGCTGTTCTAACACATGGAGTGGTACAAACTTCAGCACATTCAATCAGAGTGATGCCTGGAATGCTACCCCCTGGAACACTCCGTTTGAAAAAATATATGGAAACTTCTTCCAAATACAAGAAGCGACAAATTCTACGGGACATTATTATGCTTTTGCGTGTATGATACGTGCAATAACAATGCTTCGCGTTGCGGATTGTTATGGACCGATGCCTTACAGCCAAGTAAAGAAGGGTAATTTCTATGTATCTTATGATACCCAGGAACAGGTCTATACCAGTATATTAAGTGATTTAGCCAATGCAGCCGATGTTTTGTACAACTATTATGTAGAAACAAATGGTAATGCCCCATTGGGAGCCAATGATCCGGTTTTTGATGGAAATTATTCAAGTTGGGCTAAGCTAGCCAATTCAATGCGTTTACGTGTTGCAATGCGAATCAGCGGAACATGGCCTGGCATTGCTCAAGAGGCAGCTGAAGCAGCAGTAACACATAAAGCAGGATTGATTGAAAGTAATTCGGATAATGCTATGCTTTCTTGTGGCACGCAGAGTAATCCCTATCAACTGGCAGCTGTAAGTTGGGGTGATCTGCGTGTGAATGCAAATATTGTAGATTATATGAATGCATATGGCGATCCACGTATGCCGAAGTTCTTTAATAAGTCTACCCTTGCCGGGAAAACAGATAAATATGTAGGTATGCGTACTGGAGATGCTGATTTTAAAAAGGCAGATGCAGCAGGATTCTCTATTCCTGCATATACGGCAACTTCTAAATTAATGGTTTTCTGTGCTGCAGAGACAGCGTTTTTACGTGCAGAAGGAAAATTGCGTGGTTGGAATGTCGGTTCTAAAACAGCAAAAGCCTATTACGAAGATGGTATTAATTTATCAATGGAACAATATCAGGTTTCAGCCACTGAATACATGAAGATTGACGAGGCTCCTGTCGTATCACATGAAAGTGATGTTGTGCAAAATGCTACTGCTACAATTACCAATACTGTGAGTGTAATGTGGGATGACAGCGAGGCTGACAACGTAAATGGAAAGAATTTCCAACGTGTCATTACTCAAAAATGGATCGCCAATTATCCATTAGGATTGGAAGCATGGGCTGAATATCGCCGTACAGGTTATCCGGAACTTTATCCTTGTATCGACAATCTATCAGATTGTGGTGTGAGCAGCCAACGCGGTATGCGTCGTCTAAGTTTCCCTTATACAGAGGCACAAAACAATAAAGCCAATTATGATCTGGGAGTAGCAGAACTAGGCGGTGCTGATAACGAAGCTACTGACTTAAAGTGGGCTAAAAAGAACTAATTTATATAATGCATAAAAAGGACTTTTATGAAGAAAATTTATTTATTATACATTGTACTCATATCACTGGCAACGACCTCATTGATCGGTTGCAGTGACTGGACGGAGTCAGAAGCAAAAACTTTTCCCGAATCGATCGTATCGGATGAATATTATGCGGCCTTGCGTGCCTATAAACAGACAGATCACCAAGTTGCATTTGGTTGGTTTGGTGGCTGGAGTGGTGAAGGTGCCTATATGAAAAGTTCTTTAGCCGGTATTCCTGATAGTGTAGATATTGTTTCTATTTGGGGAAATTGGTCGAACATTACAGAAGCTCAAAAAAAAGATCTGGAATTTTGCCAACAAGTTAAAGGTACTCGTTTTACCATGTGTTTTATTATCAGAAGTGTAGGCGATCAAATTACTCCGCAGAATATTCGTGAAAATTGGGAAAATATGGGATTTTCATCCGAAAAAGAAGCTGTGAATGATTTTTGGGGATGGCCTTCCGATGAATCAAATAAGGAAGCAATAGAAGCATCCATTCGCAAATATGCAAGCGCCATTGCCGATACAGTAAACAAATATGGTTACGACGGCTTTGATATCGATTATGAACCTAATTTTGGCAACCCCGGTAATATCGTAGACGAAGACGATAGAATGTTTGCATTTGTTGATGAACTAGGCAAATATTTCGGTCCGAAATCAGGAACTGGCAAATTATTAGTTATCGATGGCGAACCACAGAGCATAACAGGTAGACCTGAAGTCGGGTTATATTTTGACTATTTTATCATTCAGGCTTACAATAATAGTAGTCCTGGCAGTGATTCTAAACTCGATAAACGTCTTATCACAGGCGGCGTAGCAGGTGCAGGACTTGTTCAGACGTATAGCAGTGTCATGTCTGAAGAACAAATCACGAAGATGACCATCATGACCGAGAATTTCGAGGCTACCGATGCTGCTATGGACGGTGGATATGATTACACTGATCGTTATGGTAACAAAATGAAATCTCTCGAAGGAATGGCACGCTGGCAACCAAGTAACGGATTCCGTAAAGGTGGTGCAGGAACCTATCATATGGAAGCAGAGTATGGAACTTCACCAGAATATAAAAATATACGCCGTGCTATTCAAATTATGAACCCGTCATCACATTCATTACTTAAAAATTAATGTAAACTATGAAACGTATGAATTATATAAAAATTTTATGCTTCTCCGCAGTCATAACAGGCTTAGGAAGTATAGTAAGTTGTGGAGATGCAAAATACGATACTTTAGATACACATGCTTATATTGAAGAAGCTCTTTCCAGTACAAGTCAAAAAGTGACCGTACAGGCTACTGGAGAAAGTTTTACTACCCTAAATGTGCATCTAAGTAATCTTTCTTCTACAGACAATCATTATAAATTGGTTACAGATCAATCAGTACTGGACACTTATAACCATATTAATGGAACCGGATATATAATGTTGCCCAAAGATTATTATACGTTGCCGGAAACGATTACTGTAAAAGCAGGACAATATGCAGCCGATGCCCTCTCCATCGCTTTGAAAGCTTTCAGTCAGGAAATGATGAAATCGGGAGAATCATATGCACTGCCTGTAAAACTAGTATCGCAAGATGGAAGTATTTCACCGATGGAAAATACCGGAACCTTTGTTATCTTGGCAGAAAGTATTATCGAATTTTCAGCTCCAATGTTTGTTGGCGCTCCTAGTTTAAAAGCTAATAAATTCACAGAATCTCCCGAAACGTATTCACAATATACGATAGAGGTTCGTTTTCAGGTAGCCAACACAGCTGACCGTGACCGTGCAGTATTTAAGAACGGAGGAGATGATGCAAACTTCATCCTTTTACGTTTTGAGGATCCTCAAAGTGACAATGAAAATTATAAGGCACATTCATTAGTACAGATTGTAGGACGTAACCGGCTTTATTTGAATCCAAGTAATTCTTTCAAGCCAAACGAATGGCAACATTTAGCATTGGTCTGTGATGGTTCCAACTATCGACTTTACATAAACGGAGTTGATTCGGGTGTGTTGAGTATACCAACAGGAGCAACAACTTTCTCTGATGTAAATTGGTTCTGCTTAGGTGATGATTCTTATAGTAGATGGGGAAACTGTAAAATTTTGATGAGTGAAGCACGTATTTGGTCCGTAGTTCGTTCCGCTTCTCAAATTCAGAATAACATGACGCAAGTTAGCCCTAAATCTGTAGGTTTGGAAGCTTATTGGCGATTCAATGAAGGACAAGGTAATGTATTCGAAGATGCAACCGGCAAAGGTCATACATTGACTACTTCTGCTACTCCTACCTGGATTGACGGTATTTTATCTACAGATAAATCTACCGAATGGAAATAGTAATAATTTAATCGTATGTACATATGAAAAATATATTTCAATCACTATCAATAGCAGCCCTACTCGGCTTGTTTGTCCCGTTCATTTCGTCCTGTAGCGATGATGAAGAAGTTTTTAACGAGTGGAATGCTACGTATGTGTCTCTACAGAGAAATGACTATTTATCGGGGAATGTAAAAAAGTTCAATCTGACTCATGATGCGAATGGAATCGGAGGAGATGAAATTAAGATGGCTTTTACTGTAAAAACACAGAAAGCAGTCTCTACAGATATGGTTATCGCATTAAGTGCAAAAAGTGAAACAGAAGGGCTTGATGCAAGCCAGATCGTTTTAAGTTCCTCACAGGTTACTCTCAAAGAAGGACAGATGACTTCTGAAGAAATCACTGCGACGGTTGATCCGACGATATTTGCCAGTATCATGGAAAAAACAAGTTTCTCTTTCAGTGTCTCAATCAGTAATGTAACTACCAATGATAAGAACACTGTTATTAGCAGTAGTTTAAGTACATTGCCTGTCATTATTAATAAAGCTGCCTATTGTAATCTAAAAAGCGGTATTCCTAGTAATAGCCAACTTATCAGTAATCGTGCCGGCTGGATTATTAATGTAGAAGAAGGAGTAGAAGGCGCACCCAATAATTTAATCGATGGCAAGACTGGAACTGACGTTGCTCTAAATAATAAAGGATTCTGGTTTACTGTTGATTTAGGAGAAGCTAAGGTTTTAACAGGTATCAAAACGAATCATTGGGCCAATGCATATGCTCCTAGAGAAGTGGAAATATTACAGTCTGAAAATGGTACGACATGGAAATCATTGAGTTCATTAGCAATCTCCGGTGGTAACAGAATATTACGTTCATTTCTCCTATTACTACGCGATATCTGAAATATCAGATTATTACTATCTCTACAAACGGTCGTACGGATGTTACAGAATTTAATGTTTACGAACCCAAAAGTGAGTAAGTATTTATGAATAGATAACTATAAAAATATAGAATAGAGGCTATCAAACAGGCCTTAAGTTCATAAAATCACCCTCATTACAATGAACTGCACCCCAAAAGTTGAACACAAAACTTAAGGAGTGCAGTTCAGTCATGTAGTGAGGGTGATTTCTCGTGTTAAAGACTATCTAATCAAATCCCATTCCAATCAGTTTGCCACTACATATATGTGAAATGCCCCCAGAAAGTTATGTATCTAACTTTTGGGAGCACTTCACATCTTTATATAACGAACAAACCTTAATCTGTCAAGATCTAATTAGACAGCCTTTTAGAAACACTAACCTATCTCTTATTTCTTCATCACTCGGACAATCCGTCCGTCTTTCTTATAAGAGAAATGATTGGTATGCATTAATACATTCAGTATCTCATCAGCAGTGCTATCAGTAGAGAATTCACCGGTAAACCGTTCTGATTTCAATGCTTCATCCTTATAGATAAATTTGATGTCGTACAACTTCTCCATAATATTGGTTATTTCCAATAAAGACTGTTGCTTAAATTCCAACTTGCCATTAATCCAGAGAAGCACATCTGTAGGTTGGTTATATTCAATTAACTCTGCTTGATAAGTATCCGTATTTACATTCAATGTCTGTCCCGGTTTCAACAAATAACCATTCTCTTCCGTTCGCGGAGAATCTACCCGTACCAGTCCTTGAAGCAAGGTAGTCACTACCCTATTCTCATCTTGGCGTGCACGCACATTAAATTTCGTACCAAGCACACAAGTCTTGATTTGCTTACTATTTACTATAAATGGAGCATGTTTATCATGAGACACTTCAAAATAGGCTTCACCCGACAAATCGATTTGACGATCCGAACTCCATAAAGAATTATGATAAACTATTTTTGAAGATGCATTCAGCCATACCTTACTACCATCCGGCAACACAGTCTGCGCTCTCTGTCCGGCAGCAGTTATCACCTCATAATCCGAAAGCTTATTAGAAAGTAATCCCCAGGCAATTCCACCGGCAAAAACGAGTCCGGTAAGAAAAGCAGCCGCCACAGTAGCATAACGTCCCCAACGGATTGAAATACTTTTCCGCTTAGCCTTTTTCTCCTTTTCTCTGATAGCTGATTTAAATTGATCCAATGACGCCTCTGTATCTACAGTATTCATCACCGCTATACGCTCACCTACAAAGAGAGTGTAATAAAGTTGCTCCAAAGTTTTCCGGTTTTCCGGCCCTTCCTCGCACCAAGCTTCCACCCGAGCAGCTTCTTCATCATTACATTCACCTTGCAGGTAATTCACCAAGATAGTTTCATCCATGCTCTTTTATCTTTTTACAAAAAAACTATAATACCTTTGTAGTAATACAGTTGTGAGCACAAATATACTAAAGAGAAAAAGAAAAAAATATTTTTTCTCGCATTTTTATTTCATTTATCTACTTCTTTCATTATTTTTGTCTTACATAAATTAAAAGAGAATGTCACAATCTCCGATATATTTGGATATTAATAATAATAAGTCCGTTATCACTGCCCTAAAAGCAGGAGAAGAAAAAGTTTTTGACGTCGTCTACAGACATTATTTCCGTAGGCTATGTGCTTTTTGTTCCCAGTATGTAAGTGAGCAGGAAGAAATAGAGGAGATTGTGCAGGAAACAATGATGTGGCTGTGGGAAAACCGTTGTACTCTGATGGAAGATCTGACACTCAAAACTCTTCTTTTTACGATTGTCAAGAACAAAGCCCTCAACCGTCTTTCCCATTTTGAGATTAAACGAAAAGTACATCAGGAAATCGTAGATAAATATGATAGTGAGCTCAATAACCCGGACTTCTATTTGAGTGATGAGCTTTTCCGTCTATATGAAGAAGCATTAAAAAGACTTCCGAAAGAATATCTCGAAGCCTACGAGATGAACCGTAATCAACATCTGACGCATAAAGAAATTGCCGAGAAACTGAATGTATCTCCACAAACGATTAATTACAGAATTGGACAAGCTTTAAAGCTATTACGAGTAGCTTTAAAAGACTATCTACCTTTATTCATACTTATTTTCGGACCTAATTTTTTCGAACAATCATGAAATCAAACTTCGTATTTAGTAGTTCAAGCCTGTTTATCGGACTTTTTCTTTTCTTCTTCACAGAAAATGTATGTTCACAAGAATCTGCTGACAACTGGACTCTTAAACAAGCCCGCCAATGGACACAGAAGCAAGAATGGGCGAACGGGCTGAAGGCAATGCCTCATAAGACAACCGATTATCAGGAGTTTGCCTCACAATATCACAAGAACAAGAAAGTGTGGGACAAGACTTTCCAATGGCTAGCTACCCACGATCTCGTAAATATGCCTGCCGGACGATACGAAGTAGATGGTGAACATTGCTACATCAATGTGCAGGATGCAACAACACAAGATGTCAGTAAACGTAAAATTGAAGCACACCGCCATGGTATTGATCTGCAATATGTAGTGAAAGGCACCGAACGTTTCGGAATTACTTCAGCAGAATATGCAGAGCCTATCACTGAATACAAACCGGATGTTACTTTCTACAAAGCCAAGAAAATAAAATATGTAGATTCCACTCCGGATACATTCTTCATGTTCTTCCCCAAAAACTTTCATCAGGCATTGGTAAAGGCAGGGAAAGAACCGGAGGACATACGGGTCATTGTTGCTAAAATCGAATATATCCCATAAACAGAAACATGAGTGAACTTTTAGTCTATAAAGCCTCCGCAGGTTCGGGTAAGACATTTACCCTGGCAGTGGAATATATCAAACTGTTAATTCTCAATCCCCGCGCCTACCGGCAAATTCTCGCTGTCACCTTTACCAATAAGGCAACTGCAGAAATGAAAGAACGCATTCTTAGTCAGCTTTACGGCATACAGATAGGCGATAAAGATTCCGAAGCCTACCTCAACCGAATTAAAGAAGAGACAGGAAAAACTGAACAGGAGATACGGGAAGCGGCAGGCGTCGCCCTTAGCTATATGCTGCATGATTACAGCCGGTTCAGGGTAGAGACTATCGACTCATTTTTTCAATCTGTCATGCGCAATCTCGCACGGGAACTGGAACTTAGCCCGAATCTGAATATTGAGTTAAATAACACCGAAGTTCTTAGTGACGCTGTAGATAGCATGATTGAGAAACTAGGACCCACTTCTCCCGTTCTCGCATGGTTACTCGATTATATCAACGAACGAATTGCCGACGATAAACGTTGGAACGTGTCGGACGAAGTAAAAAGTTTCGGACGCAATATTTTCGATGAAGGTTATATTGAAAAGGGAGAAGGACTCCGGCAACGGTTACGAAACCCTGATACCATCAAAGAGTATCGCAAGCAACTGAAAGCGCTGGAAACGGAAATTCTGGAGCAAATGAAAGGATTCTATGACCAATTCGAAGGAGAACTAGATGGACACGCACTGACTGCTGATGATCTGAAAAACGGTTCACGCGGAATCGGAAGTTATTTTCGTAAACTTAATAATGGTATTTTAGGCAATGATATCCGTAATGCTACAGTAGAAAAATGTCTGGAAGACGCAAAGAACTGGGCAACCAAGACTTCTCCCCGCTACGCGGACATCATTAATTTAGCCAACTCTAGTCTCATGCAAATTCTGGAAGATGCTGAAAAGTTACGTTCCAAGAATAATTTGTTACTGAATAGTTGCCGATTATCCCTGCAACATCTCAACAAAGTGCAACTCCTCGCCAATATCGATGAAGAAGTACGTCAGTTGAATCACGACAACAATCGTTTTCTATTATCAGATACGAATGCCCTGCTCCATCAACTGGTGAAAGACGGTGACTCCTCTTTTGTATTCGAAAAGATAGGAACGAATATCCATAACGTCATGATAGATGAGTTTCAGGATACCAGCCGGATGCAATGGGGAAATTTCAAATTGCTCTTACTGGAAGGATTGTCTCAAGGAGCAGACAGTTTGATTGTAGGAGACGTTAAACAATCCATTTATCGTTGGCGAAATGGCGATTGGGGAATTCTCAACAGCCTGAATAATCACATCGAACATTTCCCGATCCGCGTCAAGACATTAGCTACCAACCGGAGAAGTGAAACCAATGTTATCCGGTTTAATAACCAAATCTTCACAGCTGCCGCCAACTATCTGAACGGAGTATATAAGCAACAGTTAGGCAAGGATTGTGAGGATCTGCAGAAAGCCTATGCCGACGTTGTGCAGGAATCTCCCCGAAGTACAGAAAAAGGATATGTAAAAGTCTCTTTTCTCGAACCCGACGAAGAACATGATTATACCGAACAGACATTAATCAGTCTGGGAGAAGAAGTGCAACATCTCCTCACCTCCGGAGTACGACTGAATGATATAGCCATCCTGGTACGAAAAAATAAAAGTATTCCCCGAATCGCCGACTACTTCGATAAGGAGCTACACTATAAAGTGGTATCAGACGAAGCCTTCCGCCTTGACGCCTCTCTTGCCATTTGTATGATGCTGGATGCACTGCGATTCCTTTCCGATGAAAATAATAAAATAGCACGTGCCCAACTGGCCGTAGCCTATCAAAACGAGGTTTTACAGAAAGGACTGGATTGGAATACTCTCCTACTCCTCCCTGCCGAGAATTATCTTCCCGCCGCTTTTCTTGAAAAGACAAAGGAACTAAGGCTAATGCCTCTTTATGAGCTTTTAGAAGAACTTTTCAGCATATTCGAGATGAATCTTATCAAAGATCAGGATGCCTATTTATTTGCTTTCTTTGATGCGGTGACCGATTATCTGCAAAGCAACTCTTCCGAGCTAGACGGATTCATCCGGTATTGGGACGAAACATTATGCAGTAAAACAATTCCGAGTGGAGAAGTAGAAGGTATCCGGATTTTCTCCATACACAAATCCAAAGGATTGGAATTCCATACCGTACTCCTTCCTTTCTGCGACTGGAAGCTGGAGAATGAAACCAATAATCAGCTTGTATGGTGTGCCCCGCAAACAGCACCATTCAATACATTGGATATTCTTCCTATTAACTATTCCACCCAAATGGCTGAATCGATTTATGGTAACGACTACCTGCAAGAACGTCTTCAACTTTGGGTAGATAATCTCAATCTACTATACGTTGCTTTTACCCGCGCTGGAAAAAATCTCATTATCTGGAGTAGAAAAAGTCAAAAAGGTACCATGTCCGAACTATTGGCAAACACCCTACCGATAGTAGCCCAAGAAGAAGGGATTGACTGGGAAGAAGACTGTTACGAGCAAGGACAACTATGCCCTTCCGAAAAAGAAAGAATCAAGACATCCACAAACAAGCTAACCCAGAAACCAGAGAAACTCCCTATTCGGATGGAATCCATGCGGCATGATATTGAATTTCGTCAGTCCAACCGCTCTGCTGACTTCATTCAGGGCATTGAAGAAGAAGATTCGGACGACCGCTTTATCAACCGCGGACGTATGTTACATACTTTATTTTCTGTCATCGAAACTGCAGAAGATATCGATCCAGCCATCGAACGGCTTATTTTTGAAGGAGTTATCAGAAATGACGAGAAAGAAAAAGTGGCTCGTGAAGTTGCAAAGAAAGCTTTTTCTTCTCCTGAAATTCAAGATTGGTATTCCGGAAAATGGACACTGTTTAATGAATGTGCTATTATCTATAAAGAAAAAGGAATTTTGCAAACCCGTCGTCCGGATCGTGTAATGATGAAAGACGATCAGGTTGTTGTAGTCGATTTCAAGTTTGGTAAGGAAAATCCTAAATATAACAAACAAGTGAAAGGATATATGCAACTTCTTACCAAGATGGGATATAAGAATATCACCGGCTACTTGTGGTATGTGGATGAAGAAAAAATAGAAAAAGTATGAAAGCTGTTCCTCTCATCGGCATTGCCCGCCATCGACTAACGATTGACGGTGAAGGAGTTACAACATTAGTTGCTTTCCATGGCTGTCCGTTGCGTTGCAAATATTGTCTCAATCCAACTTCTCTACAGCCTGATGGCGTTTGGGAGAGATACGATTGTAACCAACTCTATGAGGAAGTACGCAAAGACGAACTTTACTTTCTGGCGAGCTGCGGAGGAGTCACATTTGGAGGTGGAGAACCATTATTACAAAGCGAATTTATCAGGCAATTCCGCCAACTCTGCGGACCGGAATGGAGAATCACTGTCGAAACCTCTCTCAATGTTCCGCAACAGAATGTAGAAGAACTGATTTCTATTATAGACAATTACATAATCGACATCAAAGATATGAATAATAACATCTATCAGCGATATACCGGAAAGAATAATGAAAACGTCTTAGGTAATTTGCGATATTTAATCGGGAAAGACAAAGCCAAGCAAATCGTTATTCGGACACCACTCATCCCTTCCTATAATACGGAGAAGGATATTGACCAAAGCATAGAACTTTTGAAAGAAATGGGAATCACCCAATTCGACCGATTCACCTATAAAACCCCTAATGATTAATGCCATGGCAAGAGGAAAACAAACCTGTAAAATCTTAAAAGAGATTCGTCGGCAGATAGCCGAAGCGAATGATATTGAATTCATCACCTCTGAATGTCAGTATCAGGGAGACTGTTTGGGCACTTGTCCCAAATGCGAAGCGGAAGTTCGTTATTTGGAGCAGCAACTTGAACGAAAACGCCGTGTAGGTAAGGCCATCGCTCTGTTTGGACTATCAACTGGTATACTTACAATAATACCTCCTACTTCATTGGACGCAGAAACACTGCAATGCCCTAAAATGAATTGGACCATTACTGCTGACAGCCTGATACAAGAAAAAGACATGAAAGGGGAAGCCCCCTTTTATGGTCCGGAAAAGCTACCGGAATTTCCCGGAGGAACAGAAAAATTTATAGAATTTCTGAAAGAAAATCTTCGTTATTCAGAAATAGATAGTATTGCTAATAATACATACACTGATGTAAAATTCACTATAGATTATGACGGACAAGTTATCAACCCTAAGATTACCCGCAAGATACACCCCAAAGTTGAAGCTGAAATATTAAGAGTCATGTCTCTCATTCCTCGTTGGACACCCGGCATGTTGGCAAATGAGACAGTACAAGTGACATACAATCTGATGCTTTCATTCAGTGCGATGTATGGCCCGGAATTGAGAATCACTTATACTCGTATAAACTATCCTGACGTTTACGAGAAAGTACCTGTTATGCCCGATTTTCCTGAAGGCCAGCAAGCTCTCATGGAATTTCTTGCAAAAAAGATTCAATACCCTAATACAGGAACAGAAGGTAATGGTGTACAGGGGCGTACTATTATTCAGTTCATCGTTGATAAAGAAGGAAATATAGTCAAACCAAAAGTTTTACGTGGCGTAGATCCTTATCTGGATAAAGAAGCTTTACGCGTCATTAATCAAATGCCTAAATGGAAACCGGGAGAACTGGAAGATGGTACTAAAGTTGCTGTTTATTTCACCGTACCTGTTATGTTCCGATTACAATAAATACAAGAATCAGAAAATAGTTTAATCAATATGCAATCATTTCTCCAACTAGTCGCTCATGATTTATATACCAAGATAGGAAACGACCTGTCACGTACGGTACTCGTTTTCCCTAATAAACGTGCTAACTTGTTCTTCAATGAATATTTAGCAGGAGAATCCGATAAACCGATCTGGTCACCAGCTGCCATGAGTATCAGCGACCTGTTTCAGAAACTATCCGTACAGAAAAGCGGCGATCCTATTCGATTGGTCTGCGAACTTTATAAAGTGTTCAAAGAGGAAACACGGAGTCAGGAAACATTGGACGATTTCTACTTCTGGGGCGAATTGTTGATTAGTGATTTTGATGATGTAGATAAGAATATGGTCGATGCCGACAAATTATTCAGTAATCTACAAGATTTGAAAAATCTGATGGATGACTATGAATTCCTTGACAAAGAGCAGGAAGAAGCCATACAACAGTTTTTTCAGAATTTCTCCATTGAAAAACGGACCGAACTAAAAGAAAAATTTATTTCCCTTTGGGACAAGCTAGGTACTATCTACCATCGTTACCGTGCGAACCTGGCAGAGTTAGGCATTGCTTACGAAGGCATGCTCTACCGGAACGTGATCGAACAACTCGATACCTACCAACTCAAATACGACAAATACATATTTGTCGGGTTCAATGTTTTGAACAAAGTAGAAAGTGACTTTTTCAGAAAACTGAAAGATGCGGGCAAGGCACTCTTCTATTGGGACTATGATATCTTCTACACCCAACAAATCAAAAAACATGAGGCCGGAGAATTCCTGAAACGTAATCTCGAGGAATTTCCGAACGAACTCCCGGAAAGCTTTTTCAACACCTTTAAAGAACCGAAGAAAATACGTTATATTTCCGCTTCTACCGAGAATGCCCAAGCACGTTTCCTTCCCGGATGGATTAAGGCGATAACAAACGATCATTCACAAATTACCGTAGAAAAGGAAAAAGAAAATGCTGTAGTGCTTTGTAATGAAGCTCTGTTGCTTCCCGTACTTCATTCCATTCCGCAGGAAGTGAAGAATGTCAATATCACCATGGGATTCCCATTGGCTCAAACTCCTGTTTATAGCTTTATCAATGCCGTAATGGAACTGCAAACCAATGGTTACCGCTCCGATACCGACCGATTCACTTACGAGGCAGTATCCGCCATATTGAAGCATCCCTATACCCAACAATTATCATCCCATGCCGGTCCCCTGGAACGTGAACTGACCCAAACAAACCGTTTTTATCCACTTCCGTCAGAACTTAAACAAGATGATTTTCTAACTACCCTCTTCACTCCCCGTAATGGTATAAAAGAACTATGCGATTATCTGATCGAATTAATCAAAAACATTTCAACCATTTATCGGAAAGAAGGAGAATACAATGATATCTTCAATCAACTATATAGAGAATCGCTCTTTCAAAGCCATACCAAAATCAACCGTCTCTACAGTTTGATTGAAAGCGGAGAACTAAATATACGCACCGATACTCTGAAACGACTGATTACCAAAGTACTGACATCTTCTAACATTCCTTTCCACGGAGAACCTGCTATCGGAATGCAAGTCATGGGAGTATTGGAAACACGTAATCTGGACTTCCGGAATCTCATTATATTGTCTCTCAACGAAGGACAACTTCCAAAATCCGGAGGAGATTCCTCTTTTATTCCCTATAATCTCCGGAAAGCATTTGGCATGACCACTATCGAACACAAAAATGCAGTGTATGCCTACTACTTTTATCGACTGATACAACGGGCAGAGAATATCACGCTACTCTACAATACTTCTTCGGACGGTCTCAACCGTGGAGAAGAATCCCGCTTCATGCTGCAATTACTTGTAGAAGGTCCACATGATATCACTCGCGAGTATCTGGAAGCCGGACAATCTCCGCAAAGTACCCAAGAGATACGAGTAGAAAAAACACCTGAAGTACTAAGACGAATCTATCGTGCTTACGATAGCACTCATCCAAATTCACTGGTTCTCTCTCCTTCCGCCCTTAATGCTTATCTGGATTGCCGGTTGAGATTCTACTACCGCTATGTAGCGGGCTTGAAAACACCGGACGAAGTGAGTGCTGAAATTGATTCCGCTCTATTCGGAACCATTTTCCACCTCTCCGCCCAATTAGCATACACCGACCTGACTGCAACCGGAAAAACGATACAGAAAGAAGATCTTGAACGCTTATTACGCAATGACGTGAAGCTACAAAGCTACGTTGACCAAGCCTTCAAAAAAGAATTATTCAAAGTTTCTCCCGAAGAAAAACCGGAATATAACGGCATACAACTTATCAACTCCAAAGTAATTGTTTCCTATCTGAAACAATTGCTGCGTAACGACCTTCAATATACTCCTTTCGAAATGGTCGCTATGGAAAAGAAAGTTTCAGAAGAGATTACTATACAAACAGGACAAGGACCGTTCACTCTCCGTCTGGGTGGCACAATCGACCGTATGGATGCAAAAGAAAGTACCCTGCGGATTGTTGACTACAAAACAGGAGGAAGCCCTAAAATACCTGCTAATATCGAGCAACTGTTCACCCCATCGGAAACACGCCCGAACTATATCTTCCAGACTTTTCTGTATGCTGCTATCATGAGCCGGCAACAATCGTTAATGGTAGCTCCTGCTCTGCTCTACATCCACCGGGCAGCATCGGAAAACTATTCGCCTGTTATTGAAATGGGAGAACCTCGTAAACCGAAAATACCGGTAAACAACTTCGCTTTCTTTGAAGATGAATTCCGTGAACGCCTGCAAACATTATTAGAAGAAATATTCAGCGAAGAAGAGCCTTTTACGCAGACAGAAGATACTAAAAAATGTTCGTATTGCGATTTTAAGGCTATCTGCAAACGATAAACCGAAAATAGAATATACCAATTAAATAAGGGCACGATTTACATATTCATGCAAACCGTGCCCTTATTATTTCTAGTCGTATTATCTATAGTTATCTTATTTCTCCAACAATGGAATTGAGAAACTAAATGTAGACCCGTCTCCCTTCTTTGAAGTAAACCAAAGTTTACCGCCATTTTTGACAACAAAGTCCTGACACAATAACAATCCGAGTCCCGAACCTTCTTCATTGTTTGTACCAAAGGTACTGAAATGAGTATCGGTATGCAGCAACTTCTTCTGATTTTCGTCATCAATACCGCAACCACTGTCTTTCACACTTACGATTGCCATACCGTCTTCTTCTGCCAGTGACACCACTACTTCCGAACCTTCATTGCTAAACTTAATCGCATTACTGATTAAATTACGAATCACCGTCTTAATCATGTCAATATCAGCACGAACAGCCACATTCTCTACAGGCACATCTTGTACTATCTTAATATTTTTCAGACTGGCCACCATCGTAAAGATTTCACTTACGCCCTCTACGACTTCCACCATATTAATATCCTGATAAACCACTTTCAGTTTACCAATCTGGCTCTTCGTCCATTTCAGCAGATTATCAAGCAATGAGAATACATCTTCTGTTGTCTGATTAGCCATTGTCAGCAATTCATACATCTCATCACCAATTGTTTCGCTTGGCAGATTCAGAATCAGCATATTCAGCACCATCTTGATAGATCCCATTGGTGAACGCAAGTCATGTGCAATCACAGAATAGAGTTTGTCGCGTCCCATGATCGTCTTACGCAACTCTTCCGTTTGTGCAACAATGATTCTTTTCGCTGCAACCAACGAAATCTGGTGCGTCACACGAATAATCAATTCTTCTTTATTGAATGGCTTTGAAATAAAGTCATTACCACCCACCTGAAATCCTTTTACGATATCCGCCGTACTATTTAGAGCAGTCAGGAAGATAATGGGAATTTCAGCCATTTCGGGGTCTGCTTTCATTTGTTGAGCTACCTCAAAGCCACTGATATCCGGCATCATTACATCCAGTAATACAAGATCCGGATTTTCCTTCTTCACTTGTTCCAACGCCTGTGTTCCATTACCGGCAGTCACAATTTTGAATTTCTCGTTGGTCAAAAGTACCTTTAATAAAAGGACGTTTGATATTACATCGTCCACAATAAGGACTTTATATTCAGAAGGATTAATTTCCATATTCATAATTTTCTTTTTTTATGCTTCAGACATTTTTAAAATATTCAATCATACGCTTCAGCCCCTCTTCAAGTTCAACAGTAGGCTGCCAGCCCAATTTCTCTTTAGCCAATGTAATATCCGGTTGGCGTTGCTTCGGATCATCATCCGGTAAAGACTTAAATACAATCTTCGAAGATGAACCGGTCATACTAATGATCCTTTCCGCCAATTCCAATACCGGAAATTCATTCGGATTCCCCAGGTTTATAGGACCTGTAAACTCGTCCTCCGTATTCATCATTCTTATCATTCCTTCAATCAAATCATCAATATACTGGAAGCTGCGTGTCTGCTTCCCATCACCATATATTGTTATATCTTCATTATTCAACGCTTGAAGAATAAAATTAGAAACAACCCGTCCGTCATTCGGCAACATTCGCGGACCATACGTATTAAAAATACGGATAATCTTCACACGCACATTATTCTGACGGTGATAATCCATAAATAATGTTTCTGCGCAACGCTTTCCCTCATCATAGCAAGACCGGTAACCTACCGGATTCACATTTCCCCAATAGCTTTCCGGTTGCGGATGAACGATTGGATCTCCATATACCTCACTCGTAGAAGCTTGCAGAATCTTGGCATCCAGTCTCATTGCCAATCCCAGCATATTAATGGCTCCCATCACAGATGTTTTGGCAGTTTGAATCGGGTCATGTTGATAATGAATGGGAGATGCCGGACAAGCCAAATTATAAATTTCATCTACTTCAGCCGAATAAGGATAAGTGACATCATGCCTCACCACCTCAAAATGATGATTATCCATCAAGTGAATGATATTATCTTTCGAACCCGTAAAAAAATTATCCAGGCATATCACGTCGTGACCTTCGTTTATAAGCCGAGTACAGAGATGAGAGCCTATAAAACCGGCTCCGCCACTTACCAATATTCTTTTCATTCTAAATATTTCTATTGTTTATTAAAGAGACGCTGTCTCTTCGTTTTGTTTATGGTCACAAATGTAACCGATTTGCTTAAAATAAACAATTTTCGGAGAGGATATTTTAAAAAAAAGCAGATTTAAATAGTTTCAATTTCCGAAACAACTTGCCACTGACAAATGTTTATAATAGAAAAGTATTATTTATTAGAACTATTATGATGACAAATAATCCAAATGCAAACCTCATAGAAGCGATGAAAGAAAAGCTTCCGCTCAAAGGACAACTGGCAGATATGTTAATGGACACGCTATACATAGGAAAAGAGGCAGTATACAGAAGATTGCGCGGTGAAGTACCTTTCACCTTACAAGAGTCGGCTCTTATTTCAAGAAAACTGGGTATATCGCTAGACAAGATTATAGGACTAAGTTTCAAATCGAACGCCATGTTTAATATAAACATTGTAGATTATGACGACCCGTTCGAGAGTTACTACAATATCCTTGAAAAATATGTCTCGCTAATCAATACGATGCCGGATGACCCGAATTCTGTAATGGGAACTTCTGCCAACATTATTCCCCAGACTCTCTATCTGAAACATGAACTTCTGGCAAAATTCCGTTTATTCAAATGGATGTACCAGAATAAATATATCGATTGCAAGAGTTTCGAAGAATTGGATATTCCACCGAAACTGGTCAATATCCAGAAAGACTATGTAGCAATGACACGTCATATCCACTCCATAGACTATATATGGGATAATATGATTTTCCAACACCTTATCAACGATATCCAATACTTCGCCAGCCTCCATCTCATTTCCGACGAAACAAAAGAAGAAATCAAAAATGAATTATTCTTATTGGCGGACGAACTGGAAGAACTGGCTATCAATGGCAAGACAGCCGATGGCAATCGTGTACGCATCTATGTGTCGAATATCAACTTCGAGGCAACATATAGCTATGTAGACACCAATAACCTGCAAATGAGCCTCATACGTATTTATTCCATCAACTCCATTACCACGATGGACAACGAAATTTTCTGTACCTTGAAAGAATGGATTCAATCTCTGAAAAAGTTCTCCACTTTGATATCCGAAAGCGGTGAAATGCAGCGTATTCAATTCTTCAAGCAACAGCGAGAAATTATTGACGCTCTTTAATTTTATTTTCGCAGATTAGAACTTCAATAAAAAATCAGTTCCAATAAATGAAAGTAGATAAGATTCTTATCTACTTTTTTTCATTCCCTGTCCTCACCACTTCTGTTTGATTCCCAATCAGAAAAAAAACACATACATTCATCTCTGTTTTTCCACACAAATCTTTCAAACACAAGACGTAATTTTGCATAGAATGTATCACAGAGATTATTAACATTAAAATTAAAGGAACAAACAATGAAAAATGGTATTCTAAACGAATTAATATCTACAATGAGGGAGCGAATTCCTCAAGATATGAATCTGGCCAATACTTTGGCTGACATTTTATGCATGGGAAAGGAAGCTGTCTATCGCAGATTGAGGGGTGAGGTGTCTTTTACAATAGACGAAGTAGCGCTGCTTTCTCAAAAACTCGGTATTTCTATCGACCAGATTGTAGGTAGCCATGTATCTAATAAAGTTACTTTCGACCTGAACTTACTTCATGCCACTAGTGCGCTGGAAAGTTATTACGAAATAATCAACCGTTATCTGCAAATTTTCGACTATGTGAAAACAGATAATACGACGGAGGTGTATACTGCATCCAATTCCCTTCCCTTTACACTTTATTCTTCCTATGAGAATTTGTCTAAATTCCGTCTTTGCCGATGGATGTATCAGAATGGGGATATAAAGACGCCACATTCTTTGGAAGACATGTCTGTGGATGAACGGATCGTCAATGTGCATAAGAAGCTGAGTGAAAGTATAAGACAGTGTCCAAAAACGTTTTTCATCTGGGACACAAATATCTTTTATTCTTTTGTGAAAGAGAGCAAGTACTTTGCCAGCCTGAATCTGATAAACAAGGACGATGTCATGCATTTGAAAGAAGAACTTCTTCAGTTACTTGGCGTGGTAGAACATCTGTCCATAAAGGGAGAGTTCAGCGAAAACAAGAAAGTGTCTTTCTATCTGTCCAATATCAGTTTCGAAGCCACTTACAGCTATATCGAGAAACATGATTACCAAGTCAGTCTGCTGCGGGTATATTCTATCAACTCGATGGATTCGCAAAGCTCATATATCTGCCAGATGCAACGCAATTGGATTCAATCGTTGAAGCGCCACTCTATTCTGGTTTCGGAAAGTGGAGAAGCATAGCGTATTGCTTTCTTGCAAAAGCAGTTGGAAGTTATCAATACGTTGTAAACAAAGGGAAACACACTAAACATTGTGGATTCTAGGAATAAAAAGAAAAGGATTTAATAGACGAGCTGTATCAGAATGAAGACAAACAACATTCTGATACAGTTCTTTTAGCTTTTATTCTATTGTGCGCACACAACGATACCAAGCCCAAGTTGTGGACTCTACCGTAGCCCATGCGCCGAATTCACCATTATTATGTCCGACCAGCCAATAGTTGCTATCGCGTGAAGTCAATGTCCAGTGCACAGCACTAATCTTCTCGAATCCGTTCCCTGTCCAAGTAGTCGAGTCACCGAAACCTTGGTTTTCGATATTGGTAACAGCCCCTCCCATACCGAGTACTAAATACATCTCACGCTGAGTAGGTAGACGCCAGCCACTCCCTTTACTTTCGCATGCCGCTTTTGCTTCCGCCCAAGTTTTACCATTACTACTGGAATTTTCAATCTGAAACTTAGGAGCAACCTTATTCATTGCGACACTTGTATCCGGAGTTTCACCTGAAGCAAATAACACCAAAGGATCTGTTCCTCCACTGGCATCGCGAGAGACAATAGTGACCCCCGAGGATTCTACCATCAAATAAGGGTACTTCTTTCCGCTATTTGTATTATCCCTTACGCAACGAAAATAATTATTATTACTAATAGGTGCGGAATCCGGATAACCTGCCGACATTTCCATCCCAAAACGTGTTGTAGAGCCTTTAGCCTCATAGTATGATGAAGACCAGTAGTTACCTGTCCAGTTTTGATACCACCCATATATATTCTGACCGTCATGATAATTACTGTTAATCGCATTACCACCCAAAGCATTTTCATAGACAAATGACAGCAACAGTTCACTAGCAGTAGGCAGACGCCAACCATCGCCTATATTCCTACAGATATCCTCCGCATCGGCTATATTTTCCAATCGCCCCACACTTTGGTTAGTTCCGTTATAATATCTCCTATTATCAAACCGAAGCGGATAAAGATAGAAAAGAGGTTCCCCGGCAGTTGTGTAAGATTTGGTTTCGGACACCATCTGAAGGTCAATCGTACGATAAAACGGGAATTCTTCATCTGCCACGGTATGCATTACATTTCTGAACGTGATTCTTATCGTTCCGCTTTTTCCTTCTTTCCACTTGCCGGGGTGAAGCTTCAGCCTGAAATCGTATCCATGACCAACCACATCATTTCCCTTGCCGTCATCATAGCCTATGATAGACTCAAGATACATCTTGTCGTCCGCATTCTTTCTACCTATAATTACATCATTATCCGAATCGGTCCGAATCAGTCCGGTACCATCATCGTTCGTTATATTCAATTCCTCAATATCCATAATTTCCCAATTGTTATTGACAAACAATTGCAAGTATTGTTCCGCACCCAGATTGACTTTATAAGTACGACTATTGACTGTAGTGGAAAGATATCGGAGTGAAAACTCCAGCTCCCCCTGATTGATGGGGAATTGTACTTGAGTAAGGTATCCTTCCTTATCGTACAGGTCGAACAGCATAAAGTCCCAACGCCACCACCAGCCTGCACCATCTTCAACAGTACCATCGCCTGCTCTTCGCGGATTAGGCTGTATGGTAAACGCCTGCACCCTTTCACTGAACGGTATCGCATTCGTCCTGTCTAATTGCGGAATCAAACCGCCGGCATTATATTGGACCATATTGACACCGCCAGTGCCATAAAGCTTACCTTCTATCCTATCCACGGAAAAAATGACATACACCGTCTGCGGTTCGAGAGGGAGTTCGTCGCCATCAGGATTTCGAATTGGAAAAAAAAGACCTCTCTCCAACACATTTCCGTATGCATCGACAAATTTGATAATTCCCGGATCTATTGTATACTGTGTCACTTCAATATTGTGAGTCAGGCGCCCTGCCGTCAACGTAACAGTAGCCTTACGCCCAACGCCAATATTTTCATTATTAAAATATGGAATCTTCAATTTGAGTTGGGTATCATCATTCGCAACGCCTGATGCCGCATCAGCTCCACCTTCAAATTTGAGCCAGTCGTTCCCTGCAGTAATGGTGGCCTTCCAGCCTCCGGGACTGTCAGTAAAAACGTCTATAGCATAACTATTATTCTGGTATTGAGTTACAGCGACCTCCGATTCACCCACTCCAAGCATATATTGTCCATTGTAGACCACATCTTTGACCTTATCACGATCATAGTGTATCAACCGGAATTTCAGGTTGGACATGACTGTATATGATGCCAACGCCTCGCTAAAACTTTTATAACCGGTTCCCAATGCTTGGGTAATGGTAATGATGTATTTATGGTTTCGCTTCAAAGGCAAATATTCCACTTGTTCTCCCGTATTTCCGGTTTTGGTGAAATCCACCCGGTAAAATGTCAATTCACCAGTACCGATCTTTCCTTTCACAATCAGGCAAGTAGCATCTTTACGGCTCGCTTCTCCGTCTTGTCCCACACCACCGGCATCCCCTGCCGCCAGGGACTCAAATGTATAAATCTCCCCATCGTAGGGTGTGTTACCATTTACGGAATAAAGGATTGCATTCCCTTCCTCCGTCATTTTACCACTGTCCGTGGGGAGAACAGGAGTATCCGGAGCCGGTTCAGTAACCTGTCCGTTCGTGTTCCATGCCGGAGCAATGTATCCGGTGGTATTATAATTGGCCAGGTAAACCTCTTCGACCGTGAAATTTGAAGTGACACTGTTATTATGGATATCAATACGCGCCAGCATACGTTTCATATTTATGCCGGTTATCGGATCCATCGAAGGAGTGATTTTGCTTATTACCTTCTCCCCGTACATCGGAATCCGCGTATACCCACCGGTTGTCGAGCCGTCTGCCAGCCATTTGCCGGTTTGGGTGTGAAGCATCTCTTCCATTGCCCGAACCTTGGTGGTCACTCCCTTCGTGAAGCCTGACACAATATCATCAAGTTCCTTATTTGCTACGACCACGATGCAGGTAGATGCGGTAGTGGGAGAAAGTACGGCAGAGAAACTCACAGTGGAATTGTCAGCCAAATCCTGCGTAACTCCTGTAGCACTGGCCCATTCCAGAAATACTGCCGGCGTTTTTGACATATCAAAAACAAGAATATCCACCGTTTTTATTTCGTCTTCTTTCTTTGCTGTTCCCGTTCCGGTCATCGTACGCGAAGATACGGACGGGAGGTTTACATCGGGAACCGTTAATGTAAAGCGAATACCGTTTCCTGCCGGAGAAGGCGTCGACTCAAATTCTTCCTGTACGCATCCGGTAAGCCATACCGTCATCAACAGAACAGACAAAAGATAGCACTTTCTTTTTATTGAAAACCCATATTGCATATTTCTATTTCCTTTCCTTAAACTTTGATATTGCATATTCGTCATTATGGTGCGGTCAATGTCACCGTTATTGGCAGATTATCACCATTCGTATTGGTTAGTATGAGTCTAGCCGTATCACCGGACACAGCATCGGCTCTAAAGTAGAAGTAAACCGCATCACCACTCACGCCACTTGTTTCGAGCATTGTCTCACTGTTAAGCAGAATTTTATCCGGATCTTGTATCTGGGTTATCTTCCACTCCCATATTCCCGGATTGCCCGAAGTAAAGACAATCTTGCGACGTCGCATATTTCCGGTTCCATTATCATTGCTGTCCAACTCTACGTTCGAGGTCAGCCACTCTCCGTCTTCTCTCCACTGACTCAACAGTACATGGTGCCGCAAATTACCGGCATTGATATAAAAGCCTGTTTCCCGCTTAGTTCCGGTTCCTGAATTAAATCTGGGCATCACAACCTGGATATTATACGTATACACTCCTTCCGAAAGGGATATCTGAGTCATATTAACTGTCGGCCACGTATCCATGGTACTTTTGTTTAATGACGCCCCCGGCAGAAATCCTGTATCCGGATTAGCATCATAATTCGTTTTCACTTCTATATTGACAGTGCCCCCATCACCAGCTGTCTGTACCTTGGTCTGCGATAATTTGAAATAATATTGTTTGTCGAAAATTACATTCACCGGGCTTTCCGTCCATTCAAGCGGGGTAGCTGAAAGCTGATAGGTTTCGTTGGATATCGTAAGATTGTAGTTGATGTACTCGCCCGATTCCCAAGAATGCGGATTCTTGGCGAGAATATCACTGAACAGGAATTCCCGATCGCCAAAGTTGGTGGTAACAACGATTTTGGCGGTTGCGGAGAAAGCGTTGGTCGGCAACATGAGGAATGTATCACCTATCAAGGTGGCATCTTCAGTAACCGTTTTGTTACCGGTGGGAGTAGAAGCGACCTTCCCGGTGGCGACATCGCTCCAGACAAACTTCGGTTTGCCGTTTTTCGTCGTGGTAGTCGGAATTTCAGTCATCGCAAGGTTACCGCTTTTTCCTACATTCTGGAATTCTATTTTCTCGATAGTCACCTCATTCGGTACAGGAGCTACTTTCTTGAATGTAAAGGTAACCTTGGTCAATGTGTGGTAGAAGTGTATATTCACACCTTCAACCCATACAGGGCCCGATATAGCCGCCAATACATCGACATGATTGGCGGCAGATTCATTCGCTGTATAATTCAGCACCATTTCTCCGGGATCAATGAAACTCGCAGTAGGCGCATTCGCATCACTATACGGATACCAGGAGAAGAACTTCATGCTCGCATTCAACAATCCGGGCCAATATTGCAACGGCGAGATGGTGGCTGTCAGGTCGGCGTTAACCGTAGCACTTGCATTGAAGTATGATTGGGGAACAGAAGCATTGGGAGTCAGTGAGCCGTAAAGACCGAAAGTCTCTTCTTTCAGATCGGTATTCGAAGAGATTACCGTACCACGAGTGTAGACATAGCCGCCTTCTCCGATACGTTGCACAACAATTAATTCCTTATCACACGTCATCTCTTCTCTGACACACGAAAAGAGGACAACCGAAAGGACAGCCATTGCCATAATCATCCTAATATTATTTATAGTCTTTATCATCTTACTTCTTTTCCGAAATTAAAAACAATCAGCGAAAGATATTACAAGTTCATATCCAGATCAATGTCTTGTCTTTCACCCCAATCTTCTATGCTTATCGTCAGTATCTGAATACCTACTTTTTCTACACGTGCCGTTACCTGATACACATTGTTCCGACGGATCTCTGTAAAAGGTTGCGCTGTCGGACTACCTGTGCCGTCAACCTTTGTTACGCTTTCAATTACTTTCCCGGTTATTCCGGTGACGTCCGAAGGCCCTTTTGGGACATTAGCCATACTGATAGACAGTCGGTCGGAATAATCCGACTTGAATATGCGTTCGGCTGTATAGAACGAGCAAAGCAACTTCCGGTTTTCAGCTCCGGGAGCCGATGAATATGCCCAGATTTCTGTAGTCGCAGCCGTCCAGCTATGCGTTAATAAATTGCTTTCCGACACGTCTTCCTTCACCTTTCCGTAGTTTTTTGAAGAGTCGGCGTTATCACGCGTGCCGTTGTCCACGTTTCCCATCACGAAATAGCTATCGTGGGAAAAATTATGCAAGGTGACACTGGTGCTTCCGGCAGTATATCCGGTCACTGCCCCGCCGTCTATAGCTTCGATAAAGACATCTACCCGGGCTACGGCACGTTCGATCACCATTTGCACTGTTTTGGTTTCATCGGGTGCTATGGATATATCCCGGATCACTCCTGTCATAGGCATTCCGGTCGCCGAAATAATCTGCCCGTCATTATTCAGTATGCTGGAGATGTCGTAAATCATTTCTTGCAACGTCAAAAGATTAGCTATACCGTCAAGTTGGCTTGTGAGACTCTGCGGTTCGTTGGCAATAACTATGACCAGGATATCATTGCTGGAAGTCACTTCGAGAAGTTGCGCATCTATATCAGTAGCTGTCTCCGGAGTGCTCAACAGGATGTGTTCATTCACATCCAGCCTCACGCCACCGGGCGTACTGCCGAATACGATAAACCGCATGGAGTTTATCTTCTCCTGTTGTTCCACATCCCCATTGTTCACCAAGTCGATGCTAAGTTGCGCCCTGGTAGTATGGGCAGGCAACTCATAAGCCACATCAGCTTCTCTACTACATGAGAACAAAAGGATGGTGGATGCCAGATAAATGATATGTAATAGCTTTTTTCTCATTCTTAAACTTCCATCCCGTGGAGCCAATGAATCCAGGTCCCCACGACAATACCAATTTGAAGGAATCCTCCTCCGGGTTTTTCAACAACTGTAAATATCAGGTTCCATTCACTCTGCCTGTCAAGATACTCCTGAAAGGGAAGTTCCGTTCCGTCGTAACGGGAAACCGGCCGGGCAATGCTCAATAGTGTCATCAGATTGTAGCTCCAGACTTCGGCTTCGGTATTCGCATCCCTTATAATAAACTTATAATCCCATCCGCTCCTGTTGAGCAAACGCATCGTATTCAGGCGTACGGACATAACCACATCGGATATTTCACCCGGACCTGTATAGTAAGGCACATAAGTAACCGGCCCTTGTCCTGTGGGTTCGTTTTCCCAGGAATAAACCGCATTTTCCGGTGCCTGAATTTCAAATGTATATTGTGTGCCATCCACTTTATTTTCCTCATATCCCATTAACGCGAGATTAAACCGATTGGTGTCACGTATCAGGTTCACCGGATAAATTTTGTGGTTGGTATTGGATGGCAGGTGGTCCACTTCCACAACTTCTCCGAAGTAAAGATGCTGAAATTCGAAATTAACAACCCCCGTCTCCCGCTTCAGGGATACAATGACTTGTTGGAGGGTGGTTGTTCCCGGCACCAGTTTATTACCTGCATTGTCCGAAAGCCGGAATCTGTCAGACAGACTTCCGACGGTCAGTACTTTATAACTTCCGAAATCGAGCTCGTCGGTCAACGACATCCGGCTTCCACCAACCAGCGCAGCAACCTCGGCACTTTTGGTGAAAAGCAATTTATCATCGCTGTCGAACACAAGTACATCCACCGATTTAACCTGCGGATTAAATGCATCCGCATATTCCATATTGTAGTCGAATACAAATTCCAACCAAAGCTCGCACCGTGGCAGGTCTTCGCGTATACTGTCGCACGAAGCCATACATAGCATCGAAGCAACGATAAGGAACAGCGATTTAGTTTTTCCGAACATATCTTTTCTTTTAGGGGCAACCCTATCGGTTTGCCATTTTATATTGTCAGAGATCTCTATTTTGTGACCTCCGGTTATTTCCTCTTTTTGGGGCGCGCTTTGCATTTCATTGCATCTCGGATGCGCCGGTATATTTCAGTGCTGTTTTTGGGAAGCCTGTCACCGGCTTGTTTTTACTTTTTTCGGCGGTCTGTTCCGTACGGAATATCTATTTTAAAAGTACAGGGCAGGCAGTCCGCACTGCCCTGTTTTCTTTGAAAGTAAAGAATTTATTTAGATTTCGAAATTTGTAGTCCAGTATATCCACGGAGCAACTTTAATCTCAAAATGGAGATAGGCACCTTTCTTATCGATATCTTCTTCTTCATCCGGATCTTCGGGACCACCACCAGGATACCACGGTGTACCGTTACCATTCACCTTTGTCAGCGTAAGCGTATAATAGTTATTACGTACTACACCGTATTTCCCATACTCCATGTAAGAATTGGCTGCATTGTCATGACGAATCTCATAGTAGTAATAGTTGAGACTCTTTGGATACCAATAGATGCAACCTTCTTTTTTACACAGTTCACCACCATTCTGAATGTTGTTGTCGTCAAGAATAGCCTGCGTAAGGGATGCAAAATCACCCGGATCATTGGCGGTAAGTTCAGATTTTATCTGAGTATAGAACAGTTCGCATGCCGAAACTAAAAGTTTCTCCTGGGCGGTCATAGGGTCTGAGGCTGTTTCTTTAGCTTTGGCAGGCGTATAAGCAGCCAGCAAGTCGGCAAAACTCTTGAAGTTTACAGAGTTAGTTCCGTTAGGAAGACGATACCAGTCATTTCCTAAAGTAAATTCACCAGACTTCCAAGGTGCATACTGTCCCTTAAGTACCAGACGCGTAGCCGCACCGAACTTCTGATATCCTGCGGCCATCGTATTCTCGATACAGTATTTGTAATTATCACCTGCAGTCGCACTTTCAGCAACCCATTCCACCTTAGGTTCGCGAGTTGCAGCATCGAGTGTATTCTTAATAATGCCTGTAAGATATTCGGTTCCACCCGCAGTCGTAAAGTTCGGGTCGACTGTATAGAAGTTACTTTTGTAAAATCCGGTAGTATGAGACGATGCTGTGGTAGTCTTCTTTGCAAAAGGAAAGAACAGGGAGTTGTAGTAATCTATAGTCCAATTTCCAAAATCAAACTGTCCTAGACTTGCATTTGTTCCATCTTCAAAAGGTCCAACTGCTAATGGACTGCCAATCATAACCTCCAATTTTGCAGCAAGGCGTTCTATCTCAAGGGTAGCCGGATTACTTTTCGCTGCATTCTGAGCTTGCGCTTCCGATTTATAGTCGCTGACCAAAACAATCTTATCCGATACATCAAGCAGACATTCATCCTCCCATGCATGATTGGATGGATCTGAATCGGAATCATCGTAGAATCCGACATTAATCATTGCACAACCATTGGAGTGTACAACCTCCTCTACCAGATAAGCATTGTTGGGCTTAGTATTGTTTTCAGGAACTGTAATCATTCCATTGATGGTAGCATAGGTTGCACCCGCTGAAAGATTATCCAAGCGATCCTTTAATTGGTAACCTGGATTGGCAATAACAAGCAAATACTTAGTATTCGGATCCACTTTAACCGGAGTATTCGGAGTCGTAACTCCACTATTTGTTCCGAAAGAACTTGATCCCAATACCGTGGCATACTTAGTTGCCTTTTCATCCTTAGTCACCACCTTACTCGCATTGAACGTAATCAAATAGAGCTCATTAATCGCACTTTCCTCCTCTAAAGCCGTCTGTTCACCAGAAGCACGTGAACCAGGCACTTTGGGATTAGTCAGACTAATTGATACGTAAGCTACATCATAACCTGCTCCCCCTTCAACCTCCGGATTTTCCTCCAGATTCTCATTTGAACAACTTGCCAGTGCCGCAACAACCAGCAACGAAACTAAAATTGATTTAATCTTTAGCATAATACAAAAAAATATTAGAATTAATACTTATATAATTTCCCACTTAATCAGTAAGTTTTACTTACCATTCTTTTTCATTTTAGCAGCATTAGCCTTCTTCCTGACTAATTCTTCCAGATTGCCCCTAGCTGCATCCAGACCTGACTGCTCTGCAAACTTCAAATACTTCTTCGATGATTCATAATCTCCCTTCATTAACATTAATATTCCCATAGCATTATTATATTCCGGCAAATTCTTATTCGAATTCACCATGCCCAGATAACGTTCAGCCGAAACCAATTCATTGCGTGATAAAGCGGCAGTAGCAGCATTTATATTTGCAATCTCACTCTGCGGATACATCCGGACAGCCGTTTCGAACACATCAATAAATTCTTGCGAGCCTGTCGGATAGGTATTAGCTACCAGAAACATTTCATTCAAGCTCAAATTCTGCGGACGCGTCTTGATAATCTCTTTTGCTTCCTCCACACTAAAATCCCTCACTTCGTAATTCACTTTGCAGATAGCCACACGCAAACTTGGGAAAATATACTTCAACAAGTATCGGTAAGGCGTCCCTCCGTGAAGTTGCATCAGTTTTGTTTCTCTTCCTTTTTCAATAGGTATGTTCCTGATAATATCCAGCACTTCGTCTTTATATTCCAATTCGATTGTTTCAAGCGCCTTCTCCAGTCCGTCCCAGTTTTCACCTCCAAAGACAATGTAGTATTGGTTTCTCGGAAAATCGTATCTGTATGCCAGATAATCCCGGAGCGCCATGGCACGTCCTTCAGACAGACGTTTGTTCGCTGCCAATGTTCCTTCCGGAGACGCATAACCGATAATATCCAGACGGTTCACTTTCACATTCGGATCGGACTTCAGCTCATCGATCATCTTCCGGATTTTAGCCAGCTCCTGAAGGTTATTCATGTATTCGGGACGAATATTGACTTTATTCACCTCGAAATCCAGAAAACATTCCGCTTGAACATCCCGTTGTTTGATTTCTTCCGCTTTCGGTTGCAGATAGGCAAACTGAGGAGCCACTACGTAAGGCGTCCATACACGTTCCAACGTCACTTTGCCAAATTCCTCGATGTTCATTAATGCCGTTTCACCGCAACCACATTCGTCACGCTGCACGTCCAGACGCGCATCCTTCATCCATGATTCGAACGGAACCAGATATTGATACCGAATCGTATCATTTCTTAGTTTTCCGGCTTTTTCCACTATATACGGCTTCTCGTAGCTTCTCTTCTCCTTGGCGCTCATCAACGCAAGCCCACGCTCATACGCCAAATACTCGTCACGACCTTTAATAGAAACTTTCGGAAGATTCAGAGTGCGTCCGGAAGTCACCAGCCGCGGAATTAAATCCATTCCCCGGGCAGATTTCACTTTCACATTATTCAAAACAAAATCTATATCGACATGAATAAAATCACCTTTCTGTTCCAACCGCACCGGATTCACGGTAATGCCACCTTCGTAAGAGCGGGATTGAGCCATAGCTGTGTTTATATTCAGGCTGCAAACCACCAACATACACACAAGGAAACCTATATTTCTTATTATCATACTCCTTATTATTTAATTACATAAATAAGTGACACACTTGCTTTGGTAGGTCCGAAATAATTTTTGCTGCTTTCCTTCAATCTCGTACCACAGGTAGCGCAAGGATACTTGTCATATACAATGTGCGCATATCCCACTCCGACAGACGTTTCTATACTCCAGCGTTTTTTCAGAATCCACGAATATCCTACGGAAAAGCCACCGCCATAAAGATATCCCTGATAACGCGTATGCTGCATATTGTCACTGATAAAAGACCAGTCGGGCCACCCTCCTACATTGAAATCGGCATAATGTCCGTGCATTCCGATAAACATACGGCGAAAACTCTCACAAAACCAGTAACGAACTTCGGGTTGTATCCCCCAATGACGGAGGCGTTTGCCGTCGGAAAGTTTCCACGGATTATAATTGACCGGAATGTCCAGCGTCCATTTACGCACCAGTCCGATCTCCAACCCCAAATTCATGGTAGTGGTAGCGTCATACAGCAGATTGCTTTTCAACGCAACCTTCTGGGCATAACCCTCGGAAATAGCACATCCGAGCATGAATAATATGAGTATAGCAACTTTCTTCATTTATATCACATTTACTGTTATTTATTGCCCCAATTGAGTAACATCTATTTTTATGCGTTGCACATTACTGATGCCCGTTTTAACGGAAGACGCCATTGTTGTGAGATGTACGATTCCGTTTCTGGAATCCGCCTCTATATTGGGCAATACCTTAATATATATCTTACCGTCTTCAACGATAATGCGTTCTTCTCCTGTATGTTCCTCCGGCATTACGGAAGAATACAGACGGATCCAATTTTTAGCACTTTCATCCACTTCGCCCGTAAGGCAGAAATAATTGATTTCATATACCTCCGAATTTGAATTTTCAGTAGGCATGAGCTGAAGCGTACTTCCCGCAGCAGGAACAGCTTTCCTTTGTCTAATATGAACTTCTTTTTCCAAATTTCCTGTTTTTAATGTTAGATATACATCATCCTGTCACCTGTTTCTCTTTGTCCTTCTTCATACCACATCAACCAGTCAGAGTCCCCCACTGTTACCTATGGTTACCTATGTTATCACTAGAGCAACGGAAGTGACTATCGGTATCTTGTAATAAGAGTCTTGACTTTTGTAAGTCCCTTGAATGTTCAGACAGGTGTTGTTCTGAAGCCGGACTCATACATAATATAATTCATGGGAATAGTTTCTTGAATGTCACTATAAGGCAGAGAGCCAAGCAATGGATTGCTCAATGGTTTAATCAACAACCCGGCATATATATCCGCACAAGTTGTCACCTCTGGCGTTAATTGGATGAGAGTGCCGGTCACATTCAACTCCTGCACACACCCCACCACAGATAATAAAGAAATCAAATATAAAAAACAGGTTGTAAGTCTTGTTATTTCTCTCATTAATTCTCTAATGTACTTTCTTCTACTTCTCATATATCTCTCTTACTTCTCTTTTTGCTTTTCTCTCAGGACAATATTTTTTGTCCAAATCTCATATTGCAAATTTCGGAATATTAAAGGAGATACAAAATTGTATTCATTTCTGTTACAGAGAATCAACTTAGAATAAAGGGGCTAATTATGTAGGTAGCGAACAACAAGGTTACGAAATTCACAACAAAAATACTCAATATCCTCATTTCTTTCGATATGCGAACATTTTAAAATTCCCAAGTTTCTTTCGTAAAAACTTGGACAATAGAGGGAAGTTATAGTTTTTCGTGTCATTTAGACACAACTTAGGCACAAATTAGACAGAATAACTAGCTGTTTTATACAACAAAATAAGCTAATAACTTGTATAATTTGTGCCCAAATGACAAAATGCTCAATTTCTGTATATATATATAACTATCAGATTATAAGGTTTTACGCTCAGTTTCCGTAGGTGCCACCTCATCAGGAATACTGAATTCGCGATTAGCAAACAGATCAGCAAGTCCTGAAATTTGTTTCAGGCGCAACAATTCATCACGATCCATACCAATATTTTTCATTATCCATTGATCGGACATACCTGCCTTATCAAGCTCCGCAACAATGTTGCACATCAATTCAATGTTATGCATTCCACGCGCACGGTTGTGCCGGATTGTTGAACTCATACGGTTAGACAAGTCTTTGTCTATCACCACAATCGGCAACAAACCGTTTTCACGCTTATAGATTCGTTGGGAAGTTTTCAATACCGTATAGCGATGGTAACCATCCACCAGGATATAACGGTCTTCATCTTTATTGTAGTAACATACACATGGCATCGTAAAGCCATCTTCCCAAATAGAAAGTTCCAGCAACTTCATTTCAGGCGGTGCAACGACATTCGGATTATAATCGTTCGCATATACTTTTTCTACGGGTACCGCTTTTACCTCGTAAACAGGGCTTTTATCTACACTCATGATACTATGATTCTATATTGTTCCATAATTTGACTTCTCTTACTCATCTCCTCCTTTGTAGGTGAGAATCCCATATATTTGCAGGCATGGTCATTCTTAAGAATACAAACGCACATTCGCTTATACGTGGGTATTTCTTTGAATTCCGGAATGTCAATATCATCCTGATATTCCATACGTACCGGTTTTTTCAACGTTTTGTAGTTACTGTTGTCCATAACGATAATCGGTACTTTCGCATCAATCAGCTTCTGGATGGTGGCATCACTCAGGCATCCGCCTTTTGTCCGCCAGAAATTCACGCTCACTGAAAGTTTCCGTAGATAATTCTTCCTCGCCCGCTCCGGCAGAGTAGACAACAAAAAATACATAAACTCGCGCCATGTATATCCTTCGGGAAGTTTCACCGATTGCCATCCCATTGCATGAGTACCACCATACATACCGGTAAAGTTCACACCGTTCACCCTTCCCACCATTTTACCCCAGGTATTAGGATCAAGCACCCGGTAAAGCTGCAAGCTCTCTTGTGCCTCATTAATAAAGGGACTTGCTACACGCTGACGCTCCAGATTGACTCCGGCACGATAATAAAGATCGTATAAAACATTATAATCCCACTGGAATTTTCCATTGGCAGTCCATACATCCGTTGTTTTCCAGTCATAAATAGGGTAGGCATTATAAATATCATTCCCTACTTTTGAAGTCCATTTATATTTATGATACATCTGGAATTTACGGCTCATATAGATACATCTCCACCGATTGAAACTTTCCTGTGTACGAATCCCGATCAGACAACAAGTGCGCACTGCATCTTTTTTATTATGTATCCATTGCGCAAAACGCATCTGAAATTCATAATCCCACATGGTTGTATTATAAAAAGGAAAATCTTCTTTGGTCATTGCCTTTTTCGGCATGGAACGAACCCATATATTCTTTTTGCTGTCTTCCCACGGACGCCAAAAAGATTGATACATCGAGGTGCAGGTAGCCACACGGAAAGGGATGCATACCCGGTATACATCCAAAATATCCTTATTGGCCTCCAGCATCCGGTCTACATAGTCGATGGTCATTTTATACTGGATCTCATAATCCATGTGAAAAACTCCCAAACGTACCTTCAGGTTATTCTTCCGGATATAATCGATACACATATTCAGCAGTACCCCGCTGTCTTTACCTCCGGAGAATGACACATATATATTATCAAATTCATTAAATATAACTTTCAGTCGTTCTTGTGCTAATTCATATACATTCTTTGTGCCTGCTATTTTCTTTTTCGTCATAAGTTATCTATACATTTTTACATACCGTGTCCATTTCTTGTCCATCGATACAAATTCAAACTTTTCAAATGTTCCTTTATCTTGTACCAGTGTGACCGAATTGAGCAACCAACTCTCGGGCCTAAATTCCGCAACGATAGCGGGCAACAGATGTGACAGGATTTCCTCCCGTACGGTGCCTTCTGCCTTCACATAATAATTATTGATTACAGCTTTCTTCCGGCTTTTCTGTTCCACGGGGACGAAGCCCACCACTTCTTTATCTTCAATCGCAATGAACCACACATACTCTTCGCCCGTCTTGAAAGGGTAATTATTGTTTGCGCGTATCACTTCGGGATCCATCACCATCGGCGCTAAAAGCCGATATAAGTGTTTGTCTTTTCCTTTTAATCGTATTATCTGTATCATATCATTCAAAAATGGACACACAAAAATAAGGAAAAAATATCAAATTCGTCATTTCTGTTCCTAAAACATTTGTTTTTCACACTATTATCTCTATATTTCGATATTTTTGAAATCACCCATACGCCATTCCTCTTTCACGTTTAAAGTAAGTCAGTATAGTTGCAAAGCTTAAATATTCCCGTCCAGGAGTATGCAACCGACTTTTAAACTGATAGTAGGCAAAGATGACTTCGCATGCCAATTTATATTTGAAATGCAGCTTTAAACGGTGCTGCAAAAACTCAAACACCCGGCAGAGATATGCAAACACCTCCTCCACCCTAGCATTTGGAATCACTCGTGGCGCACGATTTACATCCGCTATATGCTCCATCTCATTAAGCACATATTCCAGTTGCTCAATTTCCTCACCGGTGTTTTGCATTGTACACTTCATTTGTTCTATTTTCTCTCCCTGATGGATGTACTGTTTTCGCTTTCGTTGTAAACGATCTTTTATTATTTCTATTCCTTTCAACATTATAAAATTTAGTTATATATAAATGGTTTGATATTACTGATTATTAATCGACAAAACTGCCATATAAAATCTAATATCGAATGCAAATATAGAAAAGATTGTTTAAATAATTAGATTTTTATTTAAAAATATTCATACTTATTTTACATTTAAATTACCAGCATCAGAAAAACGTTTTTTTCATCCAATGAAACGAGTCATAATTTTGCGGCGTACTAAAATATTTTAAACAATGGATAATCAATCTTTTGACTGGCTGCTTCACGGTTGCCACGTACTATCCGAGATGGCAGTGGCTTATTTTCCCAACTATCAGGATAACTGATATAGACGATACGCTGGCAAATGCCCATACCCTCCTCGACCGATTGGAAAATGAATGTGGTACTGCCAAACATCTCCGTTCCACGTCACAACTCATAGAGGACACTATAAGTTGATAGAGGCCCGCATGACCAGCAACAAGAACAGTGCTACAGGACTGACTACTGGATTTGCCGACCTTGACCGGGTGACATGCGGCTGGCAACCCGGTGAGGAGATCGTTATTGCTGCCCGTCCTGCGGTAGGTAAAACAGCATTTGCACTGCATCTGGCACGTACTGCAGCTTCTGCCGGTTATCATATCGCTGTGTATATTTTCACATATACAATATTTTTCTTGATGAATAACTGACTATTACCATACATTACCGATGGCAGTATGGATTTAGAAGAACACACATTTGCAAGTCATCAAAAAAATCTTGAACCTGCAAGACAAGAAAGGAAGCGAAAATATGATTTGCATAAAATTTAAATAGTCTCTAACCAATAAGTCATCTTTATACAATGACGAGTTGTTTGACAAACTTCGTAGTTAGCAATACCGGAGCAACATTCACAATTACCTATGAATCAATTATTTACAACAACTCATTCATTTAAACAAAAATTGCCTGCTAAAAAATTAGACAAAATTTGGTCAAATATTCCTTTTTATTAATTAAAAAGGCTACAGTTTCACAAACTACTATTGGAATTCGGTCTCTTTTCCATATATTTGCGCCCGCATTTTTGATTTTCGAATGAACCTCCTTATTCAATTTACCAAAACTAGATAAAACGAATGGAAAAAATAAACGCAGTAATTACAGGAGTCGGAGGATATGTACCCGATTACATCTTGACCAATGATGAGATTTCCAAAATGGTAGATACTACCGACGAATGGATTATGGGGCGTATTGGTATTAAGGAAAGACGTATTTTGAAAGAGGAAGGACTGGGAACTTCTTACATAGCTCGTAAAGCTGTCAAACAGTTAATAAAACGCACCCGAACAAATCCGGATGATATTGATCTGATAATTGTAGCTACAACAACCCCTGACTACCGCTTTCCTTCCACGGCTTCTATTTTATGTGAAAGACTGGGACTGAAAAGAGCTTTTGCTTTTGACATGCAAGCTGTTTGCAGCGGTTTTTTATATGCACTTGAGACTGGAGCCAATTTTATCCGTTCTGGAAATTACAAGAAAGTGGTAGTTGTAGGCGCTGAAAAGATGTCGTCAATAATAAATTATGCCGACCGGGCAACTTGTCCGATTTTCGGTGATGGCGGAGCAGCTGTCATGCTTGAACCTACTACTGAAGATTTTGGCATTATGGATGCTGTGTTAAGAACAGATGGTAAAGGATTGCCTTTTTTGCACATTAAAGCGGGTGGCTCTATATGTACTCCTTCTTATTATACATTGGATAATCAAATGCATTATATCTATCAGGAAGGACGTACTGTATTCAAATATGCAGTATCCAACATGGCTGATGCCTGTGAATCTATCATTGCAAGAAACCATCTAAGCAAAGAAAACATCGACTGGGTAATTCCTCATCAGGCTAATCAACGTATTATCACCGCCGTAACACAACGTTTGGAAGTTCCTGTCGAAAAGGTCATGGTCAACATCGAACGATACGGTAACACTAGTGCCGGCACTCTCTCACTCTGCCTTTGGGATTTTGAAGATAAATTCAAAAAAGGAGATAACCTAATTCTTACTGCATTTGGAGCAGGATTTGCATGGGGAGCCATCTATGTGAAATGGGGATATGATGGAAAAAAGAGATAGCGATTATTCGCTATCTTCAAAATAAAAAATCCTCTGATTTTCAGTAAATCAGAGGATTTTTTATTTCCTAATGCGGTGCGTACGGAAGATGAACCTTAGTTTTATTCTTCACATACTCAATATCTTAGCAATCTCTAAAATCTTTCTCCCACTAATAACCCCACGTGCGCAATTCTTTAGATTGCTTGGTGTTGCGGTGGTTGTTTGAGTTGGTGCAAAGATAGTAATATTTAGAATGTATTTCTGCTTTTAGGCAAATTAATCTTCAATAAGTTGTTCAGTTTCCTTTAACTTATTCTTGGTGATGTCTGCACACATTCTTAATATGATTTCATTATCTTTCTTAATTTGCTGTTTTTGATGTTCATCAAGGGAATTATCTTCATCTACTCTAATATTAGACTGATTAATTATACATTCAACAGCTTTATCTACCGTTGTGGATTTTATTTGAGATTTATATCCCATTGCATTAATAATAATAACATTTAAAAATTCGGCGCATTCAGGAATGCGAATGAAAACTTTTAAACATTTTACCATATTTTGCGATTGTGTATCTTTATTTTTAGACAGAATATCTATAAACAAATCTACTATTGTAACATTTTTATTTTCCATTTTATTACTATTATATGATATTTACTTATTGAACAAACCTAACCTTTGAGCAAAATTTACAGCCTCAATCGAATTATTGGCTTTTAGCTTTTGCAATATATTTTGTCTATGAGTATTCACCGTATTGATGCTAACTTTCAAAGTGTTTGCTATCTCTTTACTTAACAAGCCTTGCTTCATCAAACGCAAAACCTCCAACTCTCTATTTGTTAAAGGTTCATCCAATGTATCAGATAAATCTATATAAATCTGTTCTCCAGTTTTAAAGTTATATAGGTGGCTTTTAATAATTTCTGATTCATGGCTTGCGTCAACATCAATAACCGACAGCATAAGCCAAATATTGCCTGATTTATCCAACTCAATGACCTGTTCCTGCTCTATTATACGGATATATTCACCTCGTAGATTCCTCACCCGCATTTCATGAATGGCTTTATAGTTCATTTTTTCTTCATTAGAGAACGAACTCAATATCGAATAGATTTTCTTTCTTACAAGTAATCCGTAGTATATATCATCCGGATGTATAACCTCTACTACTGGCTGATGCCCGTCAATAAACAATCTATGGGAATCAAGCCCATATAATTCAGGAATGTTATCAGAAACAAATACAAATTTTTTAGTGTAGCAATCAAACGCCAACACAATACTGTGCGTAACTTCCGAGAGTTTTTTCCAGTCCTTTTTCCTTTCTTCGAGAATGGAATAGTCTACCTCATCAAGTAGTATGTTTGATGTCGGGAGTAAGTTTATTATTTGCTTCTCAATTTCCTCAATTATCATATTTTAAAAATGTCTGATTATTAGATATTTACGCGTTCTCTCATTATAAATGACTATTGCCTTTAGAGTCTATTGCTTCTATCTTTGTACAAAGATAATGAAATCAGTATAAGTATAAGATAAATAGATGTTTAATATTTTAATTCATGTAGTATGATAAAGAAAATTTGTTTAATGACACGTGACGGAAAAGAGGTTGTAGGACGTAGAGTAGTTGTTACTTCTGAGTTTGAAGCTAACAGGGAAAATATTTGGTGTAAAATTCAGGATATTGATACCTTAAGAGAAATTTGCAAGCCAAAAGCCAGTTTTGTATCTTATGATAATACTTCTCCTACTTGGAAAGAAGGGAAATCTTTTTGCTTTAAAATGTTCCTACATGGATTTATTCCAGTAGGAAAACATACAATAAACGTAATCAAAATGGATAAAAGCACAGGAGAGATAGTAACAAATGAGTATAATAAAAAAGTAACTATATGGAATCATTATATCAACATGGAAGAAATTTCTCCTAATGTAACAAGATATACAGATATGGTTGATTTATATGCAGGTGGTTTAACAGCTCTTGCCGCTTGGTGGACGCTTAAATTTTATAAACATAGGCAGAAAAAATGGCAGAAGATAGCAAAATACTTATAAAACAATTACACTTTGTCTTCTAAGAAAGATTATGCCAAAATGGGATTTAACAGAAAAGCAAATATATAAATTGCTAAAGCATCCTTGCCAAAAGGAAAAATCTGTGATAGAAGAAATAACTTCTGCATATCTTGAATTTGTTGAAGATTTATTCGATTATCTCAATAAAGAGCATGATAATAAAATACGTATCAGGCAATTAAATATGAGTTATATAGATTTTGGAACAATAAAAGCATTAGAAGAAACTTCTCCTACTGAAAATAGTAAACTGAAAATTATATATCTTGATAAACTCTTGTCTTTAATAAATATGGAGCAAGAACTAATCTATCGCCAAATGGAATATCCAAAATTTTTCATCAATATAGAATCTGATTGGAAATCTCCATTCTACTTAAACAATGAGGTTATTAAAATTGTAGATATAATGGAATTGGTTTGTGGTATTTTTTACATCAAAGATGGAATAGTTCGGATTGATAACAAGGACATATTTTTAAGTGATGTTGCCCGGATTTTTGAAAAGATGTTCAACATTAATTTTGGAGATATATACAAAAAAGAAATTGCGGTTATCAAAAGGCAACCTACTAAAATAACAGAATTTTTAGATAGCTTGAAAGTCGCTATTATAAAAAAGAGCAGAGATAATGGTTATAACCATTTGTAAAAAGGAATTTTCTGTTATATTGATAATCAACGTACTACAAATTATTTATGGGGGATTAGGTGTACCATTCCCCCATTTCCTTTGCTTCCCTTTTCCGAACTTTGCTTCATCAATCGATTGGTAAGCATTAGTGTATAACCTGAAAAATGAAGCAATATGTATGTAGATAGTTACGAGTTGAAAGACTGGATGCAAAAGCTACTTGATAAACTGGAAGAAGTCGGCAAAGATGTAAAGAGTTTGCAAACCAACCCAGAAGTAATGCCGAATGACAAACTTTTGGATAATCAGGATTTATGCCTGCTGTTCAAAGTCAGTACCCGGACATTACAGAGATTAAGAAGCAAAAAACTGCTGCCCTTTATGATGATTAGCGGAAAAGCCTACTACCGGGCTTCCGATGTGCGTGAGTTCATAAAGGAACGGTTCAATGTGGGCACGCTCCGAAAGTTCGAGAAAGAACACGGAGCGAAGTAAGTAAGAGTGAAATTCATCCCGGAGCTGTACACGTGGCAGTTTCGGGATGTTTTTCTTTTGGCAAGTCTGTATTTACTTCCCTGCTGATATTGTTCCCTCTTCCTTATAAGATGCTTCAAACTGTTTGGTAAGCGCAATAATCTGCTGGTTCGTCTTTACCAGTTCAACAGTGTATCGTTCCAGTTTGTAAAGCAAGGCAAGTGCTTTCTTTTCCGCAAAATTGGAATGGAGTTCTTTCACCGTTTGGTTATACAGTATGCTATGCTCCTGAATTGTGAAAACAATTGGGAGAGTTGGATGTAATAATCTACCTTGCTTTTATCAATTCTAAGCACCTTAAACGATTTCCCGAAAATACAGTTCTTAATTAAATGCGCCTTTACCTTGTAGCCTGATTGGTCGTAAAAGGCTAAGAACTTAGCGTTCTCCACATCGTCTAAATTAAGAGAATAGCGGTGTGTTCGTGGGTCAAGTTTAGGCTTGCGCCCACCTTTGTTAAATGGCTTCTTTTTCTGTTCCATAATGATAATTATTTACTGATTTTACGACTTCGGAGTAAAACCAACCACCTTAAAAGGTGGCAAGGTTTTGAGGCACAAAAAGCGAAGCGCGGGTCTCAAAACACAACTTGCTGTTATCATGTGATAACAAAAATCTTCCCTATAGTCAGATTGCAAAAGCAAGCGGTTTGGCTTTATCCTCTGTCTGTTTATCAGTTGCAAAATTACAGACAGTAATTCCCTCCCGAAATATAGGCAGTTGCGCCAAATTGTGACATAAACAGACAAAGTAACCCCATTTTTAAAAGCGTTTGTTTTCACCTCTTTCTTTGCTGAAAAATGATTGAGTGGTGGCAATATATAAGACAGTAAAACAAGGTCCGAATATAGTTTTAAACCATGTTTGAAAGCTATTTAAAGATAAAGGGACATAGTTATAAAACTGGCTTGCATTTTTTCAATCAGTATCGGGAATCAATCAACTTATTTATAAATCATTAAAAATTAAATGTATGGAAGAAGTAAAACAATCATTACAAGAAACAGCAAGTAAGGAACGGGAAAGTTATAAATCGGTGTTCCTTAAAAAACGGTCGGTTTGCAACCGTCAAAGCGTGTACATAAGCGGAGAGATACAAAAACGTATCGTTCAGATTGTAGGCGTGATTACAAACAAACAAGTAAGCATCGGAAATTTCATTGATAACGTACTGGAAGAACATTTAGGTGCGCACAATGATGTCCTTTCGGCTCTCTACCGGGAAGAAATACAAAAAGGAATATTCAACCAGCCAAAAGAAAAAGATGTATGAATATCGTAACTATTGAGGAACAGACTTTTAAACAAGTATGTGGGCGGTTCTCCGGTTTCGTCAGTCAGGTGGAACGGATTTGTAAAGAGAATACCCACCAGCCGGAGAAATGGTTGTCAGGTCGTGAAGTGTGCGCCCTGCTCGGTATCAGCATCCGAAGTTTGCAGAACTACCGGGACAGTGGCAAATTGGGTTACTCCCAAATCGGTAATAAACTGTACTATAAATCTGCCGATATTGAAAGACTGATTGCAGAATGTACGGAAAACAAGAAAGCGAATTATAAATCAAACAATAAATAAATAAATAAATATTGCCCTATGAAAAAGAAAGAAGAAAATAATACAGGAGTAAACCAGTCATTCAAATTGTCTGTTATTGTCGGAATATGGGAAAGTTTAAATCTTCATCCTACGGTGATGATATACCAAAGCAAGAGAAAGTATTTCCTTTCGATGCTCCATGTATCGGATAACGGACAGGCAAAACCAGCCGTTTACGAGATACAGAAAGAAGATAGCCGTTACTTCATCGTTGAAGCCTTTAAACGGCTTTATATAAGCTATGATGCGGTCAAAGATAGTATTTCCTTATCTTACTATGGCGAGTATCTGCGTAACTGACAAGGTGTGTGCCTGTCATCATTTAAACCAATTATAAACCAATAAAACGATATAACAATATGGAACTGATAAACGGCAACAGTGAGATAATTAAAGATTTCTTTCAGTCTATGGAAAGAATGTTAGAGGGTATCGGTAAACTGGCAAAAGAAAGCAAACCACACCTGAACGGCGAAAAGTTTCTAAGCAACCGGGCAGCATCCAAATATTTGAAAGTAAGCATCCGGACGCTGCAAGAATGGAGAGATACGGGCGTTATCCCTTATATTCAGATAAAAGGCAAAATAATCTACCGTGAAAGCGATATAGAACGGCTTTTGCAGACCTATTACAACAAGGAACGACAGGAATGACCTACCGTCCTAAAAAAATACATTTTTTCCGAAACTGACTAAGAACATTAACTCTACCAGTGTAGTAATCCGTCTGTGCAAGCCTTTGGAAGAAAATACTACCCGGAGCGTAGCGCAGGCGTGGAGATTTTCTTTCAAACCCGTAGGGCTTGGACTTGAACGGACGGAATACGGAGCTTACCTTTGTTAATGTTTTATTCAGCTTCGGAAAGTCTATTTACAGAATGAATACTTATAGTAAATTTATGGTTTATCATATTACGAAATAGCAAAATCTATTATTCATCATGTGTCGTTATCAATCTAATCATCTTGTCTAACAATGGCTTTGTCTTTATTTCGACATCTTTTGATTTATTGACCATATTTGAGAAGGCTATGAAAACAAGAAAAGCTTTCAATATCGCACTATCAATATTAGTTGTTATCAGTGGTTCATTATACTGTATTTGTATTAATCCTGATATAGAGAGAAATAAGAAGTATGCTAAATAAATAAGAAAATTCACATTATTCTTATTGATAACATAGAGAGCTAATTCAGTCTGAACAGCTTCATATTTATGGTTTTCCCAATTCTTCAATGGAGAGTGTTCTTTTATCATCCAATGAATAAATTTTGCCCCGTGAACACTGATAATAGAACCTATTGCAAGTGTAATGAAAAACATAGTTTCCCATGAAATATTCAGACCAAGCAAGAAGTTTAAAACTATCACAATTACTATAGGTACTCCAAATGCATATGCCCCCAGGCACATGTAGCTCATTAAAACTATTATTGTTGGATGCATTAAATTGAACAATATCTTAGTAATTACTATTGGTAAAGAAATTGCAAAATTAATTGTCTTTACTATTCTATTTTTACTCTTACTGATTAGTGATTGTAAAAGCATAAATATAACGATATATCCAATAAAAAAAACAATGGCTTTCCATTCTAATTTTATTATTATCCATGAGTATAAAGAAGTTAGAGCAATACCTATGCTAACAAATGCGAGTATAATTAATGAAAGTTTTACTTTTTCGGGTATTGTAATCTGTGTCCACCATTTAATAAGACTCCTTATTTCTATAACTTTTTTATGTTCAGGATTTATACATTGTATGGGCCTTTTTATAAACTCATGATATGCATGTTCTGTTTTTGTAGGCTTATGATACTTCAATTCATATTCTAAAATTTCTCCATTAGATAATAACACTAACATATAAGTACCAGTTATAATACCGTATGTACCTTTTGTATCTTGATGGAATTTACGCTTCACTTCATAGACGTTTTTATCATACCTTTTTAATTCATTATGCAGACGTAAGTTCACATTTTTGTTCATCATCATCTCCTCTACCACTTCATTATCTTTACATGGATAAACACACCAGTACATAAAAGTAAACATAAATAAAAACAGTAGGGGAAATAAACTATAGGTAGTATTAAAGCATAGATATTCAGCAAGTATCACAGTTCCAATACATGCACCTATAATTATAATTATTAATGGTTTCTCCATTGGTTGTTTCATATTATAGCTAAAACAAAGATTTCCTTCTTTGTTCTTCCAAGTCCTTATGCTCTTTGTTGTCGTATTCATAAAAAATAAGTGCTTATATAATAATATCACAAATACAATTATCTGCTGCTTACCAAAGATATAGTTATTATATATATTATCAAAATACTCGTTAGAAATTTATTGATAAAAAGCGAACATCTACTGTTTTCTATTAAAGTTTTTTTCTACGTTTATCATATCACGCATAATGGAGCTATCCAATATCCGTGCATAATGCTGTGTCGTTCTGATATTGGAATGTCCCAAAATCTTAGATACATTTTCCATTGATACATCATTAGCGAGAAAAACAACTGTAGCCGCAGTATGACGGGCAACATGAGTGGTCAGCCGTTTGGCTATGCCGCATACATCAGCAATTTCTTTTAAATAGGCGTTCATGCGTTGATTACTGATTACAGGCAAAAGTACTCCTTTTTTTATGCACTCTACATTATCTTCATATTTCCTCAATATCCTTTGAGGAATGGATAAAACAGGAATATTACACATCTGATTGGTTTTCTGTCGTGCCTTGCGTATCCACAAAGCACCGTTATTGTCTTTTATCAGGTGTTCACGGCTTAACTGCTGCACATCCACGAAAGCAAGTGCAGTAAAACAGCAAAAGATAAAAATATCTCTTACCTGCTCCAGCCGTTTGATAGCAAATTCCTTGTTCATCAGAATATCCAGTTCTTCACGTGAGAGAAACTCTACATTTACTTCCTCCTGCTTGAAGTGGATGCCGTAAAACGGGTCTTTCTTTATCCAGTCATTAGCCAAAGCAATGCGAACAACCTTTTTCAAGTTCTTCAAATGTTTCAATGCGGAATTGTTTTGGCAATGCTTCTCCGTTTTCAGCCAAAAATCAAAATCACGGATAAATTGCCCGTCCAGTTCTGCCAACATTATATCATCACAGTGGTAACAACTGCGGATATATTCTTTCAGCCGGTTTATGGAAGTATCAAACTTGGTAACGGTGCTTTCTGTATATTCCTTGCCAATCAGGGCACGACATTTTTCGTTATGCTCTGCATACACCTCCAGCAAGCTACGCTGTACCTTATCCCGTCCGTAGAAACAATCCTTAATTGTATCAGCTGTTATTGGCTTGTTGTCTATTTCCAGTTCACGGTGTATCTGTAATACTTTGGCACGAACCGTATTAATATAGTAGTTTAGTTCAGTGGCTACACGGTCTTTTCCTTTGGAACATTCCTTTTTCTGATTCCATAAATCTACAGGAATGCTCCGTTTAATCATAACTTCGGCTACTCGTTTGTTTACGGTGATGCGCATACAGATAGGAGCTTCACCGTTTTTCAGAAGTTTCGCTTTCTTGATGATGAACAATACGCTTAGTGTGTTTCTTTTCACTGCTCCCATAATTCTTTGATTTTTAAGTGGTACAAAATTAGTTTGCTACACTCAAAAACCAGCTACGCAAAAAGCTGACAATCAAAGACAAATGCGTCAATTCGTGGGAGCAAAAACGGCTTTCAAAAAGTCCCACGAATAAGCCACGTGAGAACTGCCTGAAACCGCTATTTTTTGCCGAAGCAGAGAAAAAGAAAAAGCTCTGAAATCCTTGAATTTCAGAGCTTTGCTTTAATTTGCTATTTACTTTCGCGGTGCGTACGGGACTCGAACCCGTGACCCCATGCGTGACAGGCATGTATTCTAACCAACTGAACTAACGCACCAAAATATTCACTAAAGCATCTCTCTCGATTGCGGATGCAAAGGTAGATATTTTTTTGAAACCTGCAATAGCTTCAGTATCTTTTTTCTGAAAAAGTGGGTTTATTAAGAATTATCGTGTACATTTGCAGCTACTAATAAAATAGAAAATAGAATGAAAAATACACCAATTGAACGACATCTGATTGATGAAACTATAAATGAGTTTCAAATTGTCGATTTTTCCAAAGCTACCATTCGTGAAGTGAAAGCTATTGCTTCAAAAGCAGAAGCTGCATCGGGAGTTGAATTTATCAAAATGGAAATGGGCGTTCCGGGACTTCCTCCTTCCGCAGTAGGTGTGAAAGCGGAAATTGAAGCATTACAAAATGGTATTGCCAGCCTATATCCTGATATCAATGGATTGCCGGAACTGAAAAAAGAAGCGTCCAATTTTATCAAAGCATTTATTAATGTAGATTTAAATCCGGAGGGCTGTGTACCTGTCACCGGCTCTATGCAAGGCACATTCGCTTCATTCCTTACTTGCAGCCAATGCGACGAAAAGAAAGATACGATTTTATTCATCGATCCCGGATTCCCGGTACAGAAACAGCAGTTGGTAGTAATGGGACAAAAGTTCGAAACGTTTGATGTATATGACTACCGCGGAGACAAACTGAAAGAGAAACTGGAAAGCTATCTGAAAAAAGGAAATATATCAGCTATCATTTATTCGAATCCCAATAACCCCAGTTGGATTTGCCTGAAAGAGGAAGAATTGCGGATTATCGGTGAATTGGCTACACAGTATGATGTGATCGTTTTGGAAGACTTGGCTTATTTCGCGATGGATTTCCGGCAGGATTTAAGCAAACCATACCAACCTCCTTTCCAGCCATCAGTTGCCCATTATACAGATAATTACGTATTGCTGATTTCCGGTTCGAAAGCATTTAGCTACGCCGGACAGCGTATTGGCGTAAGCTGTATCTCTGATAAATTATACCACCGAAGCTATCCGGGACTGACCAAACGATATGGCGGCGGTACTTTTGGAACTGTTTTCATTCATCGCGTACTTTATGCACTTTCATCAGGAACGAGTCATTCTGCACAGTTCGCCATGGCCGCCATGCTGAAAGCTGCCAACGAAGGACAATATAATTTCCTCAACGAAGTGAAAATATACGGTGAAAGAGCACAGAAATTAAAAGAAATCTTCCTCCGTCACGGTTTTCATCTGGTATATGACAACGATCTGGGCGAGCCGATTGCAGACGGATTTTATTTCACCATCGGTTATCCGGGAATGACCAGCGGCGAACTGGCGAAAGAATTGATGTACTACGGAGTCAGTGCGATCTCATTAGTTACAACAGGAAGCCATCAGGAAGGATTGCGCGCGTGTACCTCTTTTATTAAAGACCATCAGTATGCGCAACTGGATGAAAGAATGAAACTATTTGCAGAAAATCATCCGATAGCCTGATTATTTGACATAAGATATTCATAAAAGCCATTCTTTAAATGAAAAAAAACGGAAATAACGATTGTTATTCCGTTTTTTTTCTTACTTTAGTGGCATGAATATCGACTCTGACATATTTAAGATTCAATCGAATAATGTGTTACCATCAAGAGGAAGGATTTTAATATCTGAACCTTTTCTGCGTGACGCAACGTTTGGCAGATCCGTAATTTTACTGGTCGATCATACGGACGAAGGAAGCATGGGATTGGTTATCAACAAACAACTGCCATTATTCCTGAACGATATCATCATGGAATTTAAATATCTGGACGAGATTCCTCTATACAAAGGTGGACCGATTGCCACTGATACTTTATTTTACCTCCATACACTATCAGACATCCCCGGCTCTATCTCTATCAGCAAAGGACTTTATCTGAATGGAGATTTTGATGAAATAAAGAAATATATATTACAAGGAAATAAAATCAGCGAATGTATCCGTTTCTTCCTGGGATATTCCGGATGGGACAGCGAACAGCTAAATAACGAAATCAGAGAAAACACATGGCTTGTGTCTGAAGAAGAAAAATCATATCTGATGAAAAACAATATCAAGGATATGTGGCGGACTGCTTTAGAGAAGCTAGGCAGCAAGTACGAAACGTGGTCACGCTTCCCGCAAGTGCCTACTCTCAACTAATATTTTATTTCTTAGGATTCAAACATTGGAGGAGCAATGCATCTTTGTAGCAGCCCTCCACTTGCAGCCAGTTTTTCAATAATCCGCATTGAACGAAGCCACAAGACGTGAACAGCTTTACACAAACGTCATTATCTGTCGTGACATGTGCATAAAGCTGACTTAAAGACAGAAAATCAAAAGCATATTCACAAAGCAGCTTCAATGCGTCGGTGGCATACCCTTGCTGCCGATAATCCTTATGCACGGCAATTCCTACTTCTCCCCGCGAATGAAGGGGAACGAAATCCGTAATATCAATCGTACCAAGGATACACTGGTCGGATTTACGTACCATCATCAAACGTAATTGCTTATCCGCAAACACATCACACTGCGAACCTTCAATATATTGGCGCAATACGTAACGGGAGTATGGAACTGTAAAGTTACTGATGTCCCACATCGAAGGATCATTTTCCATCTCATACATTATATCCATATCTTCCGGTTCTACCGCACGAAGATAAATACGATCGTTCATCAAGAAGGACTGTCTCATAGCTTTTCTTCTTTTGCAATGTGAAGTTCGTTACGCAATCTCTTCTCACTGGGCAGGCAGAAAAGTGACGCCGTGAGGCCAATCAGCATACAGAGGTTACCCGTACTGCTCAACGTCAGGTAGTAACACAAAAGGTTCACCACAATAGCTACTTCAAGCACTCCCAAGCGAACAATGTTCCATTGCACATATCGCTTCAAGGCAAGTGTGATAGTCATGTGATCTATCTTTTTCTTAAGCACCAAGCTAAATAATTTGAGGGAAAGAGGCACACACAAAGCAGTAAGCAAAATGCCGACCGTCTCAAAATAGTAGATAGCCGGTGCGTTATCTACCAAACCTCCTACGGGAAAGAGTTCAAACTCTCCTGCCCCAAGCAAAAATGCCGGGAGCACCCAAAAGAAAACATAACTGATATTCAAATTTCTGACAGCTCGTTTTATCTGTTCTTCCATGTTCGTTCTTAAATAATTAATAATGATTATACAGTTCCGGTAAAAAGCGTCCGGTTCACAATGCTGCGTCCTAAAGTCACTTCATCGGCATATTCAAGTTCATCACCAACCGATATGCCACGGGCTATCACACTTAGTTTAACCCCTAGTTTATCCAGCTTGCGATAGATGTAGAAGTTGGTAGTATCCCCCTCCATCGTGGTGCTCAACGCCAAAATAACTTCTTTGATTCCACCTTCAGCCACCCGCTGCACCAGGCTTTCAATTTGAAGGTCACTCGGTCCGACTCCGTCCATTGGAGAAATGACTCCTCCCAAAACGTGATAAAGCCCGCGATACTGCTGGGTTGCTTCCACCGCCATTACATCACGGATATTTTCCACCACACAGACAGTGGAAGCATCCCGTTGCGGATTAGCACAAATCTGGCAAGTTTCAGTATCGGATATATTATGACACACTTTGCAGTATTTCACCTCACGTTTCAATGTTATGATAGAATTTCCGAAAGCTTCCACCGTAGCCGTATCCTGACGGAGCAGATGCAGAACAAGCCTCATAGCCGTCTTACGCCCGATACCCGGAAGTTTGGAAAATTCGCCGACTGCCTTTTCAAGCAGTATAGAAGGATATTGTTGGTTCATAGATAATATTTGCTGTTCTATCGATAAAACCTTGCAAAGATACAGATTATTGTTTTTAATACCTACAAAAATTGCTACCTTTGCATCTGTTATGATGATACTTGTCACTATTCTTTGCTACTTCGCGGTATTATTACTAATAGCCCGTATCACCGGACGTAAGGGAGGATCAAATGCAGCGTTCTTCAAGGGAGAGAACCAATCACCTTGGTACATAGTCTCTTTTGGAATGATTGGCGCCTCCATCTCCGGAGTCACTTTCGTCTCTGTACCGGGAATGGTGCGCGGAATGGATATGACGTATATGCAAACGGTACTCGGATTTTTCTTCGGATACATGGCCGTAGCCCATATCTTACTTCCTTTATATTATAAATTGAATCTGACAAGTATCTACGGATACCTCGGCACCCGCATCGGAGTGCGCGCCTATCGCACCGGTTCCTTTTTCTTTCTGCTGTCACGCATGTTGGGAACCGCAGCCAAACTTTATCTGGTATGCCTCATTCTCCATACGTATGTATTTCAGGAAATGCACGTCCCCTTTTGGCTGATTGCTGTCGGTTCGGTTGCATTGGTATGGATATATACCCATAAAAGCGGAATAAAGACCATCGTGTGGACAGATACCTTACAAACATTTTGCCTGATTGCCGCTCTGATTTTTATCATCTATTTTACAATCCAAAGATTAGACCTTAACTTCAGCGGCATTGTGCAAACAATCCAAAACAGCGAACACAGCCGTATTTTTGTATTTGACGACTGGATATCCCGGCAAAACTTCTTCAAACAGTTTTTCAGCGGTATCTTCATCGTCATCGTAATGACCGGACTGGATCAGGATATGATGCAAAAGAATCTTTCTTGCCGGAACCTCCGGGAAGCACAAAAAAACATGTACTGCTACGGTTTCTCATTCATTCCGCTAAATTTCCTTTTTTTATGCCTGGGAATTCTATTGATAGCGCTAGCGGGACAGATGCAACTCGAACTGCCAGCCATGAATGATGATATACTGCCCATGTTTGCAGCCCAAGGTTATCTGGGACAATCCGTATTGGTACTTTTTACAATCGGCATTATCGCAGCAGCTTTCAGCAACTCGGATTCCGCCCTGACAGCCATGACAACCAGTGTATGCATAGACCTGCTGAATACGGAAAAAGACACAGAAGAAACGGCACGTCGCAAAAGAGGCAAAGTGCATTTATCGTTATCAGTCTTATTGGCATTCTTCATCTGCCTGGTAGAAATACTCAATAATAAGAGCGTTATTGACGCCATATATATCATCGCCTCCTACACATACGGCCCCCTGCTCGGAATGTTTGCTTTCGGACTTTTTACACGCAGGCAAACGAACGACCGGTGGGTTCCTCTCATAGCCATCCTTTCACCCCTGCTCTGCTATCTTGCCGACTGGTGGATTGGAAAAGAAACCGGATATAAATTCGGTTATGAATTGCTAATGTTAAATGGAACGCTTACCTTTGCGGGGTTAATCTGCATGTCTAAAAAAGGGAAAAACGATGTTACAAAGAAATAAATGACAAGAAAATGGAAATAACAAGTGCTGAATTTGTGATTAGCAATACGGACGTGAAGAAATGCCCGGCCGGTATTTTCCCGGAATATGCCTTTATAGGCCGTTCGAATGTGGGAAAATCGAGTCTTATCAATATGTTGACCAGCCGTAAAGGTCTGGCCATGACCTCTTCTACTCCGGGAAAAACGATGTTAATCAACCACTTCCTTATCAATAAGAATTGGTATCTCGTCGACCTTCCGGGATATGGCTATGCCCGACGCGGACAAAAAGGGAAAAACCAGATACGCACCATAATCGAAGATTATATCTTGGAACGGGAGCAAATGACCAACCTCTTTGTCCTGATAGACAGCCGGCTGGAACCTCAAAAAATAGACCTCGAGTTTATGGAATGGCTGGGCGAGAACGGTATCCCCTTCTCTATCATCTTTACCAAAGCCGACAAGCTAAAAGGTGGACGTTTAAAAATGAATATCAATGCCTATTTACGTGAGTTGGGCAAACAATGGGAAGAGCTCCCTCCTCACTTCGTATCTTCCTCGGAAGACCGCACAGGACGTATGGATATACTCAACTACATAGAAAACATAAACAAGGATCTCAATGTTAAATGAAAGAAGAATGAAAATGAAAAAGAGTTTTTTATCTATTGCCTTTTTGGCAGTATTTATGCTAACGGCAACTAACAGCCAGGCGCAATCATGGTCCGACTTATTAAATAAGGACAACATTTCAAAAGTAGTAAATGCCATCACCGGAACCACCGAATCTATCGACATGACCGGAACATGGAGCTACAAAGGTTCGGCGGTAGAGTTCGAATCGGATAACTTACTAATGAAAGCAGGCGGAGCTGCCGCAGCCACTATGGCTGAAAACAAGCTGAACGAACAATTAAGCAAAATAGGTATTAAAGATGGCCAGATGAGTTTCACTTTCAATGCCGACAGTACTTTCACCAGCACGGTGGGCAAGAAAACATTGAAAGGCACTTACTCCTACAATGCTTCAACCAAACAAGTTGATTTGAAGTATTTGAAACTTCTGAATCTGCACGCTAAAGTAAATTGCAGTTCCAGCTCACTGGAGTTACTGTTCAACTCGGACAAACTGTTGAAATTAATGGCTTTCATCGGTAGCAAAAGTAGCAGTACCGCACTGAAAACAGTTAGTTCACTGGCCGAAAATTACGATGGAATGATGCTCGGATTCCAGCTCTCAAAATAGCAAAAGAGAATCGTTTAATACTATTTCGCACTCCATAAAGTATATTTTAGGGGAAAAGCATTATCTTTGTCGTTTGTAATCAAAAAGAGAAGGAAAAATGAAAAAGATACTTTTTTTAATGACCCTGTTAGTAATGGGCGTAAGCTTTGCATTTGCACAAACAAATGCAGATATCAAGTTTGACAAAACAACTCACGATTTCGGTAAGTTTTCTGAAAACAGCCCGGTTGTCAGTTGCACATTTACCTTTACTAATATCGGCGATGCCCCGCTGGTGATCCATCAGGCTGTAGCCTCTTGCGGATGTACAGTACCCGAATATACAAAGGAACCCATCATGCCGGGCAAAAAGGGAACAATCAAGGTGACTTATAACGGAACAGGCAAATATCCGGGACATTTCAAAAAATCAATCACCTTGCGTACCAACGCCAAAACAGAGATGGTAAGATTGTATATCGAAGGCGATATGACAGCAAAAGATGCAAAGTAGGAAAAAATAGACTATTACATAAAGGAGAATCTTTCGGTTCTCCTTTTTTTTTGTTTACTTTGAGGACGGAAATGTAAATTAACACATTAGCAAATTATAAAAACTATGAAACAAGAAGAAGACAAATTCACCGGGTTACCCGAGAATGCGTTCAGAGAGTTGAAACCTGGGGAAGTGTACAACCCGTTGATGGGTCCCTCTAAAAATTATCCGGAAGTTAATATCTGGTCAGTAGCATGGGGTATTGCCATGGCAATCCTTTTTTCAGCCGCCGCTGCCTATCTGGGGTTGAAGGTCGGACAGGTATTTGAAGCAGCTATTCCAATTGCGATCATTGCCGTAGGAGTTTCCGGAGCTGCCAAAAGAAAAAATGCGTTGGGCGAAAATGTGATTATCCAGTCTATCGGAGCTTGTTCCGGAGTAATCGTTGCCGGAGCGATCTTCACCCTCCCCGCTCTTTATATTCTCCAAGCTAAATATCCCGAGATGACGGTTACCTTCATGCAGGTATTCATCAGCTCTTTATTGGGTGGCGTATTGGGTATTCTATTCCTGATCCCTTTCCGTAAATACTTCGTCAGCGACATGCATGGAAAATATCCTTTCCCGGAAGCAACAGCCACTACACAGGTGTTGATCTCCGGCGAAAAAGGTGGCAGCCAGGCCAAACCGTTATTGATGGCAGGTATGATCGGTGGATTATATGACTTCATCGTAGCGACATTCGGATGGTGGAACGAGAACTTTACCACCCGTGTTTGCAGTGCCGGAGAAATGCTGGCAGAAAAGGCGAAATTAGTATTCAAGGTAAACACTGGTGCCGCTGTACTTGGTTTGGGATATATCGTCGGACTGAAATATGCTTCCATCATTTGTGCCGGTTCACTGGCTGTGTGGTGGATTATCATTCCGGGAATGTCTGCTATCTGGGGTGACAGTGTACTGAATGCATGGAATCCGGAAATTACCTCTACCGTAGGTATGATGAGTCCGGAAGAAATATTCAAATATTATGCCAAGAGCATCGGTATCGGCGGTATCGCTATGGCAGGTGTGATCGGTATTATCCGTTCCTGGAGCATCATCAAGAGCGCTGTCGGACTGGCAGCCAAAGAGATGGGCGGTAAAGGGAATGTAGAGAAAAGCATTATCCGTACCCAACGGGATCTTTCCATGAAGATTATCGCTATCGGTTCTATCATCACACTGATCTTAATCGTATTATTCTTCTATCTCGATGTCATGCAAGGGAATCTGTTGCATACATTGGTAGCCATTGTTTTGGTTGCCGGCATCTCTTTCCTGTTCACCACAGTAGCAGCTAATGCCATTGCGATTGTTGGTACTAATCCGGTTTCGGGAATGACATTGATGACACTGATTTTGGCTTCCGTAGTGATGGTAGCTGTCGGACTGAAAGGTCCTTCGGGCATGGTTGCCGCATTGGTAATGGGTGGTGTAGTATGTACCGCACTGTCGATGGCAGGAGGTTTTATCACCGACTTGAAGATTGGTTACTGGCTCGGAAGTACGCCTGCCAAACAGGAAACATGGAAGTTCTTGGGAACAATCGTATCGGCTGCAACAGTAGGCGGTGTAATGATTATCCTGAATAAGACATACGGATTTACAAGTGGCGCACTGGCTGCTCCGCAAGCAAATGCGATGGCAGCCGTTATCGAACCGCTGATGAGCGGTGTAGGTGCACCCTGGTTGTTATATGGCATTGGGGCTGTCTTAGCTATTATTCTGACTCTTTGTAAAATTCCTGCATTAGCTTTCGCATTGGGTATGTTTATTCCATTGGAACTGAATGTGCCATTGGTAGTGGGTGGAGCAGTGAATTGGTTTGTTACAACACGTAGCAAAGATGTATCTCTGAATACGGAAAGAGGTGAAAAAGGAACTTTACTGGCATCCGGTTTCATTGCCGGAGGTGCATTGATGGGAGTAATCAGTGCCGCGATGCGCTTTGGTGGAATCAATCTGGTTAATGAGGCATGGTTGAACAATACTTGGTCAGAAGTGTTGGCATTAGGAGCGTATGCCTTACTGATTCTTTACTTTATAAAGGCTTCAATGAAAGTTAAATAAATCATTATGAGGAGACTATTATCCATTATAGTATCACTTGTAACTGCCATATCATTTGCGCAGCAGCCCGTCGAGCTACCTTTGTGGCCCGACGGTGCTCCCAACTCCAGTGGACTAACCGGAGAGGAGCAGGAAACGCGTCCTCATTTTGTCACGAATGTCACGCATCCCACCCTGACGGTCTACCACCCGGAAAAGCCGAATGGAATGGCTATTATCATGTGTCCCGGAGGCGGGTATCGTGGACTGGGCATGGATGGAGAGGGGTATGATATGGCCCCCTGGTTCTGCGGACAAGGTATTACCTATATAGTATTAAAATACCGGATGCCGAACGGACATTGGGAAGTCCCCGTATCAGACGCCGAACAAGCCATTCGCATGGTACGCCAACATGCCAAAGAATGGAATGTTAATCCTTACAAGGTAGGATTAATGGGAGCCTCTGCGGGAGGGCATTTAACTGCTACACTCGCCACTCACTACAATTCGGAAACACGTCCGGACTTTCAGATATTACTTTATCCGGTAGTTACGATGATGCAAGTCACCCGGGGAAATACAAGAACTGCATTGCTCGGCAAAAATTCAACAATGGAACAAATACAGAAGTTTTCCGCCGAATTGCAAGTAACGCCCGATACTCCACAAGCATTTATCGCTCTTACCTCCGACGACCCTTCCGTAGCACCTTACCACGGAGTAAACTATTACCTTGCTTTACAGAAAAACAAGGTTCCGGCAACTCTCCATGTTTATCCTACCGGAGGACATGGCTGGGGATTTCAGGATCATTTTAAATATAAGCAACAATGGACACAGGAATTGGAGAAATGGTTGCGCGACGGCGTTGTATTCCCGGAAAATCCCGAACCCATGTTACGAATCGGAAAATCTTACTTGGGAACTAAATACGTGGCTAACACATTAGATCAAGACGGAGAAGAATCATTAGTGATCCGGACTGATGCCGTAGATTGCCTCACTTTCGTAGAATACACGTTGGCACAGGCACTCGGCTCTTCCTTTGCCGACAATCTGCAAAAAATACGTTATCGGGACGGCATCATCAACGGTTATCCTTCCCGGTTGCATTATACTTCCGAATGGATAGAGAACGGAATCCGCCACGGATTCCTCACCGATATTACTGCCAAAAACAGTGCGCATACCCAGAAAATCTCTCTTTCGTATATGTCTACCCATCCCAAGCAATATAAAAAATTGGCTGATTCGCCGGAAAATGTACGACAAATGGCCGAATATGAAAAAGCAATCTCCGGAAAAGTCGTACATTGGTTGCCGAAAAGCGAACTGCCGGAAGCCGGATTGCCCTGGATCATGAATGGAGACATTATTGCTATTACAACGAAGATGCCCGGACTGGACATTGCTCATGTGGGAATAGCAGAATATAAAGAGGGAAAACTGCACCTGCTGCACGCTTCTTCTACATTGGGAAAAGTAGTTGTCAGCGACGAACCTCTCAATCACATGCTAAACAACAATAAATCATGGACAGGCATACGTGTTGTCCGGATGTCTCACTCTAAAAATAACTGATTATGAAACGAGTAAAACATTTCCTTCTCGCCTCGTGCTTATTCCCCACTTTGCTGGGAGCACAAGAAATGGCAAGCGCCTATTTTCTGGAACTTACTCCGGACGCCCAATCGGCAGGTATGGCAGGTACAGGATTAGCTACCACCGATAACGGTAGTACAGCTATTTTTCATAATGCTTCTACCATCGCTTTCTCACAAGAAGTGATGGGTGCGAGTTATTCATACGCTAAGATCAACCAAGATTATGCGCTACATAGCGCCTCTCTTTTCTACCGGATCGGAAGGGAAGGCATACATGGATTTGCTGTAGGTTTCCGGCATTTCAAAGATCCTAAGGTATTCGATTACCGTCCTCATATCTGGGATTTAGAAGCTGCTTATTTCAGAAATGTAGCCAAAAATCTGTCTCTTTCATTAACGTTCAGATACCTGCAAGCCAAAGCCGCGGAAAACGCAGACAGCAAGAATAGCGTTTGTCTGGACTTCGGCGCGACCTACTATCGCAATATGGCTCTATTGGACGAAATGGCTTCCTGGAGCATTGGTTTCCAAGCTGCCAACTTAGGTAAAAAGCTGGACGGACAAAAGTTACCCGCCAGATTAGGATTGGGAGGTACAATCGACCTGCCATTCAGCATAGAAAACCGTTTGCAAGTGGCTCTCGACTTCAACTATCTGCTCCCCTCTGAAATCCGTCATCTCCAGGCTGGCATAGGAGCTGAATATAATTTCCTGAAATATGGTGTTGTCCGTGCGGGATATCATTTCGGAGACAAAGACAAAGGAGTGGGCAACTACGGCACTCTAGGCTGCGGAATAAACTTCTGGCCGATACGTGCAGATTTCTCATACGCCTTGGCTGATAAAGATTGCTTTATGCGCCGCACCTGGCAACTGGGAGTTGGAATAGTTTTCTAAGCTCCTCTTCGAGGCGTTGCTTCACTTCGTCCATCGGCACATCATGCTTTAATTCCTGACGAAGAGAAGTGACGCCTTTATCTATAAATCCGCAAGGGTGGATATAACTGAAATAACGTAAATCGGTATTCACATTCAGAGCCAGTCCATGCATCGTGACATAATGACTGCTTCTCACTCCGATAGCACAAATCTTACGCGCACGAGGCGTATCACCTTCCAACCAGACTCCTGTCGCTTTCTCCAAACGTCCGGCTTCAATGCCATAAGAAGCACATACCCGAATCACCGCTTCTTCCAACAGATGAACGTACTCTTTCAATCCTAACCGAAATTCTTCCAGGTTTAATATCGGATAACATACCAATTGTCCCGGACCATGATAAGTAATGTCCCCTCCCCGATCAATATGATAAAGGGTGGCATCAATTGCTTTCAGTTGTTCATCACTCAACAGCATATTATTTTCTTTCCCGCTACGTCCTAATGTATAAACATGGGGATGTTCGCACATCACAATACGGTTTTCATAACTCTCGCCCTGAACTTTTGCCCGGACAATATTATCAAACCATTCTGTCTGCCGTTGCCATGCTTCGGCGTATGGTATCAAATTCCAATCAATAAAAAATGTTTTCATAAAAACAAAGGTAAGAAATAAAAAGAAAATGCGTACATTTGTTGGCCTAATATAACACACACAACTATGAAAATGGACTTTCCACAGGTAGACTTGCCTACCGAAGTATTAGCATGGACGAATGTAACAGAAGACATTCTCAATATTTACAAGCAATCTTGTCGGTTGCAAGCATGTATTGTTGCCATCTGTACCGAAGGTTCGATGAAAGCCTCCATCAATCTGCTTGATTACGAAATTCACCCCAATGACTTAATAACATTATTACCGGGAACAATCATTCAGTTTCGGGAGAGAACAGAAAAAGTATGCCTTTGCTTTGCCGGCTTCTCTGCTCATTGTGCCGGACGGATCAATCTCATGAAGAATATTGGTAACGCATATCCCAAACTGATAGAACAGCCGGTAGTTCCTCTTAATGAAGAAGTAGCCAGTTATCTGAAAGACTATTTTGCTCTATTATCACGGGCCAGTTGCAATGAGAACTTCGAAATGGATTCTGAATTGGTCGAATTGTCTCTTCAGACTATCCTGACAAGCATACGACTGATATATCATAAATTTCCGGGCGAAAACAGCAGTTCGAACCGCAAAAAGGAAATCTGCCGGGAACTGATTCAAGCCATCACCGAGAATTATAAAAATGAACGTCGTGCACAGTTCTACGCAGATAAATTAGGTATATCTCTTCAACATCTAAGCACGACTGTGAGACAAGTGACAGGTAAAAGTGTTTTAGATACCATTGCTTATATCGTTATCATGGATGCTAAAGCCAAACTGAAAGGTACCAATATGACTATCCAAGAGATAGCATATTCTCTAAACTTCCCCAGCGCCTCTTTCTTTGGCAAGTATTTCAGACGATATGTAGGAATGACACCATTGGACTTTAGAAACAGATAATTTTCACGAAGAACGATAGAAAATATAAATGGTGAGTTGCAAAACAATGAACGGTGAATAAATTGCGCATTATCCGCAAAGTATTCACCGTCTATTATTTACAGTTCGCTGTTCATAAATGACAGCTAGCCATTCATCGTTTACAGCTTACAGGTTCCTGTCTTTTTATAGTTCATTTCTCATTTTCTTCCCAAGCTCAACGAATTGAGCACTACGCTCACACTGGAGAACGCCATTGCGGCACTTGCCAGCATCGGATTCAATAACAAACCATTCAGAGGGAACAAGATACCGGCAGCAATAGGAATACCGATCAGGTTGTAAATAAACGCCCAGAAAAGATTCTGATGAATCAGTTTGACCGTCTGCTTTGACAACTGGAAGGCTTTAGGAAGCAGCAACAAATCCGATGTCATCAAAGTCACCATAGCCACGTCCATAGCAATATCAGTTCCTTTTCCCATGGCAATGCTGACGTCAGCCAATGCCAGTGCCTGCGAATCATTGATACCATCGCCCACCATCGCAACCTTCTTTCCCTGCATTTGAAGCTCACGTACAAATTCGGCCTTATCGTCTGGTAGAGCGTCGGCAACAAAACGTTCGATTCCTAAACGGGAAGAAACGGCTAGTGCAGTCCGTTGCCCGTCACCCGTCAGCATACAGATGTCAATCTCTTGACGTTTCAGTTCCTTCACTGCTTCGGCAGAAGTAGCCTTTATCGGGTCGGAAACAGCAATGATAGCCAACAACTCATTTTCACGTCCAAAGTAAATGATGCCGTTACCGTCCGATTCATAGTGAACCAGCATTTCAGCCATCACATCGCTTACTGTCGCACTGAAATCTTTCAGGAGTTTATGACTGCCTACCCAGTAAGTATGTCCCTCATACGAGGCTTTAATTCCTTTTCCCGTAATGCTTTCAAAGCTATCCAACGCGGCAGGTTTTATTTTTTCCTCGTCCTGAAGCGCAGAGACAATAACGCCGGCAAGCGGATGCTCCGATTTCATTTCCGCAGCTAAAAGTACATCTTTGAAATATGGTTCCTGCGACTGCGCCCATAACCATCCGGTAGCTGTAGGATGTCCTTCAGTCAGTGTTCCCGTTTTATCCAGAACAACGACATCTACTTTGCGCATTTGTTCCAAAGCCACTGCATCTTTAATCAGAATATGCTGGCTGGCAGCTTTACCTATACCCACCATCAACGCAGTAGGTGTAGCAAGCCCCAAAGCACATGGACAAGCAATGACAAGAACAGAAACAGCCGACAAAATACCATAAGAGATATATTCACTACCACCAATGGTAACCCACAATACAAATGTCAGAATGGCAATGCCTAACACGACAGGTACAAAAATCCCCGTAATACGATCGACAATGCGTTGCACGGGAGCTTTGCTGCCCTGTGCTTCCTGCACCATAGCGATAATACGGGCAAGCACGGTTTCACTGCCTACCTGTGCGGCACGAATGATAAATGAACCACGCTGGTTGATCGTTCCTGCCAATACTTTATCACCTTTCTTCTTTTCTATCGGAACCGGCTCACCGCTAATCATACTCTCATCGACATACGAGTCGCCTTCGGAAAGCTGACCGTCCACAGGTATTTGCTCTCCCGGGCGTACAACCACCAAATCACCTACCTGGAGTTTTTCAATCAAGATCTCCTCCTCCACTCCATTGCGCAGAACGCGAGCCGCTTTAGGCTGCATTCCCATCAACTTACGAATGGCTGTTGAGGTATTTCCTTTGGCACGTTCCTCCATCAACTTTCCGGTAAGAACAAAAGCGATAATAACCGCAGAAGCCTCATAATAGACATGCGGTTCCAATCCGCGGTCATACCAGAATTCGGGAAAGAAAGCGTTGAACAGACTGAACAGAAAAGCAATGGAAGTACTAAGCGCAACCAAAGTATCCATATTACTCCGTCCTAATTTAGCCTGTTTCCAGGCTCCGGTGAAGAAACCACCTCCGAAAAAGACCATAACAGGGATAGCAAGTACCATTTGAATCTCATTAGAATATGGCACATGCATCAGTATCATGGAATATACCAATAACGGTACTACCAAAATCCACGCACCAATCACCTTCCACTTCAAACGAGTGTAACGCTTATGCCGTTCCTCTTCCCGGCGTTCTTCTTTGTGAGCTTCTTCCACAATCAAATCATAACCTGCCGCAAGCACAGCCGCACGGATTTCTCCTGGAGTCAACTGATCTTTCTCATAAGAAACGGTCAACGTATTGGTAGCAAAATTAACGGAAGCTTCAACGACTCCCGGTAATTTTTTCACTGTTTTTTCTACATTATTGGCACATCCTGCACAATGCATATTAAGCACAGGAAATGCCTTTTTTATTGTGTTACCCATATAATTATTATTTATGGTCTTCCCTTCCTCCCGGAAAGGAGTCGGGGAAGAACCATTGTTTGTTTATAGAAACAAGCTAATACAGGTATTTGTTCAATTACTTCTTATCAGTCTTCTGATCGTCTTTCTTTGTTTCTTTTACAAATTCAGCTTCATAATTGAACTTGTTAAATCCTGCTCGCAAGTTCTTTACATTCGTTTTTTCAGCATCATACGTGATAGTCACCATTTTAGTTTTTACTTCGGTCGCAATATCCTTCAATCCTTTTTCAAAACGCATATTGTCCTTTACTTTCTTTTCGCATTTCTCACAATGCATCTGGGACACTTTGAATACGACTACACGAATATCTTTTGCCAATACAGCTGTTACACTCAAAAGAGCCACCACGCAAGTGGCCATCCATCTTTTTGTTCTCATTTTTCTTATCAGTTTAAAATTAGTATTCTTTATTTTCTATGCGATCGTTTCTCTACTCACCATTCCTAGCTAAATTAAAACGTATTCCGATATATCCTTTTGCCCCGTGTACCGGTCCCCATATCATAGTGGAATCAAAGTTGCTTCCCCAAGGATTTGCCGCATCAATAATCGGATTCTTTTGTTTGAAATTGGTCAGATTCTCGCCTCCTACATAGATAGACCAGCGGCGGAAGTAACGTGTCACCTGTAAGCTCAACTGCTCAAAACTACCATAACGACGTTCCCAGGACAACTGTCCATCTCCCAATTCATAAGGAGTAGGCATTCTACCTCCACCATTCAGTTGCAGTGTTGCATCAAACTGCCAAATCCCCAGTGGAGTCTGGTAAGAAGCAGTGAGCAAGCCTTTGTATTTGCTAGTTAGAGGTTTCTCCATTCGCACCCCCTTGTAAGTTGTTTTTGCATCCGTAAGTCGGTAAGCTCCTGTCAAGGTAAATCCTTTGAAGAAAGGATAACTTGCTTCCACCTGGAATACATGCGAGTAAGAACGTCCATTCAAATTATAGAAAGCCACTTCATGAGGGTTGCTATCCATATCCACTATTACTTGTTTCAAGAAATCCGTGTAATAGTATTCCGCATTTACATTCAGCGTTTTGCCGAATACAGGAATATAAGTAGATACACTGGCACCATAATTCCATGCTTCTTCCATATCCAGATTTTTAGCAATTTCTACCTTCCGACTACTGGAAAGGAGATAATTGTTTTCTGCCAGCACATGATTGGTACGATACCCTTTTCCGGCAGAAAGACGGAAGTTCACATAATCATTCGGATTGTATTTAAGATGTGCACGCGGAGTCACAAAGAAACCATGTTCGTTGCTATAATCCCCACGCAACCCCGCCATTACCATCCATTTATCATTCAGGTTCAATGTATATTGCACGTATGCACCGGGAACAGCTTCCTTTTCAAAGGCTTTGAGAGGATTATCCGTATTATTTTCCAAACGATAATGCTGGTCGTAGGCGTCATAATTGAAACTTAATCCTGCAGAAAAACTGTTCTGCGGATTAAATTCCGTTTCAAACATCAGCGAAGCATAAACGTTTGTTTGATCCACATTATACAGTTTGCGTCCATACGTAGCATCCTGTTTGTGCAAAGTAGTGGAAAGAATCAAAGCCAGATTCGTATTCTTCTCCTTATTAAATATGTAAGCATTCTTGGTGAAGAATTCATAACGTTCTGTATCAATCCCCACTTTATATAAATCACCGGAGTGTATTGCCCCTCCATGATTGGCCTGTCCGCTGGTACGTGTTTCGGAAAGAGCTTTGATACCTGCCTGAAAAACATAATGGTCGCCCATATATGCCCATCGGTTCCACACATTATACTGCTCTACTTGAGGAATATCCACAAATCCGTCATCATTACCATCATGAGCTTTGGTCTCATTTTCATAATGTGCTAGCAGAGAAGTACTCCATCGTTTGGAAATTTTTAATGTAGCATCTGCATTGGCTTCATACCGGTTGGTAGTGCTTGCAAAAAGATTGGCAGATACCCAGTCGGCTTCCGGCAACTGCGGCTTCTTAAATTCCACGTTAATCTGTCCTGTGATGGCTTCATAACCATTCTTTACTGAAGATGTTCCCTTGGAAACTTGTATACTCTGCATCCACGGACCGGGAACATAACCTAATCCATAAGGAGAAGCTGCCCCACGATAATTCGGAATGTTTTCCGTCAACATCTGCACATAAGTGCCAGACAGTCCCAACAATTTAATCTGCTTGGCCCCTGTTGCTGCATCAGAATAGCTCACATCTACCGAAGGATTGGTCACAAAACTTTCACCTAGATTACAACAAGCAGCTCTACTCAATTCAGCACTGCTTATCATATCTTCATTCATCACGCTACTGCGTAATTTCATCGTCCCCAGTTTGCGAGTGACAATATTCACCTCATTCAATTCCACTCCATCACGAAGCACAATATCCAACTGCTGATTTTTGCTGCTCACATGAATGGTATCATTCTGGAAACCAATAAAACTAATTATTAACATGTGGCTTTTGGAAGGTTTTGCAATAGAAAAACTACCATCTTCCTTAGTTGTCACTCCTTGTCCTGTATTCATCCAGAATACATTTGCACCTGGAATAGCCTCCCCCGTACTATCTTTTACCGTTCCCCGTACTTGCGCATATAGATTACCGGCAAATAACAGGAACAGTCCTATTATCATATATTTCATTCTTTCTAAAGTTACTTTCGAGATACAAAATTAATTCATTTCTCATGCAACTTAGTTGCATTCAGTTCCGCTTTACTTCCATATTCAATAGAAAGCAAAGTAATAAATAAGAAAGAAATAGTGGCTAAATAATATAAGTGGAATATAGCGCCAGCTTCTGCCTCGAACAGAGAGGTGGCGGAGAAGTCAGACTATCATATTCTACCGGTTTATCCGCATAGGTCGGAGTCAACAGATAGCAAAAATGCTCACACGAAAGATCGACTACTAAAGTTGATATTGTCAGTTCAGTAGTATGTTTCATCAAATCGAGCTTATAGATAGTAGCTGTACAACCTTTATCTTTACAACCTTTTTTTGAATCACAAGTATGGGCCTTTTTACACTTCGGACAGCCTGTATCACAACAACTCTGCACTGTTTCACAACGGGCACAGCAATAACGCACAATGGAGACTCCACCTCCTGAATAGATAATCAGGAGAGAAAGGATAAGTGCTGTTATGTAGGCTAGTCTTTTCATTTCAGAGGACAAAGATAAGAATAAAAACAGATTTTCCTATATTTTTTCGTAATTAAGATTCAATCAATCCGTTACAGATTCATTCTCTTTCCTTTATTTGGCTATTTTAGAGTCATATCAGCACTATTTAACTCTTTTTACTCAACAATAAAACCTATCTTTGCCCCAATAAATTCTCTGATTTTTAAGTAAACGCTATGCTTACATATTTACTCATCATTATCACTCTTTATCTGGCAGGTAATGCCTACATATTTATCAGAGCAAAGCAAGCTCTGAAAGTTAAATCTCTCGGAGTAAAAATATTCCTGACCGTTTTATTCTGGATATGTGCTTTATCCTTTTTCGGCACGATGCTAACTCGTAACCTTGAGATGCCTGTCTTTATCTCCCATTCAATGTACACCATTGGAACAAGTTGGTTGATATTTACTCTATACATGGCATTATTCTTGCTTTTGTTTGATATCTTGAAATTATTCAAAGTTGTCTACAAATATAGGTTCTATCTGTCTTTAGTGTTCACGTTGGGATTGCTGGGATGTGGGGTATATAACTATCATCACCCGGAAACCAATGTAGTCAGCATTTTAACCAATAAACGATATGAAGATACTCCCCAAGCAATTAAAATCGTCGCAATCAGCGATGTTCACTTGGGAAATGGTACAGGGAAAGCTGCATTAAAAAAATATGTGGAAATGATAAATGCGCAGCATCCCGACCTGATACTGATTAGTGGTGACTTGATTGATAATAGCGTCGTACCTCTTTATACAGAGAATATGGCGGAAGAATTAGCTAACTTGAAAGCTCCTATGGGTATCTATATGGTTCTCGGCAATCACGAATACATTAGCGGTATCGATGAAAGTATCCGATATATTAAAAGCACTCAAATACAATTATTGCGCGATTCAGTAGTTACACTTCCCAACGGCATACAACTGATAGGACGTGATGACCGTCATAACCGCAAGCGTCATTCCCTGCAAGAGTTAATGGTGAATATCGATAAAAGCAAACCTATCATTTTATTGGATCATCAACCTTTTGATTTGGAAAAAACGGAAGCTGCCGGCATCGACCTGCAATTCAGTGGGCATACACACCACGGACAAATATGGCCTATTAATTGGGTGACCGATTATATCTTCGAGCAAAGCCACGGTTATCGCCAATGGGGAAACAGTCACGTGTATGTATCTTCCGGATTGTCTCTTTGGGGACCACCCTTCAGAATAGGAACGCATAGTGAAATGGTTATTTTCAATTTTCAATGAATATTATGCAGTTTTGTCACATATGTTACAGTTTCCAAGCAATCTCTGCCCTATCTTTGCAGAAAAAAGATTATGGAACAATTACATGCTCATGAAGTCCTCCACATGATGGAAGGAAATAGCTACTCGGAATCATCATTGCGGGAAGCAATCATTAAGAAGTTTGGCTCACAGCAACGTTTTTATGCTTGCTCGGCAGAAAACATGGATGTAGATACCCTTATCGAATTTCTGAAAATGAAAGGGAAATTTATGCCTGCTGAAGATGGATTCACAGTAGATATCACTAAAGTTTGCAAGCATTGATTGGCGGATAATATCCGCCAATCCCATTTTTGGGGATAAATAGCTGCATTTTTTTCTGTTTTTATTAGCCCGATTCACGAATTTCATCTATATTTGTCAATAGTGAATGATAAAATAAATGTTGAATTTACAGAAAAAACGGGTATGAAAAAACAATATGTCAGTCTGCTTGCAATTATACTTTCGGTAAGCGGCTTTTTGTTTTCTTGTCATGACAAGATGAACAAAAACACAGGTGCGTTACAGTTTGATAGCATTCAAGTGAATAAGACAGCTCACCTCTTCAATGATACAGCCAAACCGGCCTGCAATATTATTATTAATTTTGCTTATCCGATAAAATCATCGGATGATATGCTGAAAGACAGTCTGAATACTTATTTCATTTCGGCTTGTTTCGGAGATAAATACATCGGCGAAAAACCGGAAGAAGTTGTAAAGCAATATACCGAGAATTATATCAGCGAATACCGTCGCGATCTCGAGCCTATGTATACCGAAGATGAGAAAGACAAGGAAGACGAATCTTCCATCGGTGCCTGGTATTCTTATTATAAAGGTATAGAAAGCCATGTGCAACTGTATGATAAAGATCTACTTGTATATCGCATCGACTATAACGAATATACCGGAGGTGCACATGGAATTTACATGGCAACTTATTTAAATATGGACCTCACCCTGATGCGTCCGCTCCGCCTCGATGATATTTTTGTCGGAGACTACAAAGACGCCTTGACCGACCTGATCTGGAATCAGCTCATGGCAGATAACAAAGTGACCACTCACGAAGCATTGGAAGACATGGGATATGCTTCAACCGGTGACATCACTCCGACAGAGAATTTCTACCTAAGCAAAGAAGGAGTCACCTTCTATTATAATGTATACGATATCACTCCTTATTCTATGGGACCTGTAAAGGTAACAATCCCATTTGCTATGATGGAACATCTATTAGGCAGTAACCCGATTCTAGGAGAACTGAAAAATTAAAAATCATAAAAAGCTGAACACCAATGAATATCCTGTTGTTATCACTTCCATGTGACAGAATAGGATATTCATCCACATCTATCATTCAAAACTTATAATTCAAAATTCAAACAGTGGAAATCATACTGAAATATTTTCCTGATCTGACGGAAGAGCAGCGCAAACAATTTGCAGCTCTATACGACCTCTACACTGACTGGAATTCAAAAATCAACGTTATCTCCCGCAAGGACATTGAGAATTTATATGAGCATCACGTGCTCCATTCATTAGGCATTGCCAAAGTCATCCAATTCCGCCCCGGAACCAGCATCATGGACTTGGGTACAGGAGGAGGTTTTCCCGGCATTCCTTTAGCAATCCTGTTTCCCGAGGTAAAATTCCACCTCGTAGACAGTATCGGCAAAAAAGTACGTGTAGCAACCGAAGTGGCAAATGCCATCGGACTGAAAAATGTGACTTTCCGCCATGCCCGTGCAGAAGAGGAGAAACGAACGTTCGACTTTGTTGTCAGCCGTGCCGTAATGCCTTTGGCGGATTTGATTAAGATTATTAAAAAGAATATCTCTTCGAAACAACAGAATGCATTGCCCAACGGACTTATCTGTCTCAAAGGCGGTGAACTGGAGCATGAAACAATGCCGTTCAAACATAAAACGGTCATTCATAGCTTGAGCGACAACTTCGAGGAAGAGTTCTTTAAAACAAAAAAAGTGGTATATGTTCCGATTTAAACAAGACTATATGTTCTGATAGATGATAAATCATAGAGAAACCATGAAAATAAAAAGATTTGAATTTAATATGTTTCCCGTAAATTGCTACGTATTATGGGATGACACTAAAGAAGCAGTCGTAATTGATCCGGGCTGTTTCTATGAAGAAGAAAAGCAGGCACTGAAAAAGTTCATTCTTACCAATGAACTGAATGTAAAGCATCTGCTGAATACTCATTTACACCTGGATCATATCTTCGGAAATCCGTTCATGCTGAAAGAATTCGGGTTATCGGCAGAAGCAAACAAAGCAGACGAGTATTGGATTGACGAAGCACCGAAACAAAGCAGAATGTTTGGTTTTCAGTTGCAGGAAGAACCTGTACCACTGGGCAAATACCTGCACGACGGAGATATCATCACTTTCGGACATACCAAACTGGAAGCAATACACGTACCCGGACATTCACCCGGCAGTTTGGTGTACTATTGCAAAGAAGACAACTGCATGTTCTCTGGTGACGTTCTGTTCCAAGGTAGCATCGGCCGCGCTGATCTCACAGGAGGCAACTTCGATGAACTGATAGAGCATATTTGCAGCCGTTTATTTGTTCTTCCCAACGAAACAGTCGTTTATCCGGGACATGGAGCTCCCACGACTATCGGAATGGAGAAAGCTGAAAACCCATTTTTTAGATAATAAAAAATAAGTATCAAGCATCAAGTATTAGGTATTAACAAGGCAAATCGCCCATTAACTACAGTAATACTTAATACTTGATACTTCATACTCGATACTTTAATACTTGATTATTATGAAAACCGATTTGTTAGCTAGCCGTCACATCGGCATCAATGAACAAGATACAGCCATAATGCTCCGCAAAATTGGCGTGAACTCACTGGACGAACTGATTAATCAGACAATTCCCGCCAATATACGGCTGAAAGAGCCGCTTGCATTGACTAGTCCGCTGACGGAATACGAATTTGGAAAACACATCGCTGAACTGGCAGCTAAAAACAAACTATATACCACATATATCGGTTTGGGATGTTACAACACGATCACCCCGGCTGTTATCCAGCGGAATGTATTTGAAAACCCGGTATGGTATACTTCTTACACTCCGTACCAGACAGAGGTATCGCAAGGACGTCTGGAAGCATTGATGAATTTCCAGACAGCCGTATGTGATCTTACTGCCATGCCACTCGCCAACTGCTCACTTCTGGACGAAGCAACTGCCGCCGCCGAAGCCGTAAGCATGATGTATGCCTTACGCTCCCGCGCGCAACAGAAAGCCAATGCGAACGTAGTCTTCGTAGACGAGAATATTTTTCCGCAGACATTAGCTGTCATGACTACACGTGCCGTACCTCAAGGCATCGAACTACGTGTAGGTAAATATAAAGATTTTGAACCTTCACCGGAAGTGTTTGCCTGTATTCTGCAATATCCGAACTCACATGGAAACGTAGAGGACTATTCTGAATTTACCGAAAAAGCACATGCCGCAGACTGCAAAGTAGCTGTTGCCGCTGATATTTTAAGTCTCGCCCTGCTAACTCCTCCGGGAGAATGGGGAGCAGATATTGTATTCGGAACCACACAACGCTTGGGTACCCCAATGTTCTATGGCGGTCCATCGGCTGCTTTCTTTGCTACCAAAGACGAATACAAGCGGAATATGCCGGGACGAATCATCGGATGGTCTAAAGACAAATATGGCAAACTCTGCTACCGCATGGCTTTACAGACACGTGAACAACATATCAAACGGGAAAAAGCAACTTCAAATATCTGTACTGCACAAGCATTATTAGCTACTATGGCAGGCTTTTACGCCGTTTATCACGGTCAGGAGGGTATCACTACAATTGCATCACGTATACACAGCATTACTGTATTTCTTGAAAAGCAATTAAAGAAATGCGGATATACACAAGTCAACGCTCAATACTTTGACACCTTACGTTTCGAATTGCCCGAACACGTTTCGGCACAGCAAATCCGCACGATAGCACTTACCAAAGAAGTTAATCTGCGCTATTATGAAAATGGCAATGTTGGTTTCAGCATTGACGAAACAACAGATGTGGCAGCTGCCAATGTGTTGCTCTCGATTTTTGCCATTGCCGCCGGAAAAGATTACCAGAAAGTAGACGACATTCCGGAAAGAAGCAACATCGACAAGGATTTAAAACGTACAACTCCTTTCCTGACACATGAAGTATTCAGCAAGTATCACACGGAAACAGAGATGATGCGTTACATCAAACGTCTGGACCGCAAAGATATTTCTCTTGCACAATCCATGATTTCCCTCGGTTCATGTACAATGAAGCTGAATGCAGCCGCAGAAATGTTGCCTTTAAGCCGTCCCGAGTTTATAGGTATGCACCCGCTGGTTCCGGAAGACCAAGCAGAAGGTTATCGTGAATTAATTAAGAACCTAAGTGAAGATTTGAAAATTATCACCGGGTTTGCAGGGGTCAGCCTACAACCCAATTCGGGTGCTGCAGGAGAATATGCAGGCCTTCGTGTGATTCGCGCCTATCTCGAAAGTATCGGTCAGGGACACCGTAACAAAGTCTTGATTCCAGCTTCGGCTCACGGAACAAATCCTGCGTCTGCTATACAGGCAGGCTTCGTAACTGTTACCTGTGCATGCGACGAGCAGGGGAATGTAGAAATGGCTGACCTACGTGTAAAAGCTGAAGAAAATAAAGATGAATTGGCTGCACTGATGATTACTTATCCTTCTACACATGGTATCTTCGAGACCGAGATAAAAGAGATTTGCGACATCATTCACGCCTGTGGTGCACAAGTATATATGGACGGAGCCAACATGAATGCACAGGTAGGATTAACCAATCCGGGATTCATCGGTGCAGATGTCTGTCACTTGAATCTTCATAAAACATTCGCTTCCCCTCATGGTGGCGGAGGTCCGGGAGTCGGTCCTATCTGCGTAGCCGAACATTTGGTTCCTTTCCTTCCCGGACACGGAATCTTCGGCAATTCACAAAATCAAGTATCGGCAGCTCCATTCGGCAGTGCAGGTATTCTGCCTATCACATACGGATATATCCGCATGATGGGTGCAGAAGGACTGACACAGGCAACTAAAATTGCGATCCTGAACGCTAATTATCTGGCTACTTGTCTGAAAGATACGTATGGAGTTGTTTATCGGGGAGCCAACGGTTTCGTAGGGCACGAAATGATTCTGGAATGCCGGAAAGTACATGAAGAAGCAGGAATCTCGGAGAATGATATTGCCAAACGCCTGATGGATTACGGTTATCATGCTCCTACCCTCTCCTTCCCCGTCCACGGTACGTTGATGATTGAACCAACAGAAAGTGAAAGTCTGGCAGAACTAGACAATTTCGTAGATGTCATGCTGAATATCTGGAAAGAAATTCAAGAAGTGAAAAATGGCGAAGCGGATAAAGATGATAATGTATTGATTAATGCTCCTCATCCAGAATATGAAATTGTAAGTGATCGTTGGGAGCACTCATATACACGCGAGAAAGCAGCTTATCCTATAGAAAGTGTACGTGATAATAAATTCTGGATAAATGTAGCTCGCGTAGATAACACCTTGGGAGACCGTAAGCTACTACCCACTCGCTATGGTACTTTCGAGTAAAAAGAGGTCTATCCAAAGAGATTTCTAGAGCACTGTCTCTTAAAAAATCACCTCACAAAATAATTCCGGGACTCACATACGTTAAGTCCCGGAATTATTTTTATCAGACAAGAGGCTGTATTCTATCTAACGATAGTTATTGTATTAACCTTTACCTTTTTCTCTTTCATTGGAATCTTCGAATCAGGATAACCTAAAGCTACACAACCGTAGACTTTATGATTGGCAGGAACACCTAAAGCAGTAATAAATTCACGAACCTCCGGATCATCACATGTTGTCCCCAACTGATTGATCCAACAAGAGCCGATACCTAAAGACTGGGCAGCCAAGAACATATTTTCTATGGCACAAGCACAATCCATACCAGCCCACCATTGAGTAGGCTCATTAGATACAATCACTAAAGTCGGAGCATGATAATAGCAACAATAAGTCTTACTATGCCCACGTTCCTGCAAACGAGAATCATCGCTTTTTGCAAAAGCCCCTTTAATCCGTTCATTCAGTTCTGTCAACTTATCCATATTTTGAATAGCTGTAAAATGCCATGTTTCCAGATGCATTCCACTTGGTGCATAAGTTGCAGCTTCCAAAATAGCCTGCAAATCCTCTTCTGAAACTTGCTGGCCAGTATAAGCCCGTACGCTACGGCGTGCTTTAATGTTCTCTAAAACGGTTCTTCGTCAAATTTGGTGGTAATCTCTTTTTTATTTCAACTGTCTTCTT
>NZ_QVLZ01000034.1:0-76146 GCF_003435205.1 Bacteroides sp. AF32-8BH | reverse complement strand
ACTATAAATAAAAGTAATATTTAATATTGTTGAAACCTCAACATCTGATACAATCTTCAAGGTCTTTTGTAGAGTTTACAAACTTATTTCCAGCATTATAAGACAATTAAACAACAAACTTTTTGTTTTGAGGGCTTATTTTGACCGTTATCTTTTCTGTCTTATTGGCATGGTTATAAAACATACAGTATAATTCTGGGAAAAGACGTTGAATTTCTTTATAATGCAAAAACTTTTTTCATGATAAAATTAATAATATCATACTACAAAGATAAGACTAAATCGATGTTTTATAGTTATGGAAGAAAATATAAAATCTAACAAAAACATTTATACACATCTTATAATCAGATATTTATTATTGAGATGCTTAATATTATCTAACGTAAGACTAACATTTATATTTTAAGACGTTTTGATGTCGACTTAAATATCCAATATTAGTTTCTAAAATAAATAGTAATATACAGGTATACTATCTCAAACGATTGAATTTTGCTTCCGTTAAATACATATATGTCTCAGTACCAAGAAGGGGTAGTACAGTTGTCGGCAAATACGAATATCCGATCGTTTTTGAGTGCAATAAAGTTTATTGTATCGACTGGCTGTATTTTGTCGGCAATATGAAGGAACTACTTAATTATTTTGAACTGATGGACTAAACGAATGAAAGTATACTTCTGCATCACCTGCCATTATATAGTAAGTCAGGCATGTATCAAAAGGTATAGATTTTGTACTGCCATTTTTTAAGAAGTGGATAGGCCTACTGGGTGAAGGCTTCTTTGATATACGAGGAAAAATGGGTAAAGGCGTACATTATCTTATGGATAAATATACCTCAAAATATATTCCTGAATGAAAGTTGTATATTCTGGAATATATTTTGCTTTTAACAGAAAACAAGTTTCGCAAAGAAAATCTATGAATTGAGACTTCTATTCTCTCACGAGTTGTGAAGCATCCGATAGTACAATGGAAAATATCCCTGATTGCCGAAGAAACGTGATTCTCCCTCATTCATCGCCAAATAAAAACGGGAGAACCGAATGCTCTAGGTATTGCTCATATCCTTTACGTACTCAGGTAGTCCGCCTATGGGTTGGGAAATGCCCGTTTGGCAGGATTTTTTTCCCTTATATAGAACACAACGGGCTCATGAGTGACACATTCTTCGGATGGGTATAGCGGATTCAGATACCCCTTTATAAATATCTTTTCATCTCCTGACAATTGCTGACTATCCATGACTATTCCTGCCATCAGTCCGGTCCAGTTTGGCAGGTATCGTTTTTTCTCTTACATTCGCATCAACGAATATTTAAAATCGATCATATGGAAATATATTACATTGAAGCCGGTATCTTTGACAGGATGCTGGGATGTGTCGAAAGTCTATCGACACGCGTGGACAGGCTGTATGAGAAAAATGCGAATAAAGGGGTTGGTGAGTGACTGGACGGTCAGGATGTCTGCCTGCGCCTTGACATTTCTTCCCGTACCCTGCAGACCCTTCGTGATACCGGACGGTTGGCGTTCACCCAGGTTCAGCGTAAATTTTATTACAAACCGGAAGATGTGGAGAGGCTGATGACTTATGTCGGTATGAGGCGCAAGGAGAAGGCGGTGAGAGACAGAAGAAAAAGCAATAACTTTTAAAAAAGCAAGAAATGGAAGGAATTATCGGTAAGGAGAGTGAGAGTATCCTGCGTTTCTTTATTCTGCTGGAGAATATTCAGGTAAAAATGGATCAGCTAATGGAGGGTAACCGCCCGCCTTTTAACGGTGAACGGTTCCTGACTGACAGGGAGTTGTCCGGGCTGTTGAAAATCAGTCGCAGATGTCTGCAGGATTATCGTGACCAGGGTCGGCTCCCCTATGTCCAACTGGGTGGAAAGGTGCTGTATAAAACGTCGGACATTGAAAAATTATTGGAAGGTAACTATCACAGGGCGCTGATATAATATTGCCCTTTTTAGGCTTTAATGGGATGAGTGTTGGGACTGTCAAGGATTCCGACACTCATCCCATTTTTTATCTGGACATTTTTAGCTCTTAACCCAGTCCGTATCCTTCCGCTTTCTTCTTTTCATGAGCCAATCCATGTCCGAGGATATTTTCTGGTCAGTGACTTGCGCATATACCTGCGTGCTATTGATGTTTGTGTGTCCCATCATCTTGGCGATGCTTTCTATCGGAATACCGGAGGTCATCATTAGAGTTCCGAACGAATGCCTAGCCATATGATAGGATAAATTTTCCTTCATCCCCAGTGCTACACCCAGCCCGTGGACCTCGTACCAGAGGATATCCCGGACCGGTAACGGAAAGACCGGCTTCTCGTTATCCGTGGTGTTGTAAAGTTCTAGTATTTGTTCGGCTACCGGGTGTAACGGGATAAATGCTTCTGCGCCCGTCTTAGCCCGGCGGATGCGGATGTATCTTCTTCCTAGGGAACTCTTTTCAATGTGGCGTGGATGGAGTCTGCGCGTATCCACATAGGCAAGCCCTGTGAAAGAGGAGAATATGAATGTCCTGCGTGCCAGCTCCATCATCGGGTCGGGCATCGGGGTCTCCATTATCAGTTTCAACTCATTGCGCCCGATGTGCTTCAATTTCGGACTGTCCTTCTTCTCGTATGCCACGTCCTCTATCGGATTGGCTCTCAATACTTCCCGGTCCACAGCGATATAGATGAGCCTGTTAAGCCAGCACAGGCAGTGGTTCACATGTCCGTTCCCATGTCCCAGCTCTTTCTTGAGAAAGATTTTGAAGGATTCGGCGAACTCCTCGGTGATGTCTGAAAAGGCGATGTCCCTCATCCCCCTGGATTCGATGAACTGCCTCAGATTGAGCTGGGTTGTCTTTGACTGGCGATAAGTTGAGGTGGAGTTAATCTCGACTGAACGGATTCTAAGCCGTTCCCGTTCTGCCTCTCCGGTCTGCAGCAGGAATTCCGGAATGGAAACGGTATTTGATACGGTAGCTTTGAGTAATTCCGCCGTGACCACTCCCTGGTTCTTCAGCAGGTTCCCGTATGCCTCTTCCAGTCGGCTGCGGAAAGCGGTAAGGCGGTTGTTTTCTTTGTTCATCCTGATTTCTCCTTTGTTACTGTCCCAGTCACTGGGCTTGCAATAGATGCCTGTCGTGACAGCTGACTTCCTGCCGTCGATGCTGATCCGGCAGAGGATGGCTGTCGTTCCGTCCGATTTCACCTTGTTACGGTTGATGTAGAACATGAGTCTGAATGTACTGCGCATGGTAATGACGTTTTTAGGATTAAAGAATTAGTTTGAGATCACGTGTCGCCTCAATGAACCTGTCCATGTCTTCGAACAGTCTCTTCGGGGTTACACGGGCGTAGATTTGGGTGGTCTTTATGTTGGAGTGTCCCAGCATCTTGCTGATGGTCTCGATCGGCACTCCCTCCTCGAGTGTGATCAGAGAAGCGAAGGAATGCCTTGCTGTATGGTAGACAAGGTCCTGGCTGAGTCCTGCCATCAGGCGCAGGGATTTCATATTGGCCCTGAGCGTATGGTAGTCCTGCGGTGGAAAGAGGGTCATGCGGGCATCATCACGGTACTTTTCGATCAGCACGAGGGCTTCCGGCAGCAGCTTGACGCGCCCGAGGTAGTTGGTCTTCTTCCTCCGGTACTTCAGCCAGAGATTGTTTTCTTCATCCGTGAAGAGGTTCTCCCGAGTGATACTTACCACATCAGCATAGGCTGTGCCGGTGTAGCAGGCGAAGAGGAAGAGGTCCCGGGTGATGACATGCGACCTGCGTTTCTCCGGAATCTCCAGATCACGCAGTTTCTCGAAATTCTCCCGGCTGAGTGCTTTCGGTGTACTTTCCTTCTGTTTGGGTAGTTTGAAGTGGCAGAAATGGTATTTCTCCGAATGTCCCTCCTTGTAGGCGATACGGCAGATCTTTTTCAGGATGGCCAGGTAGCCGCGAAGCGTGTCCACGGCATGTCCTTTTTCCATGAGGATGAAATCCTGATAGTCGCGGATGAACTGCTCGTTGAGTTGCCCGAATGCCAGGTCCGAGACCTTGAACTTCGCCTTGATGAATTCGGAAAGCGTGCGGTAGGTGAAGAGGTAGGTCGAGAGTGTGGTGGGCGCACGGTCTACGCCAACACGGGCCTTCATTTCCCCATTGTGTCGGTCGAGAAGCTTGAGCAGGGTCATCTGTATGCCCGCATTACCCTGAAACATGTCCCTGACCGCGGCGGCATCGAAGTCCTTTTTCCTTTCCATGAGGGAATTGAAGGCCGAGTGTACGGCAAGCAGTAGCCTCTCTATTTTTTCATTGGTTTCCACCGCTTTCCGGCTTTTGCCGTTCAGCCGACTCTCACGTGCGTTCCATAGCTCAGGGGTACAGGATAGCTTGCAGCTGAACTGCGCCATCGTGCGGTTGAGGGTGATCCGTCCCATGATCGGGGCTTTGCCGTTCTTGTCCGGCTCGCTCTTTTTCAGGTAGAGCAGTACCTTAAATTTTTCCACTTTCATAACGCTCTTTTTTAGGTTGTAAAAATACTCCTTTGAAAAGCGCCCTTTGGCATGCAAAATATTGATGAACAGTGAATACAAATCCGCTTTGTTCTTATCGATAAAAATCGGTTACCTGTCGTCGTTTCAGAAACAGGCGGCTAACAGCCTGGTAACTGAAACGCTGCAATATTTTGTTTTCTTTTGCAGGCCAGCCTATTCTGCAATTCTCGTAAAGTGCTTAATTATAAACGTTTTACGTTTTATACTCGCCATTCCGTTTTTTACTGCATTTCTAAATATTACTTACACCGCCCGTCATACCTGGGCTACGACGGCTTATTATTGTGAAATCCATCCGGGTATTATTTCCGAAGCGATGGGACATTCGTCTATCACCGTCACTGAAACTTATCTGAAGCCTTTCAGGAATAAGAAAATTGATGAAGCAAATAAGCAAGTTCTTGATTTTGTGAAGCGTTCAGTGACAGGTGTAAGTGCTTGAAAATTATTCTGTTACTCTGTAGGTAACGGGAATGAATATCGGTGCAAATATGAGCATATTTCTTAAAACAACCAAACGAAATCACACATTTTTTCTAATAAAGCATTCAAAAGTAGAACTAGGACAAATAAAACACGCGGATTCTTTGTATTAGGGCTTTGTTAACTTCTAAATTTTGCAAAAGATTTCCTTCCCCTCTACTGCCTTTCAGAAGCAGGGGTAAAAAAGTTTCATCACATTTGGTATCATTTTTCAGTATTGACTACTCTCGAAGAGCAGGCACAAAGGTTTCTCTGTTACCTACAGAGTAACGGGTTGTGCTATTATTGAAACTTAGTGTTTAATAATATATTATTAATGTAATTTTTAAGTAGTTATGAAAAGAAAATTTGTAAAAGTGATGTTCTTCGGGGCGTTGGCACTTGCAGTTAGCACAGCAGTGACAAGTTGCAAGGACTACGATGATGATGTTAAAAATTTGCAGGAGCAAATTGATAAGATTACATCTACAAGTCCGGTCAGCTCGGAAGAATTGAAAGCGGCTGTTGATAAAGCTAAAAGTGAATTGACAGAACTGTTGAACAAGAAAGCTGATATTACAGCTTTGGAAAAAGAAATTCAAGATTTGAAAGATACCTTAGCTAAAGGGGGAGATGAAGCTTTATTGGCAGATCTTGCAAAACAGTTGGCAGACAAGACTAATTTGTTGACATGGGAAAATCTTAAGACTGATGAAACCATTGCTAAATTAAAAACGGATATTGATGCTTTAAATAAAGTATCATCAACTTTGGATGCTTTGGTAAAAGCAGAGCAAAAATATAAAGAATCAGGAGATTTAAGTGGATTTGACAACACAAGCTTCGATGCATTAATCAATAATAGCATTAAAGAGGCAATAGAGAAAGAGGGTGATATTGCTGCATATGTTCAAGGTGTAGTACAGAAAGCTACTTTAGCTGATTTTAAAGCTATCAATAATGAAGTTTCTACTTTGACAGGTGGTGTTTGGAAATCCATGGAAGCATTTATTACAGATTGCTATACTCTTTTATATGATAAAGAAGATGGTATTCTGGCTAGATTGACAGAACTGGAAAAGTTGCAAGAAGCTGTAGATGCCTTCATTAAAGAGAATGATAATTACGAGAAGTATGCTGATATTCTAAACCAAATTGAAGCATCCAGACAGGCTTTGACTGCATTGAGTCTTCCTGCAGGTAGTAAAAATCTAACAGAAGCAATTGAGGCTATAATAAAAGCACAATTAAAAGAAGAAGATTCGTCACTTGCTAGCTTGAAGAAAGAACTTCAAGATGAGATCAATGCTATCAAGAAGATGGTGCAAAGCGTATCATTTGTTCCTAAGACATCCGATAGAATAGTAAACTTTACTACGTTATATGCTAAATCAAAAGCAGCAGATGCCAATTATGGAACAATTACTCTTGATGGTGCTTCTACTCAAGAAGTTATGTTCCGTATTTCTCCTGCTGATGCTGCTGAATCATTTGTAGACAATTATGATGTGACTTTCAGTGCAGATAGAGAAATGACGAGAGCTGTGCAGGTAGATCAGTTTGTGGTAGTTGATAAGCCAGTTGTAGATGGTGGCTTAGTAACTTATACAATTAAGTCTAATGCTACAAAGAGCTTTGCTGTGTGTATGCACGTAGTTACTAAAGAAGATAAAGTGGAAACATTAGGTAAAACAGATATTACTTCTGATTATTTCGCAGCTATTGTTGGGAAGAAGTATTTGGTAGATGCATATTATAAAGCAAATTCTGGTGCTGATGTAGATATGGAACTTCCTTACGATGTTAAAGATGGCAAGGCAGAATATAACGGTAAAGGTCGTGTTGTATTATCTGTATCTAATAGTGCAGATGGAACTGCTCCGTCAGAGGTTGAATTGTCTGAATATCCAGGCTTTGATCCAAAATCTTTGACTACAACATTTAGTGTAGTTAATGACACTTACTTCAAGGTTAGTGGTACTGCTGTAATGCTGAATGCCTATGAGACTCCAAGTTATATTGGCCAAGTTACAGATGTTAATGCGAAAGTGACTGCTGCAGGCTTCTATACTCCTGCTACTGATAAGAAGATTGGTACAGTGACTGTTACTAAGACAACTAAAAAAGCTACTATTGATTATGGTAAGATTGAACCTGCAACTTGGAGTAATGACGCACAAACTGTTGCAGCTTCGAAATTCCCATTGAATAAGATTTATGATGCTGAAGACGTGAAGCTGACTCTTACTGAATTCCAAGCTTTGACAGGTGAAGTAGTGAAAGAAGTAACTGATAAGGTTTATTTTGCTATTTCTACAGATCCTTCTTCTAAAAATGAATTAACAGCTGTCATTGCAGCGCAAACTCCTGCCGGTGTTTATCCTATTAAGGCTAAATTTACTTCTGATGGTAGAGAAATTACAGTAACTGCTACTATTACAGTACAAAACCCTGAAATTGCAGAGTTGGCAGTAGATAAATATCTTTGGGGTGGAACAGCAACAGCTGGTAAAGTTGGGTTTACTCCGACGCTGGATCAGGAAGAAAAGCCATCTTCTATTACTTTGAGCTATGACTTATCCAAGCTGTTTACTAACTATTCTGCTGTACAGGCAGCTGTTACTGGTGTTACAGGTGCTACTTTGAAAATTGATGTTCCTAATTGGAATAAGATTGAAGGTATTGGCTATAGTGAACCGACATTGACATTTAGGAAGGATGACTATACAGGTAAGACTACAGACGGAAAAGATGCGAAAGTACAAATCGTTGCTACAGTGTCTTTAGCGGGTACGACTACACCTCTTCAGAAATTAACAGCTGATGTAAATATCAATGATATTAGTGGTTCTTGGGTTGCTGGTAAGAAAGCAGTAGAACTGAACAGCAAGGCTGGTGTTTATCCTTTGGCCGATGGATTTAGTTGGAATGATATGAGAGGTAAAGCTATGTGGAAAGATGGTAGTCAGGTAGATGACCAAGTTGAGTTTGGCACAGCTACTCCACTCGCTATTTATGGTTTGACTGCTCCTTCATTCAAATTTGTAGATGCTGAAGGCAAAGATACAACTTGTCCATACTTAACAGTTGATAATGATGGTAAGTTGTCATTTACAACTACTGGTAAAGGATATAATTTCCAAACTGATTATACCGCTTACGTAATGATTGTTGCTAGCTCACAATGGGGTACAATTACTAATTATGCAAATAATAATGTAATAACAGTAACTATACCTGCTAATGTGAAGTAAAACAGATAAAACCCTTCTTCACCTTGTGTGAAGAATACGCCGAGAAGAAACAGAGTGAAGGATTTGGCTTGTGAAAGTCAATCCTTCCAATTCTGTTCTTCTTATAGAAAGGGATACCTCCCTTATTTCCCACAGGTATCCCTTTTTTTTATTTCATAACATCTCCTTATTTGCACTAGAAACCAATTTGCTAGTCCCTTATTTCCCTATAGATTAAGGAGATGTTTTGAGAATATAGAAAGCCCGGGCTTGCGAAAGTACGGGCTTTTTCATTATTATTTATTTATCGGATTGAATATAATGGAAGTTCTCGTCATACAGTCCTACGAGCAGGCTTTGGCCTTTACCATCCACTTTCAGCCCGCCATATACGGCTTTTTGATAAAGAGTATCTTGTCCCTCTTCAAAGAAGAAAGACTCGGCACCGAGGAAGATCCGGTGACGTACTATTTTATATTTGATGACTAGCTCATTGTCGTTTACAGGCTCTAAAGCGTTTTGCAGCCGCACTATTTTTCCTACTTGATTACTGTCAATTTGAAGTATGGCATAACCGCGTATGGCAGTTTGTTGGTCTAGCAGATCTGATGAAGCTTCTTTGTAGCTAAGCCTCATATAGTCTCCTTGCATAAGAGAGCGGGGATCGACGGGAGCTAGCTGTAACAAAATCAACTGTCCGTCTTTCAAAGTTTGCTCTTTTTTATAAACCGACCAGTTGAAATATCCCAGTAGCAGTATCAGGTTTGCAATAATCAATATTCGGCTATACTTTTTCATGTCTTGTTCTTTTTTGAGTGAAGAAATACCAGGCTGTAATACATGCAATTCCGATGAAGAAAAGTGTCATGGATTTGGTGAGCAGGCTTAAATTCAGATCATAATAGTATTTGGAAACGGCATAGATAAAAAGAAGAAGCGAGGCAGCACACTCCGCTTTGTAGCCATAATGGAAACATATTAGAATCAGCAACAAACTGCCGGATAAATAAGGAGCAAACACAGTAGGCAGACAGATAACAATACAAAGAATATAGATACCAATCTGGTTCACCGGATGATCCACTTTCATGACCTGCATGATTCGTTGAACCATTATAAGAATACCGATCCATATACAAACAGACAGTATGCAGGACACAAGCCAACTATTTGTTTCTGATATCATGTAATTGATTGATAATCCTCCCAGTGAGACGATACCGGATACGAATAATCCGAAATGAAATGATTTGTATTTGGAAAGGTAATTCTCTGTTCCTATACACTCAAACAACTTGTTTTCAAAGATGTTGGTAAATAGAAATACTCCAAGGATAGGGACTACGGCTATTTGCAAGGGATAAAACGAAGAAAAGACATGGGCAGCTTCTCCGAAGAAAGATATATTAAACAGAATGACTGAAAGAAAGGGGAGAATAAATCCTCTTGATAATAAGAATGTGAGAATACTGATTCCCATAAGTGTAATGAAGAGGAGATTAATGCTGGTATTTATACCGAAGCCAATCAATACACATCCGGCTATGTATAAAGTGATGTTCATTGCATCCAGAAAAGACCGGATCACCATGCGGCTGATTGTTAGCGTAGTGAGAATTAATATACTTCCGGCAATCAGGCAAGAAATATCGGAGCGGAGGATTCTGGCAAGTGCCAGAAATCCCAAAAAGAAAATAGCCGTCAGGATTCCTCCGATAATGGATACGACTTGAATAGTGAGGTTATGCTTCTGTGCCATACCATTGCTTTTTTAGATGAAGAATGATGTAAATGAGCAAAGTTGTTCCGGTGATGACAATAACTCCTCCGTAGAAGAATATCTGAACATCCCTAAGATTGCTTTGTGATATGAATGTAGTCAATAGAATCATTAATGCGGCAAACGGAATGATAGCCAGATAGAACAGGCTTTTTACTTTCCACCCATACCAAAGTCCCGCAGAGAATAGAAGGACGGTGCTTATGAGGGGAACAGACAATATGGCGTTCTCTTCGCAGATTGCCATCATTAACAGAAAACTGGTGTGTATAATGGTAGCCAGTGAAAGAAGACTGACGAACCAACGATTGTTTCTGTCCAAATGACCTTTTGCGCTCATTCCTTCCGTGATGAGCGTTGTCAAGGCACATATCCAGGTTACTGCATTAGCCAACAAAGTCATTTCCCAAGAGTTGGTATTAGCTATCTGTATATTGTACAACCATATCGTAGTGCAAAGTAATCCGATGAACGTCAGCCATAACGGAGCGAAACGGATAGCAACCGCCCAGAGAATGGTGAAAAGAGTCCATCCCAGGAAAAGATCGTAAGCATCGGCTCCCGTTTGGTAGATTTGTCCGAAGACGGCGAAAAGCGTACCTATCAGGAACGTAGCTCCAGTCAGGAGAATCTGTTTGACGAGCTTATTCCAACGGGTGAATGTAGCGAGCAGGACAGAAGCTATTAATAACACCTCTACTATTCCTAACTTTGCAAATTTAGGTAATTCATCCCAGTTGTAGGCAAAAAAGAAGATAATGCCTGCCACTGTAAAACCAACGCCCACTGCCAATAAAAAAACAGAAAGAAATTGATTCCATTGTTTTTTATCAGCGTACAGTGCTTGTCGGGATAAAGGCGAAGAGTCGGTCTTTTCCATGTGTTTTTACTTTTTGATGATTACAAACATAAGAAAATAAAATGATTATCACCTCAAGATAGACTATAAAAAGGTATGACTTACCTTATTGCAATAGACAATAATAGCAAGTCATACTTTGAGAGAGGTAATGAAAATATTAAAAATAGAATAACTTAAAATACCTCCCGTATATGTTTAAAGTTAGAATTGATCGTATCAATCACTTCTTGTGAACGGCCGTTGATTAACAACTTATACATTGACTGCGCAAAGCCCACCATTTGCCCGAATTCAATTTTAGGAGGCATGGCTAGTGCGTTCGGATCGGTCATGATATTAACAAGTACCGGACCATCCAACTCGAATGCATTCAATAAAGTAGTCAACACTTCTTCCGGATCGCTGACATTAAACCCGGTCATTCCCATTGCTTCGGCCACTTGGGCGAAGTCAGGATTCAACATATTCGTTTGCCAGTCCGGCAATCCGTCCACTTCCATTTCCAACTTCACCATTCCCAATGAACGGTTGTTGAATACGATGATTTTAATCGGCAACTTATATTGTACAACGGTTTCCAAGTCTCCTAAAGTCATCGATAATCCGCCATCTCCGCAAAGCGCAACCACCTGACGATCCGGATAAGCCAACGCGGCACCGATAGCTTGCGGCAACGCATTTGCCATCGAACCATGATTGAAAGAACCCAGCATGTGGCGTTTGCCCGTTGCTTGCAGATAACGTGCTCCCCATACACAAGTCATTCCCGTATCTACCGTAAACACAGCATCGTCCGAACTTAGTTTGTCTATTTCAGACATCACATATTCGGGATGAATCTTATTTACGCCCCCTTTATCTTCTGTGTAAGCGGCCAAGTCCTTCTTTACTCCCTCGTATCTTTTGAGTTGTTTCAGTAAGAAAGAATCATCCGTTTTCGGATTCAGCATACGCAATAAAGACTGGATGCTAAGTTTGACGTCTCCACAAAGTCCGATATCCACCTTTGCGCGACGTCCCAGACGTTCGGGCTTTATGTCAATCTGGGCTATCTTGATATCATCCGGCAGGAAAGCAGAATATGGAAAGTCAGTGCCGAGCATGAGAAGCACTTCAGCTTCGTGCATACTGTAATATCCCGAAGGCATTCCCAACAATCCCGTCATACCCACTTCATACGGATTCTCATATTGCACCTCCATCTTTCCTTTGAAAGTATATACCACCGGAGCATTCAGCTTCTCGGAAAGCGCGATTACTTCCTCGTGAGCTCCCCGGCAACCGATGCCGCAGAAAAGAGTGATACGTGTATGTTTGTTTAATAAGTCGGCCAATTGAGCCAAATCTTCTTCCGACGGGCAAACCTCCGGTGGGGCAGGATAGTTCCGGACCGACGAGTCGACAGCAACGGCAGAAGCCTTTGCCAAGTCTCCCGGCAGCCCGATGACGGACACCCCTTTACGGGTGACAGCCGTTTGTATGGCCGATTGGAGCATACGTGGAAATTGCTTGGGAGTAGTGGCTACTTCATTATAATAACTGCAATCGTTAAAAAGTTTGATTGTATTCGTCTCCTGAAAATACTCCGTACCGAATTCTCCGGTAGGAATCGTAGAAGCGATGGCGATTACCGGTGCGCCGGACCGGTGTGCGTCATACAAGCCGTTAATCAGATGAACATGTCCCGGCCCGCTACTTCCCGCGCAGCATCCCGGGCGACCGGTCAGTTGTGCTTCTGCCGCAGCGGCATACGCCCCTGTTTCTTCGTGGCGCACATGTATCCATTTTATTTGATCGTTTTTTCTGACTGCTTCGTTTACTTCATTCAGACTGTCGCCTGTTACGGCGTAGATGCGTTCAACTCCGGATTTTACCAGAGTATCTATCAACTGTTCTGCTATTTTTTTTGCCATAGCTGTAATTGGTTTAGGATTGATTTTTATGTAATAACAGATGGCTGCAAAGAAAAGTTCTGATTTAACATATGCTAATAACGCCTTTGTGTCGGGACACATCACCACTTTTATGTTAAAATTAATTCTGTAACAACTTTTTAGTAAAGATGTATAAACAATTGCAATATCCTTTTGTTATCTTTATAGGCGAAATCTTAACCTAATGTATTAAACCTCTTAATTACTCTAGAAAAATGAACAGAAATGAAATCGGTGTGAATGCCGGTAAGGTTTGGCAACTGCTTAGTAATAATGAGAAGTGGAGCTATGGACTTTTGAAGAGAAAATCCGGGCTGAAAGATAAAGAGCTGGGTGCCGCTTTGGGGTGGTTGTCAAGAGAGAGCAAAATAGAGTTCGATCAGTGCGATGAAGAGCTTTATGTATATCTCTGTGTGAATGTTTATATTGGCTGAAAGAGTTTGACGCTTTAACGAGAACAGAAGAATCTCCAGAGGAATGACAGCATAGTCAGCACTTCGGAGATTCTTGTTTTTTTATCCTTTTTCTGCTTTATGTTTCTTCCTTTCAATGGATTTCCGGAAATAATTCTGTTACTTTGCATCACGAATTAAAATGTAAGAAACAATGAGAAGTTTTGCCTCCGACAATAATTCCGGTGTGCATCCGTTGGTAATGGAAGCATTGAACCGGGCTAATATAGACCATTCTTTAGGATATGGCGATGATAAATGGACAGAAGAAGCCGTAGCGAAAATAAAGGAAACCTTTACGCCCAACTGTGTCCCCTTGTTTGTATTTAACGGAACAGGTAGCAACGTGGTAGCATTGCAGCTGATGACCCGTCCGTATCATTCCATCTTTTGTGCGGAAACGGCTCATATCTATGTAGATGAATGCGGCTCTCCTGTGAAAATGACAGGTTGTCAGATTCACCCGATTGCCACTCCTGACGGTAAACTTACCCCGGAATTGATGCAACCTTATCTGCATGGTTTCGGCGATCAGCACCATTCACAACCCAGAGCCCTCTACATCTCCCAATGTACCGAACTTGGCACCATCTATACTCTCGAAGAGTTAAAACGTCTGACTGACTTTGCCCATCTGAATGGTATGTATGTACACATGGACGGAGCCAGAATAGCCAATGCCTGTGCCGCTTTGAATCTTTCCTTAAAGGAACTGACAGTAGACTGCGGAGTCGATATTCTTAGTTTTGGCGGAACGAAGAACGGACTGATGATGGGAGAGTGCGTGATTGTATTTAATAAAGACCTGCAACCGGAAGCCCGCTTCATCCGTAAGCAATCCGCCCAGCTCGCTTCGAAGATGCGTTACCTCTCTTGCCAGTTTACGGCATACCTCACAGATAACCTCTGGCTGAAGAATGCCAACCATGCCAATGCAATGGCTGCCAAACTTTACACTGAATTGAAGAAACTGCCCGAAGTAACTTTCACTCAAAAAGCCGAAAGTAACCAGTTATTCCTCACCATGCCCCGCCCGGTTATCGACCGCATGCTGGAGTCTTATTTCTTTTATTTCTGGAACGAAGAGAGGAATGAAATCCGTCTGGTAACTTCTTTTGATACGACAGAAGAAGATGTAGACGAGTTTATAAGACTTTTAAAACGTTAAAAAGGAAATCCGGAACAACAAAAGCGCCTGAATATCTGTTTTTATAGGAAGTTTGAAACTAACTTTGTCCGCAAAGTTTTCTACTTCTTATGATTATGAATACTAGACAGAACAGGCTAATCATATTCGCGCTTTTGTTGTTGACACAAACCCCGTTGGGCGCACAGCTGCATTCTACTAAAATTGAACTGCCGGAGGATTCTATATCTGCAACCATGGAAGATTCCATTCCGGCAAAACGCAGTTTCTTTAAAAAGTTTCTTGATTACTTCAATGACGCCAATAAGGAAAAAAAGAATAAAAAGTTTGATTTCAGTGTGATAGGCGGCCCACATTATTCCAGTGACACCAAGTTCGGACTCGGACTGGTGGCAGCCGGACTATATCGAACCGATCGGATTGATACGCTTCTTCCTCCCTCCAATGTCTCTCTTTACGGAGATGTGTCGACTGTCGGCTTCTATCTGTTGGGAGTCCGCGGAAATCATCTGTTTCCAAAAGATAAATACCGCTTGAATTACAATCTCTATTTCTATTCTTTTCCCAGTCTGTATTGGGGACGGGGATATGACAATGGAGCGAACTCTGATAACGAAAGCGATTATAAACGTTTTCAGGCACAGGTGAAAGTCGATTTTATGTTTCGGCTGGCAAAGAACTTCTACATCGGCCCGATGGCCGTATTCGATTATATCGACGGACGGAACTTTGAGAAACCGGAACTATGGGAAGGAATGGCCGCGCGAACCACTAATACCAGCCTGGGACTTTCCCTCCTTTACGATTCACGTGATTTCCTGACAAATGCATATCATGGCTATTATTTGCGGATAGACCAGCGGTTCAGTCCGGCTTTTCTCGGCAATAAATATGCGTTTAGCAGTACAGAACTGACTACCAGTTATTATCAGCCGGTATGGAAAGGTGGAGTGCTGGCAGGGCAATTCCACACATTGCTTACCTATGGCGATACCCCTTGGGGATTGATGGCAACATTGGGAAGTTCTTACTCCATGCGCGGATATTACGAAGGACGCTATCGGGACAAGGGAGCAATGGACGCGCAAATAGAACTCCGGCAACACGTCTGGAAACGGAATGGAGTAGCTGTATGGGTAGGAGCGGGAACGATTTTTCCACGACTTTCCGAGTTCACCCCGAAACACATTCTGCCTAATTATGGCTTCGGGTATCGTTGGGAATTTAAGAAGAGAGTAAATGTACGTTTGGATTTAGGGTTTGGCAAACACCAGACCGGATTTATTTTTAACATCAATGAAGCTTTTTAAAAATATAAAGAATTGGTTGGAAAATCAGGAACATCTGTTTTATCTGTTCCTGTTTATCTTGATAGTACCTAATATGGTACTCTGTTTTACAGAACCTTTACCATTTATGGCAAAAGTCGCCAATGTGTTGTTACCTTTCGGTTGCTATTACCTGTTGATGACTTTGTCGAGGAATTGCGGCAAGATGCTGTGGATTTTATTCCTGTTCCTGTTCTTCGGAGCCTTTCAGATCGTGTTGCTTTATTTATTCGGCCAGTCCATTATCGCTGTCGATATGTTTCTGAATCTGGTCACCACCAATTCGAGTGAGGCATTGGAACTGCTCGATAATCTCACACCTGCCATTATTGCTGTAATCATACTCTATGTACCTGCCCTGATATTAGGGACGATTTCAATTATACGTAAACGGAAACTTACGGTAGAGTTCATTCGCAGGGAACGGAAGAGAGCCTTCCTGGTCTTTGGAATCTCCCTCCTTAGTCTTGTCGGAGCCTATGTGCAGGATTCGGGATATGAGTTGAAATCTGATTTATACCCGCTAAACGTATGCTACAACGTAGGTCTTGCCTTTCAAAGAACAGCTCTGACACAGGATTACCACCGTACATCCAAAGACTTTACTTTCCATGCCCGGCCTACTCATCCGGAGGGAAAACGGGAAGTATATGTAATGGTCATAGGAGAAACCTCTCGTGCCCTAAACTGGCAATTGTATGGTTACGAACGTGAAACGAACCCGCTCTTATCCCGGCAAACGGGTCTGATTGCTTTCCCAAAAGTGTTGACAGAGTCGAATACGACACATAAAAGTGTCCCCATGCTGATGTCGGGTGCTACTGCCTGCAACTACGACTCTATCTACCATCAAAAAGGAATCATCACCGCTTTCAAAGAGGCAGGATTCCGGACGGCTTTTTTCTCCAACCAACGTTACAACCATTCATTTATCGACTTCTTCGGAATGGAAGCCGATACGTATGATTTTATAAAAGAAGATTCGGTCAGTTCTACCTATAATCCTTCTGACGACGAACTTCTGAAATTGGTGGAGGAGGAACTGGCGAAAGGTGCAACGAAACAATTCATCGTACTTCACACCTACGGTTCCCACTTTAACTATCGCGAACGTTACCCGTCGGAAGATGCTTTCTTTACGCCCGATTATCCGATGGAAGCAGAGAGAAAATACCGGGATAACCTGGTGAATGCCTATGACAACTCTATTCGTTACACGGATGATTTTCTGTCACGACTTATCCGTATGTTGGAAAAACAGCAGGTAGATGCCGCCATGCTCTACACTTCCGATCATGGAGAGGACATTTTCGACGATTCCCGTCATCTGTTCCTCCATGCTTCTCCCGTACCTTCTTATTATCAGCTTCATGTGCCATTCCTGATTTGGATGTCCGATGACTACCGCGAAACGTATCCCGAACGTTGGAATACCGCTATTGAAAATAAGGATAAGAATGTTTCTTCCAGCAGCTCTTTCTTCCCGACCATGCTGTCTTTAGGCGGAATAGAAACTCCTTACCGGGATGATTCGCAGGCTGTGACGGCTTCGCACTACGTCCTGAAACCGAGGGTTTATCTGAACGATCACAATGATCCCCGTCCGTTGGATGATTTGGGCATGAAGAAGCAAGACTTCCAGATGCTGGAAAAGAGGAATATCAAGTATTAAGTATTAGGTATTAATCCTTGTTAATTTTTGCATCCAAAAATGGGATTGGCGTGTTATTTGCCGTATGATGTATGAACGATTAAATTCATAAAACATGGCCTATATAGATTATTACAAGATTCTTGGAGTAGACAAAAGTGCTTCTCAGGATGATATCAAAAAGGCTTTTCGTAAGTTGGCCCGGAAATATCACCCTGATTTGAATCCTAATGACCCTAGTGCAAAGGATAAATTTCAGGAAATCAACGAAGCCAATGAAGTACTGAGTGACCCCGAGAAACGTAAAAAGTATGATGAGTACGGAGAACATTGGAAGCATGCCGATGAATTCGAAGCGCAGAAACGTGCACAGCAACAAGCCGGAGGCTTTGGCGGTGCAGGAGGTTTCGGCGGATTCGGCGGTGCGGGTCAGGGTTTCTCCGACGGTAACGGAACCTATTGGTATAGTTCCGATGGAGAAGGATTTTCCGGTGGCAACGCTAGTGGATTTTCCGATTTCTTCGAATCAATGTTCGGACATCGGGGAGGAAGAGGACAAGGTTCTGCGGGATTCCGCGGACAGGACTTTAATGCCGAACTTCATCTTTCCCTTCGTGATGCTGCTCAAACGCATAAGCAGATATTGACTGTAAATGGTAAACAGGTACGTATCACTATCCCTGCCGGTGTAGCCGACGGACAGGTTATTAAACTGAAAGGCTACGGAGCCGAAGGTGTCAACGGAGGACCTGCGGGCGACTTATACATTACGTTCGTTATAGCCGAAGACCCGGTGTTCAAACGCCTGGGCGACGATCTGTACGTAGATGTGGAGGTAGATCTTTACTCTGCCGTATTGGGAGGCGAGAAAGTAGTCGACACGCTGGACGGTAAAGTGAAACTGAAGATAAAACCGGAAACGCAGAACGGTACGAAAGTCCGTCTGAAAGGTAAAGGATTCCCGGTTTATAAGAAGGAAGGACAATTCGGTGACTTGATTGTGACCTATTCTGTCAAGATTCCTACGAACTTGACCGACAAACAGAAAGAGTTGTTCCGTCAATTACAGAGTATGAACTAAAATGAATGAGTACTATGCAGACCGAATTAATAATTGTCAGTGAATACTGTCACAAATGTCATATTGAGCCTTCATTCATCGAAATGTTGGAAGAGGGCGGTTTGATTAACGTGCATACCGAAGGCGGTGAACATTATCTGCTTTTGTCGGAACTCCCGAACGTGGAACGTTATAGCAGAATGTACTATGACTTATCCATCAACATGGAAGGTATCGATGCCATTCATCATTTGCTGGAAAGGATGGAAGATATGAGGCACGAAATGCGTTCGCTTCGCAAACAACTTTTGCTGTACCGGGAACGGGAAATAGAAGATATGGACTGGTAAAAAAATAGAGCCTCTGTTTGATTCGAATAGAGGCTCTATTTATAGTAAACGGAGGCTCTGATTCATTCAATCAGAGCCTCCGTTTTTTCAGGATGTTTATGCCGTTATTTTATAATACAATATACGTGCAAATCTCTTCCAGATAGCGTGCGTCGATAGTGTCGAAGCTATCCAATGTATCACTGTCGATATCCAGCACCCCGACAACTTTCCCCTGCTTGAGGATTGGTACTACTATTTCCGATTTCGAGTCCGAACTACAGGCTATGTGTCCGGGAAACTGCTCTACATCAGGAACAATCAGTGTACGGGCTTCTTTCCAAGCGGTTCCGCAAACTCCTCTGCCAAAGCGGATGCGAGTGCAGGCAATGGGGCCTTGAAACGGACCCAGTACGAGTTCTTCCTCTTTCACAAGGTAAAAGCCTACCCAGAAGAAACCGAAAGTCTGCTTTAAGGCTGCTGCCATGTTGGCAAGATTGGCAATGAGATCTGCTTCCGTACTTACCAAAGCATGCAGTTGCGGAAGTAACTCCCGATACTTTTCTTCCTTGCTTCCTGTGTGGATGATTAAATTTTCTGCCATCTCTTTACTATTTGATTTGGTTCAGGATGCTCGGATCTTTTATCTTATCGTCTTCTGCAAAGAAGATAATCTTAGTCAGTATCTCGGCAGTCTTCGGATCTTCATCTACGAAAGGCAGGAACAGGCGTCCGCGATTTTGCGAATGTACCGGAAGAACGGCTATCTGTGCACCACCTTCCTGATGGATCACACCGCTGCCCAGATGAATATTGTACTTACCCAGCTTACCTTCGATATGAGCAAAACTTCCTTTTATTGTCACGTTCTTGAAATGAAACAACGGCATCGTCAGTTCCACCAGTACGCTGCGCATCTCGATGGTAGAGTGGCTGGTTTCCGGGTCAACGCTTCCGGCATGGGCTACGCTTACTGCCAGGTCTACGTCTCTCATTACTTCGGAGAAGATGACAGGAGGAATCTCCGAGATTTTCATCAACTTGTAGTCTTTGCGGCTATGGAAGCAGACATATTCCAATGTCGGAGCTTCGATATCGGCAGGAGAGAACCAGTCTGCCATGGCATAGATGGTGGCGATGATATTCTCTTTGTAATATATCTTTTGAAGGCCGTCTTCATAATCGGCTACCCAACGGCGCCCTTTCAGTACGGCAACCGTTTTCTGCGGTTGAATCTGATTGCCGGCATAGCGGCGGGATTGAGTGGCTTCTATTTCTTCCGGAGTCGGAACGTAAAGTTCGCGGAATACTTGTTTGAAAGGTTGGCGGATTGATTTATCGAACAGGAATTTTTGATAAGCATGCCAGTCTCCGCTTGTATACAGGTCTGTGGGGTGCGCGATGCGTAACTCGTCTTTCGGTTTTAACGGGAGGCAAACGGCATTCACTGTAATCAGCAATCCATCGGTGTAGAAGCCCGTCTGTCCGTTGCAGATGAAGACGAGATGTTTCAGTAATGGCCAGATAACAGGATTCTGCATCAGCTTGCGCAATTCGTTTTCTTCAAAATGGGTGCAGTCTTCCATCGCCTGTTCCAGCATGATGCGCGAACGGGTGTACTGGTCTTTCAGCTTTTTGTGTACTGCTTTCAGTTCTTCTATATACGGATGCTTTTTCAGCTTGGCAGGCATGCTGTTGAGCTCTTTGCCGTCTTTGATTTGCTTAATCTCCGATTTACCTTCCTCGTTGATTTGTACATACACTTCTACGCCGTCTATCTCTTTGGGGGACAGGTAGGGAAGAAGTTCTTTAATCAGTTCGGTTTCCATGCTCCAGGTCAGGCGGGTAACGTCTCCGTAACCGGAGTTGCGTGCCAGGTTTTGCAGAGCGATGTTTACCGCTTTCTTTTCGCTTTCCTGTCTTTGAGCACCGAATTCCTTGCTCTCTTTCAGGAACTTTTGCAGGTATTGATAACGATCCAGCAGTTCTTTATCCGGCTTCCGTCCCAATGGGATGAGGCCGTAGCTCATCAATAAGTCTTTGTTGCGCTTGGCTATTATTTCTTTCTTTATATCTGCCGCCTTCACTGCACCGTTGGTAGCATCGGCAAACTTACGGGCACGGGTATGGCTGTTGCTGCATGAAATATATTTGGCGGCATTGTAGACCACTTCGAAGCGTTGCTTGCCAATTGTCTTAAATGCATCTTTGAACCAGTCGATGTCAAAAGCACCTTCCCGCAGGTCATCTACGTCGATGGGGGTGTAGCGGGCGATAATCGCTTTCTTCTTGTCGTCACACGTTTCATTGGTGTGGGCGTGGAAATAATAGGCTGCACTTGTCAGTCCTTTCCAGCCTATTGCCTTTTCAGTCAGTTCAATCCATTGTGGGGCGAACATGGCGGCTTCTACCAGTCGCTCGTCGCTGATTTCGGCTTGTTTCGCCAGTTTCTTCAGATTCTCGCTAGTGTCCGTAGGCAGGGGATGGCAAGCATGGAGCAGACTGCTCAATACACCCCGTTTGGTGCTGCCCCAGTTGTAACTGTCACGTATGAAAGTATCTTTGCCGAATGCTTGCAGAATACGGATAAATGTTTCGGCTCCATAGACGTAGCTTAGTTCTTCTGCAAGGGAGGTGACTTGTGTCTCGGAGTCTCCACGTTTTAATTCAATTTCAAGAATCCGGTCTACCACCTTTTGGGCGAGGGAACGGAAGAGGGAGAAGTCGATGTTTTTGATATCGGCGTATCTTTCTTTTTCCTTGTTGAAACGAACGTTGTCGTTCAATACCATGGTGATTGCTTTGATCTGGCTGGGAGAGCTGATGCGTCCCATCATTTCATGGTATACTTCCTCTGTCGGGATGATTCCCAGCATCCAGGCACGGGCGAAGTCTGTGGCATGAAGATAAGAGTCTGTTTCCTCTAGTTCGGGGGTGTGCTCCATGTAGTTGGTGAGCTTATAAAGCTGATAGCGCACTGTGAAGTAACGGATAAATAGATCATCATTCATGGGCTTTTGAGGCATTTCGAGCCAGAAGTTCACGAATTTGTTGTTATGTATCGGATAAACGACCTGTTTTTCTCCGTATTCCAGTTTGTCCCGAAGCCATGCATGCTTACTGGTGTACTGGCGGAAGATGTTTTTGGTATTTAGCAAGGGCAATAGTTGGAGCAGCATATTGACGGCCAGTCGTTGATAGACGGCTTCATCTTTGTATTCGTATGCCAGTGCTTCGATGATGTCACTCATCTGTTCATAGTACGGCATCTTGCGGAGGTCTTTCTGCAATCCGCGGTAAGTGATGCCGGCATACATCCGGTTGACAAGCGGCTCAAAAGTATTATTTGATTTCTGGTCTGCCTTGATGTCTTCTTCATCTTCTTCGTCGGAGTCGTCTTCGTCTTTAGCGGTACCTGTCGATGCAAGCATGAAACTCATCATCAGCAATTTGTCGTAGCTTCCTATTTCTTCTTCGTAGAAGGCTTTCCACAATTCCGGGAATCCTAGTCCGCTCAATCCTCCGTAGTTGCTCCAGTTTATCAGGACACTGTTACCTACCAGACGTGCTTCTCCGTAACCATTTTTGAATTCTTCATTCTTGTAGGTTTCGATGTATTTGCTTAGTTTTTTGAAAACGAGTTTGGCCCTTCCAAAGCAGATGAATTCGAATGCTTTTTTAACGTTGAATCCTTTGTCCTGGGTAATTTCCGGCAGACTGACTTCAAGAGACGGATCGTACAGACCGAAACCGTTATCTTTGGTATAATGTTGTGTGACGCTCTCTTCTGTTCCATCGCCAATCAGAGATTCTATCAATACTTTTTCTTTCGGGTTCGGCTTCTGAATCTCTTTAACTGTCGGGATCAATTCCTGATAGATATCTTGCAGGAATTCTACATTGTGTATGGTCTTCATCATGTCCAATCCTGCCAGGCGGCGTTCGGCAACCTTGTCTGTTAGCAAGCGGCGGATGCTGTCGGCTAGCTGTTCTTTGGGCTGTTTCATCAGCAGATTGATAGCATGGATACGCATTTCGCTGTATTTGAAGCGCAGTAACTCTTCTACTTTCTGGTTTTGTTCGGGCGATAAGGTCATCTCGGACAATGCTTTATATGCTTCTTCACGCACATCTTGCGAACGGTCTCCCAGTGATTGCAGTACATATTCTTCCTGTAGCGGACTGGTCGGTGGAGCTAATACAACACCGATATAGCCTGCCCGCATATAAGTATCCAGAGAGGGCAGATAGCTGCAAAGATCGTCTTTCAATGCAGAATTATTAGTCATCCAGGTGATATATGCCATTTTGAGAACGATTTCCGAACGGGTGAGTTCTGTGCTTTCCCAAGGGAATACATAAGGAGAATAAATCTCTTTGGCAGAGATGGACTGATAGATTTGCTTCAGATATTCATAATGGCGGACCGCCTCTTCTTTGCTATCAAAATAGTCGTGGAGTGACGGGGCGTCTTTGTGCCCTCCGTACCGGCTAAGATAGAGACCGGACAGATACAACGGTAAGATAGCCGCCACCACCGATGGTTCCTTATACCATCTTTCAAAGGCATTTTTACTGATGCGGTGGTTCATGCCGGAGTATTGCGTACAGCGTAAGAAATAAAGTAATGTCTGTACCTGGTATTTAGCACCTTTCTTGATAATTTCCGGTACGAGCGTCTGAATCTCTTCCGTATTATAGAATCCGATGCTCCATAAAGCCAGATAGAGTTCGACTGTATCTTTGCTTTGAAGAGCACTGTGTGCTTGTTTCCGGTCGTTCAGAAAACGATGGATCAGTTCTACATATTTATTGGTGATACGTTCGCTGCTGTCTTGTTCTCCGATACCCGTACTGACTGCAATACCGCGTTTCACGGAAGCAAATCGTTGCAGGCCGTTGTCGCAGATGACCGAGAAAAGATGGAGATAACTTTCGGGACAACCTTCGTCCATCGTTTCCACGATAGCTTGGCGGAGACCCTCCTGTAACTTGGCTGCCAGAAGTAACTTCCCTTCCAGTTCCAGCAAGGGGCGGTATCCACTTACTGCGATAGCCTGGAGATGTCCCTGGTTGAGGCGGTTGGCGTTATTCTCACTGGTCAGCACATTGTTGAGGTATTCAATGACAGTCTGGTTGCCTTCTGCTATTTGGGCGGCCATCCAGTTTTGGCAGTTCATCGAATCCTTGTATGCTTCTATTTCTTCCGGAGTGTTTCCTCCGTTCAGTATGGCTTGAACCGTAAATCCGGTGGCGCGCAGTTTCAGAAACTGGGTCAGTGCATCTATAACGTGGCCGATATGCAGAAGAGGATTTGCCGACCGTTGTGACCGGCGCGAGTATCCGTGAGTGTACGGGCACCGTGCTTTGAGCTTCAGATAGGTGTGGAACAGGTGGGCGTACTCGTCTCCCAATAGATAGCGGAGTAGCTTGTTCAATTTACCATCGAAAAGATTGGCAACGCTTTTAATCTTCTCTTCTTGGATAATATAGATGATGCAAGGCTCTAATTTATCGCTGTATGCACCATACCGGGTATCCATGTTGAAGTATTGCATAAATACATCCAACAGTGCCATTGTCTCTTTGTCTAAACTGGTTCTCTTTTTCGTTAACCTTTCCAGGTACGGAGCAATCCGTTTATTTAATGCGTCATTGTAAATCAGTCTCATGATTCTTTTCGTTTTAAATGTGTTTTATAGGATAATGATTACCATAATCTTCCCGACAGCATAGCGAGCCGGATGAAGGTTAAGGTAGATTCTTCTTTAAGTTGGATGGGAGAGGATAGGTCTCCGGTTTCCGTATCATCCATGAAGATACGGAAAATTCCGTCCTCATAGGATTGCAAAGCATTGGTGATGGCTTCGACTTCTGCGGCAGGTTTGCCATTATAGTTTACTGCAAACCCTACTTTGCCGGAAGCTGTTTTATTTTCCACTTCTTCCTGTGTGAGGTATTTCAGCACTTCGCTCTGTTGCAAGCGTTCATTGTATTCGCAGACTTGCCAACTGACGATGGCTTCGATCAACCCCTGTACATTGACAGGCGGAACAGGAAAATCGATAGGAATCTTTTCGATACTGCACTTTCGCTTTCCTAACTGTTTGATTTGGATATATACTCTCATATTCTCTTTATTGGGTGATCTGGATACTTGATGTAATGGCATTCAGATCGGTTTCAGCTTCTTCGTCATAGACAAGCATGACAATAGCAAAAGATCGTTTCTTGCTCTCTTGAAAGTAATGCAACGCTATTTGTTTTACATCCTCTCCCGGTTCATCAGGAGCCCCGATGTGCAGGGGATTCGTGATCTTTGTCATGGGGAGTCCGTTGATGTTGACATTGCTTAGTTGGTAATCTTCTGACGGTTCCCCTTGTGCATTTCTTGGGAGAGTGAGTGATAACTCTTTCATGTGTTCAAACTCCTTCTGCGTGTCGTAGGTGAGGGCGGTAATCGTTAATTGATTCCCTCCGTTGACCAGCATGAGTAATGGAGGTTCCGCACCGTCAATAATTCCTTTTGCTCCTGCTATTTTTATCCAGTTGGTAGGATACTGGCAACTGAATTTGGTGGCTGCATCATAATAAGATAGCCACGTATCGTCATTGCCGACAGGCGTATATGCCGGAACTTTCCTGCTGGAAAGATTGTCCGTAGCATTCACAGCGGAATGATTACTGTTCTCGTTTTCCTCTTCCAGTTCACCATTCAGATAGGCTTCCACAATGCCGCTTTCCCATTCATTGCGTATCTCCGGGTAAAGAGGAGGAACGTTTTTGCACAGGATCATGAAGCTGAACAGGAATATACAGAATATACCAAGCTCCCCGATGATGGAGACAGTCCGCTGTGCATCGGGTTTCTCGAACTTGTAGCCGACCACGTATATAATTCCCAGAACAAACCCGCTTAACAACCCGCCAATATGGGCGGCATTATCAATGCCAGCTTTCATCCCGTAAACCAGATTATACCCCACAAAAATGAGGATGCTGGTTAACAATGCCTTTCGTTGTTCTTTGGCGATGCGATGAAAGAGGAGGAATGCAAGGAATATACCGTAAAGTCCGAAGATAGATCCGGAAGCTCCGGCGCTGATTGTCTCACCGTGCATATACAGGCTGAATGCAGCCGAACATAATCCGGTTAGCAGGTATGAAACGAACATACGGCGTCCTCCTATCAGTTCTTCTAACAGAAGTCCTACATACATGAAAGCATACATATTCATCAGGAGATGGAAAGCTCCGATATGTATGAAGTTGCAAGTCACTGTGCGCCACCAGTCACCGGTCAGAGTCAGCGGTCCGAAGTCGGCTCCCCATTTCAGTAGTGACAGAGTGGAAGGAGACATAATACCCACTCCGGAAGCAATCATTACAATGAATACAAGAATATTGATGTCTATCAGGATGGGAGTTGCTATAAATCCTTTGCGGGGAATGAAGAAAGACAGGAAAGAGTTCCTCTTCTTTTCTTCCTCTATGTAGGCTTTTTCTTCTTCTGTGAGCGGGCGGTTGAACTCTTCTTCGAAATCTTTGGCCCTTTGGGCTAGTTCTTCCGGAGTGAGTGAGGCTTTTATTTCTTCCATTGTTTCCCGTAACTTCTGGATATTTTTTCTGTTCTTTCCATAATCAACAAATTGTACGGAAGAAGACTGACTGCGAACGGATACTTCCCCGTCACTTCCCTTTTCTATGGTAAAGGTTATTGCCTCTCCATGGGAGCGTATACTGAACGGGACTTCAAACCGGATTCCTTCCGGAGTTACTTCCTCGATATTCCACTCAAGTTTTTGAGAGGCTTCGAGAGCCAATATAAGGATTTCCGTGTTTGATAAACCTGGCAAATACAGTTTGTCATTATATGAAGGTTTGAGTGCCATATTTCTATCTCTATCTACATTCATCAATTAAAAAATTACTTATCTCACTGACAAATGTATAGAATAATAATGGAAAATAATAGAATATGACAAATAAAAAAAGCATCCATTTCGTAAGAAAGGATGCTTTTATCAGATTTAGTCGATTATTTGTTACTTTTTGTAGAACGCCAAATCTTCTTTGTCGAAGTTTTCGATGAAATTTGTATGCTTTTCTACTTCCGCTTCTGCATAGTTCAAATATACGTGTGCAGATTTGGAGAACAGTTCAGAAGACTTGCTGGTATCTTGAATCAGTAAGTGACACATGATAATATCAGCAGCCATTTCCACCAGTTTGCGAGCGGTGAAGTCAAGCAATTCCTGATCCTGTACTTCTTTCACAGCGTTGGTACTTGCTTCAAATTTGTCAGCCATCTTCTTCAGGCGAGACATCAGCGGTTCCATTTCCGGTGAACAAGGAATGGCCTCAAACTCGCGGATAGTAGCGATGTAAGAACCATTAGTCACGTAACGGATAGCGGCTACAGTCTGTAACTGGGTAGTTCCTTCGTAGATGCTGGTGATACGTGCGTCGCGATAGATGCGTTGGCAAGCATATTCCATCATGAATCCTGAACCACCGTGAATCTGGATACAGTCATAAGCATTCTGGTTAGCATATTCAGAGTTCATACCCTTAGCCAGCGGAGTAAAGCTGTCTGCTAGTTTGGCGTATTTTTTCTGTTCCTGACGTTCTTCCGGAGTCAGTTTACGTTCGCGGGAAATATCATCCAATGCTTTGTAAATGTCTACGTAGCGAGCTGTTTGATACAGCAAAGCACGTCCGGCATCCAACTTACCTTTCATGATAGCCAGCATATCGTATACTGCCGGGAATTCGATGATTGCTTTACCGAATTGCTTACGGTCTTTAGCATAAGCCAATCCCTCATTGTAAGCAGCTTGGCTCAATCCTACGGACTGCGCAGCAATACCCAGACGGGCACCGTTCATTAAAGCCATAACGTATTTAATCAAACCGAGTTTGCGGTCACCGCAAAGTTCAGCTTTAGCATTCTTGTACACCAGTTCGCAAGTAGGAGAACCGTGGATACCGAGTTTGTTTTCGATACGACGTACGTTCACACCACCCTCATTCTTGTCATAGATGAACATAGAAAGACCACGACCGTCTCTTGTACCTTCTTCCGAACGAGCCAATACCAAGTGAAGATTAGCATCACCGTTTGTAATAAAACGTTTTACACCGTTCAGCAACCAGCAACCGTCTTTTTCGCTATAAGTTGCTTTCAGCATAACTGCCTGTAAGTCGGAACCTGCATCCGGTTCGGTCAAGTCCATAGACATCGTTTCACCTTGGCATACGCGAGGAATGAAACGGCTGTGTTGGTCAGCGTTACCGAATTCGTACAGTGTTTCAATACAGTCCTGCAAAGACCAGATATTTCCGAAACCGGCGTCGGCAGCAGCCACGATTTCTGCACACATGGTGTACGGAGTGATCGGGAAGTTCAAACCGCCGAATCTGCGTGGCATGGTCATACCGTTCAGGCCGGCTTTCACCATAGCGTCCAGGTTCTGTTTGGTTCCGGAAGCATATTCTACGCGACCGTTAGCACAGTGAGGACCTTCTTCGTCTACACCTTCTGCGTTAGCAGCAATGATTTCTCCTGTGATTTCTCCTGTAATCTCCAATACTTTGTCGTAAGAGTCTACAGCATCTTCGAAGTCCAGCGGAGCGTAGTCGAATTCATCTTTATCTCTGTAATTGCGTTCTTTGAGTTCGCAAATACGTTTCATCATCGGATTGTTCAAGTGAAACTTGAGTTCCGGTATGTCTGTATAATAATTAGCCATCTTTCCTTACTTGCTATTTTGTTTATAATACTTAATCATCTTCGGCACAACTTCTTCGATACTTCCGTTGATTACGTAATCGGCAATCGTATTGATCGGAGCATCCGGATCGTTGTTAATGGAGATGATGATACCACTTTCCTGCATACCGGCGATATGCTGAATCTGTCCGGAGATACCGCAAGCGATGTAGAGTTTTGGACGAACCGTAACACCAGTCTGACCGATCTGACGATCATGGTCTGCGAAACCAGCGTCAACAGCAGCACGGCTGGCACCTACTTCTGCGTGAAGTTCTTTAGCGAGGTCGAACAATAGGTTGAAGTTTTCTTTCGAACCTACACCGTAACCACCGGCTATGATGATCGGAGAACCTTTCAGGTTGTTCTTTGCCTTTTCTACATGGCGTTCGATGACTTTCACTACATAGTCCGTGTCGGCTACATACTTTTTCACGTCGTGACGGATTACTTCTCCCTGATAAGTCGGAGAGAGGATTTCTTTCTTCATCACACCTTCGCGAACGGTTGCCATCTGCGGGCGGTGTTCCGGGTTCACAATCGTAGCAACGATGTTACCACCGAATGCCGGACGGATTTGATATAACAGGTTCTTATAAGTCTTACCTTCTTTTTTGTCTTCGTGGTCACCGATTTCAAGTGAAGTACAGTCGGCAGTCAATCCGCTGGTCAGAGCAGAAGAAACGCGCGGACCGAGGTCACGACCGATAACGGTAGCACCCATCAAACAGATTTGCGGTTGCTCTTCTTTGAAGAGGTTCACCAGGATAGCTGTGTGAGGAAGTGATGTATAAGGGTAAAGGCCTTCACCGTCGAAAACGTGAAGTTTATCTACTCCGTAAGGAAGGATTTGTTTTTCAATATCTTTGAGGCCGCTTCCGGCAACTACAGCTTCGAGCTGACAGTTCAACTGGTTGGCTAACGAACGACCTTTGGTCAGAAGTTCGAGGCTAACGTCTGCAACGTTACCTTCTTCTATTTCGCAATATACAAATAAGTTATTCATGATTATCCGATGGTGTGGTTAGCTAATAGTTCAACAATCAGGTCTTCCACGTCACGGTCGCTACCGCTGATGGTTTTGCTCTCTTTAGCCTGGAACACGATGTTCTGGATGGCTTTCACTTTTGTCGGCGAACCGGACAGACCGCATTGTGCAAGGTCACCGTTTACGTCGGCTACACTCCATTCTACCAGATTCAAATAATCACGCTTGTCATACAAATCGGTATAATCAAGGTTACCTTGTTGTTTTTCGGTAACTGTTTTGGCGTGTTTGTATTTCTGAACCAGTTTCGCATTGCGCGGACGGCAAGGAGCGGCAGAACCGTTTACGGTAATCACGATAGGCAGCGGACCCTCTACAGTTTCTACACCACCGTCGATATGACGTTTCACCTTGATTTTACCATCGCCCACTTCCAGAATTTCTTCTGCGTATGTGATTTGCGTCAATCCTAGCTTCTCTGCTACCTGCGGACCTACTTGTGCCGTGTCACCGTCGATAGCCTGACGACCACCAATGATAATGTCGCAATCACCGATTTTGCGGATGGCAGTAGCCAATGCGTAAGACGTAGCCAGTGTATCTGCACCAGCGAAAGCACGGTCGGTCAGCAAGTAACCGTTATCTGCGCCACGGAAAAGTCCTTCACGAATAATGTCGGCTGCCCGTCCCGGTCCCATGGTCAGGATGGTTACGGTAGAGCCTGGATGAGCATCTTTCAGTCGAAGAGCTTGCTCGAGAGCATTCAGGTCTTCGGGGTTGAAGATAGCGGGAAGTGCCGCGCGGTTAATCGTCCCGTCGGCTTTCATGGCATCTTTCCCAACATTACGTGTGTCAGGAACTTGTTTTGCCAATACAACAATTTTCAAACTCATGCTATAAATTTTAGTATTAGTATTTCTACAAGTTAGCAGCCAGTAGTCAAGTAGTAATATCTTGCTATCCAAACTATCCGGTTAACTATCAGCGTGCAAATTTACTCAAACGCTTGGTTCTGACAAGAAATCCGAGTAAAAAATGCACAGGTTTAAGATTTTTGAGCAAAAGAGGAGGGTTTTTATAGATTTAATTCAGGGTTGACAAAGCGTTTATGGGCAGTCTGCCGGATTGTCCGGCAGACTGTTGATGAATTCCGGATTATTTGATAAGTTCGTAATAATGTGCATTCGTGAAATTATCATTCTTGAAAATAGCCTTTTGCATAATTCCTACTTTCGTGAATCCCACTTTCTCTAATACCCGCATGGATGGGGAGTTATGCTCAAATACGACTGCGAATACACGTACCTTATCAGTGTGTTCGAAATAATAGTTGATGGCTTCTTTCAGGGCGTCAGTAACGATTCCCTGGTTCCAGAAAGGTTCTCCAATCCAGTAGCCTACTTCTGTACTAAAACGTTCTACATCCGTAGCGGGTACAAAACCGATACTTCCGACTGCTTCTCCGTTTACCTCAATGCAGAAATCTTGAATGTTTTCTTTCGCTTGTACCATAGAGAGAAAAACGTTAGCATCTTCCTGACTATAAGGATAGGGGAGACCGTCACGACAGTTATCCCAAATATTCTTGTTATTGAGATATTGGGCTAATGATGCTACATCTTCGGTTTGCCAGGTACGGAGAGTATAGTTTTTCTTCTGCACAATAATTCCTGTTTTTTGTACCATATCATCTATTATTGTATCCCAATTTCAGCTAACCCCATCGGTTCACCGTCATGTATCATCCGTGTTGCTTTCAACTGAATGTAGCGAGCCTTGACCGGAGTAAAGTAAACCGATTGCAAAATCGGATTGCTCTTTATATTGGAAAATTCATCTTTGGCTACTACCTGGTTGACCGCATTACTGTCCGTACCTACAGATATTTCGTAGGCCGCGATCAACCCTTTATTATATTCACTTTGGTCGGGGAGATAGTGGAATGAGGTAATCGTGCGTTCTTCTCCCAAGTCAATCAATAGTGTATTTCCATTGATGAAACAGGTGGTCTGGTCGTTTTTATCCATGCCTTTCTGTGCTTCCTCTACATCTACTCCAACAAGAGTGAACGGGTAACTTTTCAGTTCTGCAGCTTTCGCTGTGTATGTATCCGAAGTCTCTCCTGCATAATATGCTTCAATGTTATTAATACAGAGACAAGCCCGTGAATCCGTGAAGCGGACACGAATCTTATCCGTAGTGATTGTTTCGAAACGAAGGAGCCGTTTATATCCGATAGTGGTAGTCTCCTCATTGAGCTTTACTGGGAGCCATTCGCCTGCCTGGTTATATTCTACAACGAATGATTTGACACGTTGTCCGAGAGGAATATATTCCTGCAACATCATACGGTTGATCTTTTCTGCCTGAGGTAAATCGAATTCGATAGTGGCTGAAGTGACATCATCATTGGTAGCCCAATAAGTATCATAATCACCGTCGGTCACAGCTTTGGCGGAGAATGTTCTTCCACGTTCGTCCGATGCTTTGGGAGAGAGTCCCGCCAGCAGATTGTGTGCCAGTTGTTTTTGTACATTCTGGTGGAAGTTTACGGCATTGGCAGAGTCAGTAGGGTGAATCAATCCGTCACGGTCTACCGGGAAGTTTAATAATAGCGTTGCGTTATGTCCTACGCTGCGGTAATATAAATCAGTCAGTTCGTCTACTGTTTTCACACGGTCGTCTTCTTCCGGATGATAAAACCATCCCGGACGGATGGAAACATCACACTCGGCAGCTACCCATTGGTTACCATCGGCATGACCATATTGCAGTTCACGATACTTGGGATAGCCCGGATAAACTTCTCCTGCACGAAGAAAAGACCAGTTAGTAGCTCCGGCAAATCCGTGTTCGTTGCCTACCCAACGACAGCCCGGACCTCCATCCGAGAAGATAACAGCTTGTGGCTGTAACTCATCAATCATCTTGTAAGCTCGTGGATAGTTATAATAAGTCTTGCGGTCGATTGTACGGCTGTCTTTTGCTCCGCCATACCAGCCGTCTCCACCGTTGGCACCATCAAACCAGATTTCAAATACGTCACCGTAGTTGGTCAGCAGTTCGTTGAGTTGTTTATAGAAGTATTCTACATATTCGGGAGAACCATAATTGGCCTGATGCCTGTCCCAGGGCGAGAGATAGACTGCGAATTTAATGCCATACTTTTTGCAGGCATCCGATAGTTCGCGGACAATGTCTCCTTTTCCGTCTTTGTACGGAGTGTTGCGGATACAGTACTCTGTCAGTTGCGTAGGCCACAAACAGAATCCATCGTGATGTTTCGCTGTCAGGATCACTCCTTTCATGCCGGATTTGACAAATGTCTGTACCCATTGCTCACAGTCCAGACGGGTAGGGTTGAATGTTTTAGGATCGGAGTCTCCATATCCCCATTCACGGTCGTTGAATGTGTTAAGTCCGAAGTGTACAAATGCATACGTTTCCATTTTTTGCCATTCCACCTGTTTGGCTTCGGGAATGGGTAAGATAGCTTCCGGTGCTTTTACCGAATTACAGGCACTTAGTAGAAAAAGACCTGTTGCAAAGATAAGAAAGTGTTTTTTCATGGGGGTGTTTATTAGTTAATAATTGAATGTAAGAATCATCTACAATGTAATTCCAACTACAAAATAAAGTTGCTCTTCATAAGGGTTGGCTATTAGCTTTCCGAAGATGGGTAAAGAGAAATTGGACGTTATTTTAATATCTTTTGTTGCAGATAATCCGATATTGACTACATTGAATTTGTCGGAGTACATACTTTCCCAAGGAGTGAAACCTGCTTCGATATTCATATTTACATCCTTCACGCTGAACGGGTAACTCAACTCGCAGTAACTGGACCAGGCACGTTTCCCGTTTTCCCGGTAATCGTTTCCGGCAAAGGTAGTGTACCAGCTTACTGACAATGGGAACTTTTCGCTAAGCATATAGCCGGCTCCTACCTCGAAAGTGTGCCCGGTAGAGTGCGAACTGTAATTGAAGTATTTAAAAGGTTCCTCTTCTGTCTGGGTAAAATAGTTATTGGCGTAAAGAGTCAGGTTTTTGTATTCGTACTCTAGTGATAAATCTATTTCATTGTTCTTTTCGCGAAATTCGGTAGAACCCCATGCGTAAACGGTCAGTCCTTTCCAGTTGAGGCCGAGTGAAGGCTGCACACTTGCATTGCCGCTATCCATACCGCGCCAAATATAACTGCTTACAAAATCAGCAGTTACAAAAACTTCTTGTGCCTGTGCAAAGGCCGTACAAAACAGGATGGCAATAAGTAGGATTTGTTTTTTCATTTTATCGGTTATTTCTTCTCGTTTTCGGGGGGTAAAGATACGCAATATATAGATAAATGATGACAGATGAGGAGAAAAAAGAAAACGGCTGCATTGAGCAGCCGTTTCTTAAGTAATTGTGAATCTTGAAAGTTAGTTAGAAAGTGACGTCCATTTTCAGTACGAAAGTACGTGGAGCAGCAACTGCCATTGGGCGGTAGCTGTATTCTTTATTCAACAGGTTATTCACCATAAACTGGAAAGCTACTTCTTTTGTGGCTTTTACTCCGAAGCGCACGTCAACAGTGGCATAGTCCGTATTATGTTTTTTCCAGTAAGTAGCCAGTGTCTCTCCTTTTGAATAACCGAAAAGGATGCCACGTACATAATCCATCAGGTCTTTCTGCTGTTTCTCGCGTTCGTCCAACATCAGATAGTCAACTGCCAGAACTTTGCTCTTCCATGCTACATTGGCACCGACATTGATACGTTTCCACTGGAAATCTACCGTAGCTTTAAAACTGTGCTTCGGGCGATATTTAAGGTACTTACCAGTGTTCGATTTCTCTTTCATCTGAAGAGGATCGGTATAAAGCCCCTCTACTGCATTACGTTCCTGATAGTCAGCATCGCGTGGCTCCGTGTATACATATCCCAAGTTATAGAACAATTTCGTGTTCTTATTGAAATTATACACGCCGTTCGTTGAGATTTCTACTCCGTAAATCTGGGCTTTCGATACATTGTGGAACTGGGCTCCGATACCGAACCCTTTGCCATCTGTCAGCATCTGGAATGCATCGCCTATGCTATTAATCATCGTGTAATTGGCATTGTTGAACAGCCCGAACTGGAATTCAACCATGTCTTTATATTGTGTATAGAATCCTGCAACATCCACAAAACCCTGGAAATTACCAACTTTATATCCTTGCTTAATTCCTAATTCCGCATTAAATCCTTTCTCCGGTTTGATGTCCAGATTAGGATAAACGCCAACTCCACCAATATCCTTGCGCAGGTATTTTTCATTGATAGACGGATTACGGTAACCCTGTCCGAAGCTGGCACGGATAAAACTGTAATCAGCCAACTGATAATTTAACCCTGCACGGAAGACCGGACGGAACGGGACTTTGGTTCCGAAGATTTTAGTTTCGGCTTCACGGTGATGATTATTCACCCGATAATATTCGGCACGTACACCGGCAGATACACTCAAACGATCCCAGAAGCGCTGATCGTATTGGAAGAAAGCAGCTATATTATCACTTTTGTATACCTCATCCATTACAGCGGAGTCATAGCGGATATGTTCCAGGGTTACTCCGGTAGTGATTTGTGCACCGCCTTCCCATTTCTTATTGAACTGGTAGTCGAGGTAGTAATCGAAGTTCTTATCAGTCTGTGTTTTTGGAGTGTTTCGTGACGGATTGATAACATTTGATAACCACGGAATCAGATCACTCGGTAACTGTCCGTTCGTAAGTCCCCCTAAGTCACTCGGCACTCCGTTGTCCATTACCCAAGAGATCAGATCGCAATAATCGGCAGTCGTCGCATTCGGGAAAATATTGCCTAATGAGGTGAACACTCCGTTCATGGCATCTTCCAGATTTCCGTTGATAAGTCCGGAACCTATACCTACCAATGCAGGATAAAGTGAACTGTAATCGCCACCGGCTATATTCTGTATCGTTTTGGCATCAGTTCCCATATTTCCCAGAATATCAGTGATGGAAGTTCCTTGGGTAGGGCGTACGATATTATCGGCACTGTAATAGAAACGTCCTTTAATCTTATGTGACGTACCGTTTTCCGGATTCACATAGTTGATGAACGGATCGATATGGAAATTATTCTCTTCACGTCCCATGTTGGTGAAAGGAGACGGTTTGTACACTTCCGTTGGTGAACGCCAGATAAAGAAGTCACCATATTGATTGGAAAGGAAATCGACATTGAAACCATAATTCAACAGTTTCATTCCCATATCAGGCTGATGATAAGTGAGGCTCCCTCCCATACGGAAACGTTTGTTGTATCCCTGTTGGCGGTATCCTTCGTCAGTGAAAAGATTGATTCCTCCGCTGACATCGAAATTGCCGATACGACGGGAGTGGGAGAGGTCGAATCCTTCGTAAATAGGATTCCGTATACCGCTAAGAAGACTTCCGCGCAAGATTGGTTTAACAGAATATTTATCATCTTTCCAGAAACTCTTGTCGCTCCATTGGTATTCGTCGTTTTCCGCATCACCATATACTCCCACATAAGCACTGAAACGTGTTTTCGGAGTCAGTCCCGGACGTGCAGTACGGATGTTGATAATGCCGTTCAAGGCTGATGACCCGTACAACACGGAGGAAGCTCCTTTAATAACTTCCACCTGTTCTACATTTTCTAAAGGTATGGTGTTCCAATTGATTTCACCGGTTTTTGGATTCAGGGTACTCATGCCGTCTATCAGAATCTGGCTGCGTGCACCTACACCGTAAGTCCATCCGCTGCCACCGCGCATAGAGGGCTGTTTGTCTACAATGTCTACACCGGGCAATGTACGGAGTGTGGAAGAAATATCTGTCGGTGCCTGACGGGCAATATCTCCGGCTTTCACCACATCCATGGAAACAGTAACGTCACTCAACTTCTGTTCAAAGCGTCCGGCACTAACCACCACTTCTTCCAGTAGCTTTGTGCTTTCTTTCATATAAACATCTTTCGTGATGATTTCACGCTTATTGATAACAATTGGCATCAATACATCTTCATAGCCTACATAACTGAATACAAGATCGACTCCTCCCTCGGGTAGTTTGATTTCATATTCTCCATTGATGTTGGACACTGCTCCCTGATTGCCATGGAGTTTGTATGTGACGGCTGCGCCTGCCAATGGCTCATTGGTTCTGGCGTCGTATATATGTCCTTTCAAGGTTTGGGCAAAGCTGCTTCCGAAACCGGTAAGGGATAAAAGGATTATCAGAGTATATAATTTCTTCATTGTTCTTATTCTTTAATAGTATATTAATTTTGAGGTACGAGATCGAGTCCCAAGTCAAAACTTTGAATTTGCAATGCACATTCCGGCCAAGTGATAAATAGCATATCTATTAGCGGTTCGAGAAATCCGGCAAGTCCGGCCATTTCCGGTGGTAATAAACTTGGCAGCATTTTTAATACTATGGGATGAAAATCTCCAAGAAGCTTTAATATCGGAGCTATTCCTTCTTTATCAAGGTAAATGTATGAGTGACCATTTTGTATCTTGATGTGCATAGGTATTCCGTTTGATAACCAATCAAAGAACGTTGCAAAAGATTGATCGTTCATGCTAACGATAAAACCTAGAATCTCATTTTGCAATTGACTGTTTACTGTTTTCAGAAGACTCTTAAGTTTTAAGGCATCCATGCTGAAGATGGCATCCGAGATGGAGCTTATGATGTTTTTGTCGATCACTTTTCCACTGCCGGAAGCAACCTGTGAAATGATTGCCGGCAGATCGAGCTTTATAACAATCTTGCCATCCCTTTGAAACCAGTATGCCAATCCTTTGGGAGAAGTCGTATATTGATAATCTTTAATGGCATCCGTAATCATATCCTGATCCTCTATATCCATATTTAAAAAGGCAGTCAGAACATTACCGATAAATAAATCCTTGTTTTCCTCGTTAAAAGCATCTCTCGAATAATTGGCAATGATATTTCCATCCGGTTCCAATGTTATATCTTTCAGGACGCAAGGCAACAAGTATCCTAATAATCCCTGCAGAACACTTCCCATGTTTTGACCGTTGTAGCTGGTTTCTGTGGCTTCTTCTGTTTCCGGAAATCTGAAGTAAATGGCACATGAAGTCATCTTGTCATCTTTTTCCTCCCATTGATATCCATTTCCCTCATCTGCAATAACCTTTCCTGTTCCATGCTCTACATCTGCGAAACGATAGTTCTTAGCCCATAAATTAGCATTTGCCATCGTTACGTCAGCCAGATTTAATATAAGTCTGCCTTTCACTACGCGTCCCTCATAATTAAAGGTGCTTTGGGTGGTAGTACCGATGCCTTTGCCTTGAAAAGAGTATCCCTCTGCATCTCCTGTGAGAGGTATATGAGTCAGCTTTAATGCCTTTTCTCCCGGAAGAATATCATAAAAAGTAAGATTAGCTGTCTCACCCTTTACTGTGCTGAAATCTACCGATTTCCCAGTCATATTTTCGCCGTTGTATACCAAAGTCAAGGTAGGATTCGGATTCGAAAATTTATTGGAATAATTGGCCGTTACGTCTACAGGATCGGGGCCTGGATAATCTTCACTACAAGAAGTCAGTATTCCTGTTACACTCGTGAATATAAGCGATATTATAAGTGAAATCTTTTTCATTATCATTCTCTTTTATAGTGATTGGTAATTATTTGGTCGATGGAACTAAGTCCAATCCTAAATTGAATAATTGCATGAGTTTCCATTGTTCAGCAATCATAGCCAAATCCAATGAAAGTCCTCCTAAATCGACTTTAATTCCGGATAGTATGTTGATGACAGGAGTTAATGTCTGATAGTCCAGGTATAGATAGGTATGTCCATCTTTGGTATGGGTTATATTCATGGGAATACCATTTTTGATGCAATTGAATAAAGCGGTAAAAGAGGCATCGTCCACCATTACCAAGTAACCTAATATATCATTATTCACAATTGCATTAAGAGTGGAAAGCAGACTTTTGAGGCGAATGGGGTCCGTTTTGAGAATGGCTTCAGTAATCCCGTTGATAAGCTCACCATCTATCTGTTGCTGGCTATTCTTAATGATTTCTGTAATGATTGCGGGAATATTTAGTTTTAATATTAACTTGTTATTGGCTTGTCCCCAATAAGCTAGTCCATTAGGAGATTTCTCATAAGTACGGTTTTCTATAACGGTTTGAATTTGTTTTTGAACAACTTCTGCTTCATCGCCATTCAAAGGTAAGAACAGTAACTCTTCATTTATTGGATCTGAAGAGTAATATGCTGTAATAGTACCATCCTTTTCCAGTTTGATATCTTTTATTAATTGAGGTATGAGCGTCTGAAGAATACCCGGGGCAAGGTTACCTAAGAGATACATTAATGAAGCTTCGTCAGTTCCTATCCCTTCTTTAGGTTTCATATCGAAATAACAGGCACCTTTGTACTGTACAGGATGAAATTCATTCGTAAGATCCTGAACCATTTCATAAAGAGCGAAGTCGTATTTGTTAACCAGCTTTTGGGGATCAGCCATTACCACATTCAAATCCAGCTTCATCGTTTTCGGAGTAATGCTACCGCTGTATTTCACCGTAGCTCCTCCCATCGTGATATTTGTTCCGCTGAAAGTGTAATACCCTTTCTCTTCATTCTCATACAGTTGGATATGACTGATAGGAGTTTCCTTTTCTCCGGGAATCACATCATTCAGTGTCAGTGTTCCCGTTTCACTATCTCCTGTCTTGAAACTGACAGTTTTTCCAACGAGTTTCTCTCCACTGTAGGTTAGGTCTAGCGTATATGGTTTAATATACGAGCCATATTCCTGACTGATTTCTCCCGGCCAAAATAGCTTGTCATTGTAAGTCTCTTCGCATGATGTAAAGAAAAATACCGCGCAAGCTACATAAAATAGTTTTCGTAAGTTTCTCATTTTGCTTTTTGTTTTTATTGCGTATTTAATAAAACTTTGCAAAGTTCGACTAACAATTCTTTATTGTCAAGGTCTGTTTTTTTATTTTAATGTTCTATTTTTAATTGTGTATGGCGAAAGTGCTTAAAATGAGAAAATAAATGTGTTCTATTTTTAATATTAATTGTTCTTCTTTTAAGAATGGCTGTAAAAAGAGAATGAAGAGAGCTCTAAAAAAGCAAACGGTTTCCCACCTGTTTTTCACAGGTGAGAAACCGTTCGTTTTTTTCTTCTCTATTTCCGACTCTTGCGGAAAGTTTAGAATGTAATATCCATCTTTACAACAAAAGTACGTGGAGCGGCAACTGCCATCGGGCGATAGCTATATTCCTTATTCAGCAAGTTGTTTACCATAAACTGGAAAGCAACCTCTTTCGTGGCTTTTACTCCAAGACGCATGTCAACGGTGGCATAGTCCGTATTGTGCTTTTTCCAGTAGCTCGCCAGACTTTCTCCTTTGGAATAGCCGAAAGCAACGCCACGAACATAATCCATCAGGTCAAGTTGTGTTTTCGGACGTTCATCCATCATCAGGTAGTCCACAGCGAGGATTTTGCTCTTCCAGGCAACGTTGGCACCCAGATTGATACGTTTCCACTGGAAATCTACCGTGGCTTTGAAGCTATGCTTCGGACGATATTTGAGATACTTACCTGTGTTCGATTTCTCTTTCATCTGAAGAGGATCGGTATAAAGTCCTTCTACCGCATTGCGCTCCTGATAATCAGCATCGCGTGGTTCAGTATATACATATCCTAAATTATAGAACAACTTCGTGTTCTTATTAAAGTTATAAACACCGTTTGTCGAGATTTCCACTCCGTAGATCTGGGCTTTCGATACGTTATGGAACTGTGCTCCAATACCGAAACCTTGACCGTCAGTTAACATTCGGACAGCATCGCCGATACTGTTAATCATCGTATAATCGGCATTATTGAAGAGGCCGAACCGGAATTCAACCATATCTTTATACTGTGTATAGAATCCGGCAACATCTACAAATCCCTGGAAATTACCGATTTTGTATCCTTGCTTAATCCCCAATTCCGCATTAAATCCTTTTTCCGGCTTAATGTCCAGATTCGGATAAACACCGACTCCACCGATATCCTTGCGCAGGTATTTTTCATTGATGGACGGATTACGGTAACCTTGACCGAAGCTGGCACGGATAAAGCTGTAATCGGCCAACTGATAATTTAATCCTGCACGGAACACCGGACGGAACGGAACCTTGGTTCCGAAGATCTTTGTTTCCGCTTCACGATGATGATTGTTCACCCGATAATATTCGGCACGTACACCGGCAGATACACTCAAGCGATCCCAGAAACGCTGGTCATACTGGAAGAAAGCGGCTATGTTATCACTTTTATAGACCTCGTCCATGATGGCGGAATCATAACGTACATGCTCATAAGTGGCTCCCGTAGTGATTTGCGCACCACTGTCCCATTTCTTGTTGAATTGATAGTCGAGATAGTAGTTCGTACTTTTGTCAGTCTGCGTTTTCGGAGTGTTTCGTGTTGGGTTGAGCATACCGGATATCCAGGGGATCAGATCACTCGGTAACTGTCCGTTCGCAAGTCCGCCCAAATCACCGGGTACCCCGTTGTCCATCACCCAAGAGATCAGATCGCAATAATCGGCAGTTGTTGCATTCGGGAAAATATTGCCCAATGAGGTAAATACTCCATTCATGGCATCTTCCAGATTTCCGTTGATAAGTCCCGAACCGATACCGATCAAGGCCGGATAGAGCGAACTGTAATCACCGCCTGCAATATTCTGAATAGTCTGGGCATCTGTTCCCATATTTCCCAGAATATCACCGATGGATGCTCCCTGGCTGGGGCGCACGATATTGTCGGCACTATAATAGAAACGGCCTTTAATCTTATGTGACGTACCATTCTCCGGATTTACGTAGTTGATAAACGGATCGATATGGAAGTTGTTGTCCTCCCGTCCCATATTGGTAAAAGGAGAGGGCTTGTACACTTCTGTCGGCGAACGCCAGATAAAGAAGTCTCCATATTGATTGGAAAGGAAATCAATATTGAAACCATAGTTCAACAGTTTCATTCCCATGTCCGGTTGATGATAGGTAAGGTTACCTCCCATACGGAAACGCTTGTTGTATCCCTGCTGACGGTATCCTTCATCGGTGAAAAGATTCATGCTCCCGCTGACATCAAAATTACCTATACGACGGGAGTGGGAGAGATCGAATCCTTCGTAAATTGGGTTTCGGACACCACTAAGAAGACTTCCGCGTAAAATAGGTTTGACCGAATATTTATCCTCTTTCCAGAAACTCTTGTCACTCCATTGGTATTCGTCATTTTCCGCATCACCATAGATACCTACGTATGCGCTGAAACGTGTTTTCGGAGTCAATCCCGGACGTGCGGTACGGATATTGATAATACCGTTCAGAGCCGACGAACCGTACAGTACGGAGGAAGCTCCTTTGATAACTTCAATCTGCTCGATATTCTCCAAAGGCACGGTGTTCCAGTTGATTTCTCCTGTTTTGGGATTTAGCGTACTCATTCCATCCACCAGAATCTGGCTGCGTGCACCCACTCCGTAAGTCCATCCGCTGCCGCCACGTATAGACGGTTGTTTGTCTACGATGTCTACGCCGGGCAATGTACGGAGTGTGGAAGAAATGTCCGTTGGTGCCTGACGGGCAATATCACCGGCTTTCACTACATCCATAGAAACGGTAACGTTACTGAGTTTCTGTTCAAAACGTCCGGCGCTGACCACTACTTCTTCCAGTAGTTTGGTGCTTTCTCTCATGTAAACGTCTTTGGTCACTACTTCACGTCTGTCGATCACAATAGGCATCAGCACATCTTCGTAGCCCACATAACTGAAGACCAGATCGACTCCGCCCTCGGGCAGTTTGATTTCATAAGCCCCGTTGATGTCCGACACGACTCCCTGATTACCTTGTAATTTGTACGTAACGGCTGCTCCTACTAATGGCTCATTGGTTTTAGCGTCATATATATGTCCTTTCAGCGTTTGAGCAAAACTGTTCCCAAAGCTGATGAAGCATAGTAGCAAAGTTAGAATATATATTTTCTTCATTGTTCTTGTATTTTCTTGTTTATAGAAAGGTGCTTCTTATTAGTTGTTGACTGTAAGGTCTATACCTATATGCAGTTTAGTGATGGTAGACCAACCCTTATAAAGCGGCATGATATAACTGTCGAACAGCATCGGACCAAAATTGGGAATACCTGCCATCAAAGGTTCCAGACTGGGGAGGAAAGGAATGAACGGAGTCAATGCATCTTTGGTTACGTACAGATAAGTGTGTCCGTCTTTCTTCTCCATTTGCATGGGGATTCCCTCTTTTATCCAGCCGAACAGCATTTGGAAAGTGGCGTTATCCAGACCTGCCAGCATGGATAATATGGAATTATCCAGTTGACCGCTGATAGTACTTAATATATTCTTGAGTTGAACCGGATCTGAATTCAGGATAGCGTCTGTCAATAAAGCCATCAGATTCTGATCGATACTTTTCCCCTGCGATTTCATGACTTGAATGATAATTGCCGGAAGATCCAGTTTCAGATAGAAATGATCGTTCTTCATATACCAGTAGGCCAGTCCTTTGGGAGATGGAGCATAAATCCGGTTTACCCCCTCCGTGGCATTGATAATATCCTGTTGCTGGAAACCTCCCATCGGATAAGGTAAGAATAACTTATACATAACGAATGTAGCGACTTTATTCATAGATTCGGGATCTTCCATGTTTATTTCACTGAACTTCTGCTCTCCCAGCATCATTTCATCCGTTGTATAATTGGCTGTGATGTATCCGTTAGGTTGTAAGGTGACGTTATCGAGAAGCTGTGCCAGAAGATAACCACCCATTCCTTTCACCAGCCCTGTCATGACCGCATAAAGGAAACTGCCATCACTGCTTAGTTCAATATCCATGTCTACATAAAGAGGTGCGGCAATCATTTTACCATCGGATTCCCCCCATTCGTACAGGCCGGTATCCGAATTGCGGATCATATCCTTTCCTCTGCCGTATATGATGTCGCTAAGTGCATAAGTGTTGGCCATTTGTGCGCTGTTCACCATCTTTATATTGGTCAGGTTCACTGTCAACTGGCCGTTTTCTACACGTCCGCTATAATTAAAGGTACTGCCGGTTAAATTTCCCGTGCCGTTGCCGGAAAAAGAGTAACCGTTAGCATCTCCGGAAATAGGTATATCAGTCAGTTTGAGTGTTTCTTCTCCGGGAAATACATTATAAAAAGTAACATTAGCCGTTTCTCCTTTCACTGTACTGAAGTCGACTGCTTTGCCAGTCATTTCATCCCCATCATAAGTTAATGTCAGGTTGGATTTGCTCAAGTATTTATTCGAGTAATTCGCTGTTACGTCCACCGGGTCCGGTCCTGGATAGTCTTCACTACATGAAGTCATCAAACCTGCCGTTCCGATGAGGCTGCTTATAAATAGTATAGATAATTTCTTCATATTCTTTATTTCTTTCATATTCGTGGTTGATGTTTATTTCGGGGGTAAAAGGCCTAGTCCCAAATCAATCGTATTGGCAGAATTCCATAGGTAAGGCAATCCATTCTCGTCATTTGCCATGAGGTATCCGAGTAGATTCTTGAAGGTCGCATTGCTCGCCATGCTTTCCGGAAGCAATCCTTCCACTATCGGCTGCAATCCGGGTAATAACTGAATGAAAGCCGTGGTCGATTCTTTGGCCAGATAAAGATTGGTATGCCCGTTCTCTTCTTCCATTATGTTAAAGACAATGCCCTCGGTCAGCAAGTAGAATACTTGCCGGAAACTAGCATCATCCATATTAGCAATGATGCCGAGGAACTGATTGTCGAGTATGGCATTTAAAGTTCCAAGCAACTTTTTCAATTGAATAGGGTTCGACTTGGCAAGAGCTTCCGTAATGCCTGAAATCAGTCCCGGATCTATGGGAGTCTCACCGTCCTGGGTAGCCAGACCGATGATGGCCGGCAGATTGAGGTTCATCTTAATCTGTCCGTTGTTTGCTGCCCAGGTAATCAGATTGATGGGGGAAGCCGCCCATGTGCGATCTGCCAGCACACTGGTAATGTCGCTCTCTTTTAATGTACCAAGCATGAACTTGATGACAAATAGGGCAATCGTCCCCGTATCTTTATCGGGATCTATGTTACTGATAGGGATACTGCCAATATATACCGGACTGGTAGTGTAATTGGCGATCACGTTACCGTCGGGTTGCAAGGTGACTGATTGAAGAAGTTGCGGGATGAAATAGCAAAGCGCATTCTGAACCAGTTTCATTCTCATGAACAGTGTGCTGCCCGATTTGGTTAATTCTACATCGTCCAGATGGACATAGAATGCTCCGGTCAATATTTCACTCGATGATTCTTTCCATACGTATTGTCCTCCACTGGTTCCGACAATCATCTTCTTGCCTTTCGTAAAGCCGGATAAACCGTAACTTTTTCCCCATTTACTTTGTGGCATTACTACATTCAAATCCAGTTTCATCGTTTTCGGAGTGAGGGTTCCGCTGTATGTCACCGTTGCCCCTTTCATTGTGATATTCTTTCCACTGAATGTATAGGAATCTCCCTGTTCGCATAAATCGATTTGGATAGGAGTTGTTTTCTCTCCCGGAATAATGTCGTTCAGTGTGATGGTTCCTTTTTCACTGTCGTCTGTTTTGAAATCGACAGTTTTTCCAACAAGTTTTTCTCCGCTGTAGGTCAGGTCTAAAGTGGCTGGTTTGATGTATGAGCCATACTTCTGGTTGAGCTCTCCCGGCCAGAATAGCTTGTCATTATAGGTTTCCTCGCAAGATGTAAGGAGGGAAGCTGTACAAGCTACATAAAGAAGTTTTTTCAAAGTTCTCATTCTCTTTTAGGTTTTATTTTAATGTATTATTTAAAACAGTGCAAAGTACGGTGAATAGGTGACTGCCGTCAAGCTCCATTCTTGGGATTCAATGTTCTATCTTTGTTATTTTCTAAAGAACACTCCTAATAAAGAAGAAAACAATGTTCTGTTTGTAAGATATAAGATACCATTTTTGAACTCTTTGTTTGGAATTCGGATGGAATGGATATTTTTGATAAACTAAAAAACTAGACGATGATAATAAACGACTCCTTTCCCAAATTTGACCTTCCGATTGATTTTATAGCAGATGATAGTATCACTGGGGATATTTTAAACTATTACAGTAATTTCCCATGCAAAATAAAAGCCGGTGTCTTTGTACTCTGTACCGAAGGGATGGTGAAAGCTACCATTAATTTGTTGGAGGTTGTCATTCGTAAGAATGATTTTGTAATTGTCCTTCCTAATTCGTTTATTCAGATACACGAAGTTTCGTCTGATACCCGCATTTCTTTTGCCGGTTTTTCATCCGATTTTATGCTTTCCGGCAACTATGTGGAAATCCTGCTAGACTCTATGCCTATGATCTTAAATAGCCCTGTCATTTCTCTGCAAGACGATATTGCCGGCTTGTATCGAAATGTATATCTTTTGCTGATTCGTGCTTATACACTTCCACATTCATTGGAAAATAAAGACATAATACGCTCCATACTGGCTATTTTCTTACAGGGAACGAAAGAACTGTATAAACGCTATGGCAGGAAGCTTGACGAACCTTTGAGAAGAGAGCAGGAGTTGTACAGGCAGTTTATACAGCTGCTGATGGCTCATTATACCAGTGAGCATGAAGTGGCATTTTATGCAGAAAAGTGTGGAGTTACTGCAGCGCATTTCTCTAGTGCAATTCGGAGAGCAAGCGGATACAGTCCGTTGGCAATCATCACGGAGATTATTATCATGAACGCGAAAGCACAACTGAAAACCACCCGGTTGCCGGTAAAAGAAATAGCATTCTCTTTGGGCTTTAACAATCATTCCTTTTTCAATAAATACTTCCGTAAACAGGTGAAGATGACTCCGTTGGAATATCGCGAGAAATAAATCTTTGTTTGCTTAAAATTGGGCTATACATAAAAACAGGATGTTTTATACATTTTCCCTGCTTTAATTAGAACCGGTGTGAGGGCAGTAATTCAAAAGGAGCTTAAATGTTTGTTTGAAGAATGTGAAAAGGTAGCACTTTGCTGATAAATCATTCTTTTTGCACTAATCTTACGTCAGAATCGGAATAAATGAATCTCTCTTTTTCTGATGTATAGCTATTTGCCAGATCAGCAATCAGCGAAGTTAGAAGTGAAATAGCTTGGAAACGACTCTTATTTCAATCTACAAATCCTTGCTCACCGATGAACGGTAGCTTGGTCGGTGAGCAAGGAGGCGTTCCTCACCGACCAAGGATACCTTTCATTAAAAGAACGGACGTTTTCATACAATGAAAAACGGTCTGTTTATCCTTTATTTATGCATAATAAGGGGTGTGATGTGCATATTCTTGCACTAAATTAGGCATTTTATTTTCTATTTGATTCGATTCATGGCCATTGCTGAATAATAGAATCTTAAAAATAGAACAGAACTGTTTATTGCTGTAATACAGTCGATTCACCGATAAGAATCCCCCGTTCATTGATTTTTTTTCCTTTTTCTGCTTCTCTGTCATACATTTGTTACAGTATTGTAACATTTGCTACTCTAATCCCCTATGAATATGAACGAGACATGTAATGTGACCACCGCACTTTCCGCTTTCTCCTCCATTTCTTTGGAAGAGATGAGTACCATCCGTTTGATGAACCGTACCGACACAAAGTATATCGTTTCACTCTCTGCCCTGATGGACGTATTGCAACGGGCAAGTAACTGTTATCGTGTGCAGGAGGTGCAGGGAGAACGGAATATAGTTTATCACACTACCTATCTCGACACTCCCGATTACGCCATGTATCTGGCTCATCAAAACGGAAGAGTGATCCGTGAGAAAATCCGTGTAAGGACGTATGTCTCTTCCGGTCTGACTTTCCTGGAAGTGAAAAATAAGAATAATAAAGGGAGGACAGATAAAAAGCGGATCCGGGTGCAAGGAGTAAACTCGTTGCGTCAGGATGGAGGAGAAGAGTTTCTTCGCAATTATGCCTGGTATGAGTTGTCTACCTTGAAACTTCTACTGGAAAATCATTTTCATCGTATTACATTGGTGAATAAGGCAATGACAGAACGGCTGACCATCGATACCGGTGTGCATTTCCATCATCTCATAACCGGAACAGAAGCAAGATTGGAAAATCTTGCCATCATAGAACTGAAGCGCGACGGGAGAACTTATTCACCCATCGGTGAAATACTGCGCGAACTGCATGTGCGGCCTTCGGGAATTAGTAAATATTGTGTGGGAACCGTACTCACAGCCGGCAACTTAAAATATAATCGGTTTAAACCCAAGTTGAGAATGGCACAGAAGATAGCAAAGAAGCAACTAATGAATATTTAATATAAAACCTGAATAATATGTTTGATGAACTAAGTGATATTACATTAATAGAAACACCATTGATGGATAGCGCAGGTTTCCTGGAATTGTTGTTGCGATTCTGCTTCAATTTACTGGTGGTATCCTGCATTATTCATCTGTTTTATTACCCCAAGAGCAAACGGCGTGATTATTATTTCACCTTTACGCTGATAAGCATCAGCATTTTCCTGATGATTTTCTTATTGGGAAGTGTCAAACTGAAAATAGGTTTTGCGCTCGGTTTATTTGCCATTTTCGGTATCATTCGCTATCGGACCGAGTCAATGCCCGTGCGTGAGATGACTTATCTTTTTGTTATCATTGCCATTTCGGTAATCAATGCTCTTGCCGTAGAAATCAGTTATGCCGAACTGGTATGTACCAACTTGCTTTTCATTGTCAGTATATGGCTTTGCGAAAGCAATCGCTGGCTGAAACATATCTCCTGTAAATTGATTCAATATGACAGGATAGAACTGATAAAACCCGAAAGAGAATTGGACTTATTGCGCGATCTCCGCGAACGGACAGGACTTGACATTGTTCGTGTGGAAGTGGGACATATCGATTTTTTACGGGATACAGCCATGCTGAAAATCTACTATGAACCGCTGAAAGATGAGATAAATACGATTGATACGTTGACCCGCTTACCTAAAGAAAATGAATAAGGAAATGGAAGATAAGTCAGGCAGAGAAAGTAAGAAGAGACTCTGGGATACAGGCAGATACCTGGTTGGTTGCCTGTTATTGTTGTGTATGGCAGGGAAGAGTTATGCACAGGGAGATGATTTCGGCGTGTGGACCAGTGCGGAAGTGAAGAAAAAGATATTCTCCGGTTTCGATGCTTCTCTGGAAGGTGAATTCCGTACAAGAGACGGATTGCAGACGGTGGAACGCTGGTCGGGTTCGGCAGGTGTTTCCTATAAGATATTTCGTTGGCTGAAAGCATCCGCAGGATATACGTTTATTCATTATTACCATCCGATGGAAGTCACTAAAAAAGGAAACTATATCCCCGAATATTGGCAGCCGAAACATCGTGTAAACTTGTCATTAACAGGAAAGGTGGACTGGCGCCGCTTCACGTTTTCCCTTCGTGAACGGTGGCAATATACTTATCGTCCCAGTCAGTCGGTCCCCAAATTCGATGGTGATGACGGGAGTGTGAAGAATGATGAATATATCAGTGGAAAAGGAAAAAATGTGCTTCGTTCCCGTCTTCAGGTGGAATATAATATACGTAAATGTGCTTTTACGCCTTATACTTCATGTGAACTTTCATATTCGTTGAATGAGATCGGTGCTTTTGAAAAGTTGCGATGGACATTGGGGACGGAATGGAAACTAAGTAAGAAACATGCTCTCGATTTTTATTATCTGTATCAGAATAAGGCAGACGACGATGAGGCAAACGGGCATGTGATCGGTGCAGGATATTCATTTAAGTTTTAATATATAAAACGAGAAATTATGAAAAGAATAGTGTTGTTTTGGATACCGCTTTTATTGCTGTTGTTGGTGAATTGTACGACGGAATCATTCGATTTCGGCGATCAGGAAGGAATATTGGTCGAAGGTTCGGGAGGTGGAGGAAGCAGTCAGCCCAACCCGACGATTCCCGAGGGATCGGAAGACTTATTGGGATTTACAATCGCTTTTGATGAAAGTGATAGGACGACGTATGGAAGCATGTCGGAAACGGTCACTTCCGATGATGATTTTATAGAGAACTCCCAATTTGCCTCCGTGGTGACGATTACCTATAATGGAACGACTGCCACGGTAGGTAATGGAGTTTCCGGAGTGGAAGTATCTTCCAATGGGGCGCATATTGTGGTCAATTCTACGGTCAGCGGAGTAGAGTATGTGTTGAACGGGACTACTACGAACGGCTCGTTCAAGGTATACAGCGAAAAGAAATTCAAATTATCACTGGCGGGGGTGTCTATACTCAATCCGGTAGGTGCTGCCATTAATATCCAGTCTTCCAAACGTGTGTTTGTGGTATGCGCGGATGAAACAACGAATGTGTTGACAGATGGGTCTTCTTATACGGCAACTACTGATGGAGAGGATATGAAAGCCTGTCTGTTCAGTGAGGGGCAGCTCATTTTCAGTGGAGGCGGTTCACTCACAGTTACCGGAAATTATAAACATGCCATCACAAGCGATGATTATGTGCGTTTCCGTAGCGGGTGTAATATTACGGTAGCTTCGGCCAAAAAAGACGGAATCCATACTAATGAATCTGTGATTATCGGCGGCGGAATACTGAATATATCTTCTGACGGCGATGCTATTCAGTGTGAAGAGGGAGGAATTACGATGACCGGAGGATTTGCCAAACTCTCTACAACGGACAATAAAGCGCATGGGTTGAAATCTTGTCTGGATGTGGTAATCAGTGGCGGTGCTATTCAGGCACAAGTGGCGGGAGCAGCCTCCAAAGGAATATCCTGTGATGGTAACCTGACCATCTCCGGAGGAAAGCTGACTGCATTCACTTCTCAAACCGCACTTTATGAAGACAATGATTTGAGTTCGTGTGCAGGAATTAAATGTGACGGAAATATCCTGATTACAGGAGGGGAGATCGCCATACAGAGTACAGGTGGAGCCGGTAAAGGTATCAACTGTGACGGTTCGATTACCATCAATGACGGCACGGTGAAAGTGATAACTACCGGTACGCAGTGTGTGTATGGCAAGCTCGACTCGTCGGCAAAAGGAATCAAAGCGAACGGTGCGTTGACAATCAATGGAGGAACGGTGCTTGTGAAGGCTACCGGTGGGGAAGGTAGTGAGGGTATCGAGAGTAAAAGTGTGTTGACTGTCAATGAGGGCACGGTTGCCGCGCTTTGTTACGATGACTGTATGAATGCAAGTAACAGCATTGTTCTTAATGGTGGCAATATTTATTGTTATAGTTCCGGAAATGACGGCATTGACTCTAATGGTACGTTGACCATTACGGGGGGAGTGATCGTATCGTCGGGTACTACTTCTCCCGAAGACGGATTCGATTGCGATCAGAATACCTTTAAGATTACCGGGGGGATTGTTCTGGGTATTGGAGGAGGAACAAGTACACCTACATCAAGTGTATGTACGCAACGCACTGTGATCTATGGCGGTTCGGGAAGTAACGGAGAAATACTGAATATCCAGTCGGCCGACGGAACCAGCGTACTGACCTATCAGATTCCCCGTGCTTATTCTCAAATGACGGTATTATTCAGTAGTCCGAATCTGACCTCGGGCGGTAGTTATACTATCTCAAAAGGAGGAACGGTTTCCGGTGGTTCCGAGTTCTTCGGGTTATATTCGGGAGCCACTTATTCCGGTGGCACACAGACGGCAACATTTACTGCCAGTTCGATGGTGACACAAATCGGCAGCACTTCCGGCGGTGGCCAGCCCGGTGGTGGAGGCGGTGGACATGGACCTGGTGGATGGGGATGGTAAACAGCAGTTTACCGTCGAAATCCGTTCTTTGGTCGATTCTATTTGTGATAAAACAGGTTCGGTTTTATCTTTGTTTCGATAATCAGAAGCAATGAGGCATGAAAAGACTGCGTAAACAACACGTGCTGGAGCAGAGTATTTACGGAGCTATCTGGATCGTAATATTTCTTCTTCCGCTGATAGGCGGATACTTTGCCATGAGTGGAGGACTTGAACGGGAGGAAACCCGTATGGTGATCCGCGAATCATGGTTGAGTATCCTTCCTTTTTTCGTGCTTTTCCTGTTGAATAATTATGGGCTGGTTCCCTATTTTCTTTTTAAGAAAAGGTACTGGCAATATACTGTTTCGTTGATTTTTGTAATAGGAATGATTTGTTGGCTTTCTCCGTTTCCTTCTGCCAATCATTTCCCCAAAGATTTCAAGCGAGGAGAGTTGCCTCTCCGTATGAAGGAGAACCGGAGGGACCAGATTATTAAGACGAGAGAAAAGGCGAGGGAGGAAGGGGATGTGCATTGGCATGAATCCAATCCCGAACAACGTCCTAGGGGAATGGGAGATCCAAATGGTCCCGGAAGATTTCCAAAACCGACTCCTTTTCCTTATCCTCCTTTTGTGCTCCGCTATCTTATTCATTTCATCATTGCCTTTTTGATGGTAGGGTTCAATATCGCCATCAAACTTTTCTTTAAATCTTTCCGTGATGAAGAAATGCTGAAGGAACTGGAACATCAACGTTTGCAGTCGGAACTGCAGTATTTGAAATATCAGATTAATCCTCATTTCTTCATGAATACGCTCAATAATATTCATGCGTTGGTGGATATTGATACGGGGAAAGCGAAAAGTACGATTGTGGAACTCTCTAAACTGATGCGTTATGTGCTTTATGAAGCGAGTAATAAAACGATTTTGCTTTCACGTGAGGTTCAGTTTCTTAAAAATTACATTGCCCTGATGAGTTTGCGCTATACCAACAAAGTATCTATTCAGATGGATTTTCCGGCCGAAGTGCCCGAAGTGCAGATTCCTCCTTTGCTTTTTGTCTCTTTTGTGGAAAATGCTTTTAAGCATGGAGTCAGTTATCGGAGCGAGTCTTTTATTCATGTCTTGATACAGTTGGATGAGGGCAACCGGCTTTCATTCCGTTGTTCCAACAGCAATAATGGTTCGGCTGACGAACAGCATCATGGCATCGGACTCGAGAATATCCGTAAGCGGTTGAGGCTTTTATTTGGCAATGATTATACGCTTTCCATTACCGAAGAGGAACATAAATTTGATGTCTTACTTATTATACCTTTATTAGAATGAAATGTATAGCAATAGATGATGAGCCGTTAGCATTGACGCAGTTGTCGGATTATATATCCCAGATACCTTTTTTGTCTTTGGTAAAGTCATGCCAGGATGCGTTCGAGGCAATGAAGATATTGTCCGAAGAGGAGGTTGATTTGATCTTTGTGGATATTAATATGCCCGATTTGAACGGATTGGATTTCATACGTTCTTTGGTGAACCGTCCGTTGGTGATTTTCACTACTGCTTATTCTGAATATGCGGTAGAGGGTTTCAAACTGGATGCCGTAGATTATCTGCTGAAACCGTTTGAGTTCCAGGATTTATTGAAAGCGGCGGATAAAGCCCGCAGGCAATTTGAATATCGTTTGTTGGAACAACAGGGTGAAATAGGAAATGCTTCGCAGATAAAAGGAGATTCATTATTCGTGAAGAGCGATTACAGAGTGGTTCGCATCGATGTGAAGAATATCCGCTATATTGAGGGGATGAGTGAGTATGTGCGTATCTTTGTGGAAGGAGAGGACAAGCCTGTAATAACGCTTGCCAGCCTCCAGAAAATGGAAGAACGGCTTCCCACGCATTTCATGCGGGTCCACCGTTCTTATATTGTCAATCTTCGCAAGATTACCGAAGTTTCCCGTCTTCGCATTATCTTTGATAAGAATACTTATATTCCTGTCGGTGATAATTATAAGGAGAAATTTACGGAATACATTGGGAAATTAAGCCTTTCTTAAATAATTATTTAATTCCCAGTTTTTTGGCAATTTCTTTAGGAAGTGCATCTTTATGCACCAGGATATTCATTGTCTTGTAGGCAACGAATGCTTTGGAAGCATACCAGATACCATCATATTTGCCTGATTTACCCCAAGAGTTTTTCACCATGAAGTATTCTTTTCCGTTCTGGTCTTTAGCGATGCCGTAGATTACCATTCCGTGGTCGTCTGTTGTTTCCCAGTTGTCAAAAGCAACTTGACGCATTTCCTGGGTAATATCCTTTTCAGGGAAAGGTTTGGTGAATAGTTCTCTGCGTTTGTCGGCGGCAGTCAATCCTGTCCAACGGGCCATGTCTGAACCGGACAGTTCAGATTCTTTGGCTGCATCTGGCATTACGGCGATACCGTCACGTGAGAATCCTTGTTCGCTGACATCGCTACCCCATGCAAAGGTATAGCCTTTCTTTACTGCATTGTCCATAACAGCCATCAGTTCTTCGATAGGCAGGTTGTAAGACAGACCATTACGCCAGTTATCCTGAATTTCGATGGCGAATTGAGAATAGAACGGATGGTGTGTATAAGAAGTCAGTGATACATAGTCGTTATAGTTCAATCCCAGTGATTCGGCAAAAGTCTTCGGAGTATATTCTTTGCCTTTGTAGGTGAACTTCTCCGGACATGCTCCTAGGTAAGTGTCATAAATGGCACTTAGTCCGTTTTTCCATACCGGAGTCAGTTTGCTTAATTTACCTTTTGCAATCGCATTGATATAACCGGAAGCAACAGCATCCAGCTCATTATGTACCGGCAGCGTATCACCATACATAATACCCGGCATCACTTCTTGCGGAACGATACCATAATTCTTGATGCAATACATTACATCATAAAAACTTCCACCCGGAGAGAAAGAACTGTCACCGTGATAACGTACATAGTTTACTCCGCGATCCTGCATCGTTTTGTGTACAACAAACATTTCAGACAGGTCGTATTCACCTTTACCTAAACGAAGTAGTTCTGATTCAACAAATCCGAGAGTTGAGAAACTCCAGCAAGTACTCGAACGATTTTGGTTCTTGATAGAAGTTATCGGATTTTCTTTCACTGTCGTGAAAACAAAACCTTCTTCAGGTTTTGCATCTTGTGCCATAACACTTAGGCTGAACAGGCCTAAAGCAGCAATAAGGATTGTCTTTTTCATTCCTATGAAATTAATATTAAATTGTTTTGGCTACAAATATAGGAAAGTTTCACCACAGAGTAACACAGAGTTTCACAAAGTTTTCTCTTTTTTCAAATGGACAGCTATCTTAATGACTTCCGTTTTATGACATTTTATTGTATCTTGGCGCGGTAAGTTCGCTCGGAGAAAGTAATATTCAGGAACAGGGAAAGGCTGTTTTCTTTTTGCATACCGTTAGGAATTTTCATCTGGCCTTTATATTTCAATCCGATAGAAAGGACGTTGTTATTGCGCAATCCGAAGTTAAGTCCGGTACTGACGTAATATTCGGTTGCCTTTTTCTTTTGAATGACGATATAGGAATTATTAATACCTGTTCCCAATAGGATGCTGACCGGATTACGATAGACATTGCCCAATGTATATCTTCCACCGACTGATAACCGGTGTTGATTCTCAAAACTGACATTGGATTGGGAAGATTGCATCCGGCTCCAGTCCACATATTTGTAGTCGATGGTTGCCATCCAACGTAGAGTGTTGTAGGAAGCTCCGAGCCCAAAGAATTGAGGAAGACATTGGCGATAGCGTTTCAGGCTTTTTTCAATATCATCTCCTCCCGAACTGCTACTAACGTATAAGTTATTATCCTGCTTAAAATCCTGCGAGTAACCATATACGGCACCGGCAACGAAAGAACGTTCGCGGTCTATAGCCCATTTATACTGTACACCGAAATCCGCATAAAAAGTATGTTTGTAGGAGCTGGTTTCTTCTGTGGCAGTACCTTGCGTCTCCGTTTGTGTGATGGTCCCCGTCACATAAGAAAGATTGGTGCCGACAGAAAATCTTTTTCCGAAAAGGTAAGCCGTGCTGATACCCATCTTGGAAAGTCCTCCTTCACCCTGAAAGAGAGAAGAGATAGTACCTCCATTGGTGCCTGCCACTTCTTCATCCAGCGTGATGGCATATCCCACACTGCTGACGGGAGCCATGAAAATTGCTCCATACCAGCGTGGCATAATCCGGCAGCCGATACTTAGGTTATTCAGATTTCCGGTGACGGAACGGTTACTTGCTCCTCGTTGCGAATAAATCTGGTATGCTCCCATGATACCGGCATCGATCTGGAAGCGTTGTTCGGTCAACTCTGTGAGTGAAGCCGGATTGGCATTGTTAAGGAAATTATTTCCTCGCAATGCAATGCCTGTGCCGCCCAGTCCGGCATATTGCCCGCCTTCCCCGGTAGAAAGTTCTCCCAGTCCGAACATGGAAGTAGGGGAGTTCGTTGTATTTTGTGCAATAACTATAGAGACAGGAGTATAGAATGCCAGAAGGCAAAACAAAATCTTTTTCATTGTTGATAAGTTTTGTAAAGTATGATAAGTTTGGTATTCTTTTTATTGGCGGTATGTTCTCCGTCGCCGAAAATAACGCCTTGAAGTGTGGTATAGAACAAGTTGTCCGGAAGAAATAATTGTAGTTTCTGACGATCATATCCGGTAGTTCCCAGGTTTGTTTGCAGGAAAGAGGTGATGTCAAAAGAGTAATAAGTCTCCTCATAAGACATCTCGTCGACTACTAGATTTCCGCTTTGTACGGAACTCCCGGTGAGGTCGGTGATTACACTTTGCGTCACATTTTCATTGTTGGCGGTGTAGAGAGCCAGGCTTTTGGGCAACGGGTACATGCCGTCATAAGTTCCTTTTACCGGATATAACTGTAACGTTGCGCTCTCGATAGTCACAAGCTCTCCTTTTTCGCAGAGATTATTTAAATGTGGGAAGTCGATGGTGACATACATACCTGTCATTCCCTGCAGGTAGACCTGATGCTCGCTTTTTCCGGAAGAGTATTCATTGCCGTCCCCACTTTGCAGGTTGGCTATCGGGGTGTTTGAGCGGTCCTGTTCTATTTTGTTGTAAGTCAGTGTGCTGCTTGTATTGAAAACCAGTGTTTTTTCGTTCAGTGTTTCCGTAATCTGGTGATAGTAGACCGTGATGCACATACTGGAGTCGTTGACTTGAAATCCGCTGATACAAGCGTCATTTGCATCGGGTATAAAAGCAATTCCTTTGAAATAATCATGGAAGAAATCCTGGGATTGTACCCATCGGCCATCATTCAGCATCAAGTTGAACCATTCTTCTCCCCATGCATCCGGCAATCGTATTTCCAGTTCTTCGCTCGGTGAGCCCGGAGTAGGACGAAAGTCGAAAGATGCCAGTGGAGTTTCGTTGTAATAGGCAGTAGTAGTGTTGTATAGGTACCCTCTATCGTCCAGTTCTATATTCTTTGTCAGTTCATGCAGATGAATGCGTTGGGTTTTTAGTGTATCTCCCAGGTAATTGCCCGAAGAATACAGGCGTATGGTGATCGAGTCGAACTCATATTGGATGTTTTCATCAAAAGAATAGGAAGGTACTTCATACTCTGCGTAAAAAGAGGCGGTAATTTTCCCCCATAAGTTGTCGTCACGGTATCCTATCTGGCAAACCGTATCTCCCGAAGTGGCTATGGAGTCGCTTAATACTGTACTAAGTAATACCGTACAAGTATCCATCTGTTCGTTGAGGAATGAACTTTGTACCCATTTCGCTCCTATGGACGATGAATCGTCTACACAAGCGAAAAAAGAAAGAGATATAAAGAATGAAAAAAGTAGTATGATTGACTTCATGTAGTAAAATGAAATTGGTTTTGTACCGGCAAAAGAAGAGGTTTTAAATAGTCCTCCAAAAAACTATCGACTAAATCTCTGTATTTGTCGACCTGAATTTTGTTGGTAGATAGAATGTCTTTATTTGTCGATAGTTTTTTTATGCGTGCCCGTTGCCGCCTACATTTGCGGTTGTAATCAACGACATATTTATGAATACGAAAATGAATAAATTACTTTGCATGATGGTGGTGCTGCTTTCATTGGCGGCATGTACGGATGATACTGAATATACGGCAGGTGTGTGGTATCGCCGTTCTGATTTTGATGGTGTGGCGCGTACGGACGCAGCTGGTTTTACGATTGGTAACATAGGGTACCTCTGCACCGGATACCGGGGGAGTACCAAAGACCGTTTGAAAGATTGCTGGGCGTATGACATCGAGGCTAATTCGTGGACACAGTGTACATCAATGCCCGATGCGGCTCCTGCCCGAAATGCGGCTACAGGTTTTGCAGTAGGTACCAAAGGATATATTGCTACCGGTTACGATGCGACAAAAAAGGATTATCTGAATGATTGCTGGCAGTATGATCCTGCCACGAATTCCTGGAAGGAGATGGCTTCTATTCCGGATGGAACTGATGGGACTAATATCTATGGTAAACGGTATTATGCGCTTTCTTTCGGCATTGGTCAGTATGGGTATCTGGGTACAGGTTACAACGATAATTATCAAAAGGATTTCTGGAAGTTCGACCCGTCGGTGGGAGATAAAGGAGAATGGACAGCCATGAGTGGATTTGGCGGACAGAAGAGAATGGGCGGTATGGCTTTCGTCATAGATGATATAGCTTATATCTGCGGCGGTGAAAATAATGGTTCGGATGTGACGGATTTCTGGTGTTTTAATCCGGCAACGGGTACTTGGAAAGAATTGCGCGAACTTTACGATAAGAGTGATGATGATTATGACGACGATTACACTTCTATCGTCCGTTCTTATGCTTGTGCTTTCGTGATCGATGGTAAAGGATATATTGCTGCGGGGCAGACTGCTGGTGGTAGTTATCGTTCCAATTATTGGATTTACGACCCTCTGACAGACCTCTGGGATGGGGAAGATTTGACAGATTTCGAAGGAAGTACACGCTCGAAAGCCGTATGCTTTTCTACTGGAAAACGGGGAATTATAGCTACGGGAGGAGCTTCTACTTATTATTACGATGATACTTGGGAGTTGAAGCCTTATGAATATGAAGAGAAATAAAAAAATAATAGGTATTAGTTGCTTTGTCTTGCTGCTTTTAGTGGGAATCATATATGGGTATATGCATTCGATAAACATATATCGGCTGGAAGTAACCCAGATTGAAGGTAGTGGATACGGTTATAAGATTTATGAGAGAGAGCGTTTGATAATCGTTCAGCCTTTTATCCCGGTTGTATCCGGGAAAAGGCCTTTTCAATCGGTGCAAGATGCCCAATGTATCGGAAATTTAGTGCTGGAACGAATTAAAGCCGGAAATGAATTTGCCATATCAAAGGCTGACCTGGATAACTTGGGAGTAGTGTATTAATGCCACCATGTTGGCACAGTCATGCCACCTCATTGGCACGATAGTGTCAACATGGTGGCACTGTTGTGCCAATACGATGGCACAAACTAAAGCATTAAGTACAGATTATTTCTTCTCTTCTTCTTTGGGTGCAACTACATAATCTTCTTTGATAAACTCATCATACACCCGCTTGGGATGATCGAATGGTGCGGTTCCATTCTTCTGCTCATTGAAGTTTTCCCGGCGGAATTGTTTCAGTTTCAAATTATCTTCTGCATACTCCCTCAATTTCTTATGCTCATTTCCATAAAGCGAACTTTCAGTTACGTCAGAATTGAGCAGGTTTTCTTTAGGAGTGATAGTAGGTAGGAGCACTTGTTCCAACAGACCACGATAGGCACCGTTATATTCGCACCATACGATATCGTTGGCTACAAATATACGATAGGAGTACTTAGACCAGGCAGTTTTGATTTCAATAGATGTAGCATAAATTTCAATGGTAGCTTCTGAACCATACGCTTGGTCACGGATCACAACGGTCGTCCGACCGCTAAGTTCTTCCTTCACGGAAGTTTGCCATTTATCAGAGTGTAAGATTTCTTCGATAATTTCCGGCAAATTTTCTTTAATCTCAAACTGTATTCTCATGGTGCTTGCCTGCGGGCAGGACTTTTTAATTTTTTTCCTCCTTAAACAATTAAGTTAGCCTAAAGTTACATAGATTGAAGCAAAAAAACAAGATTTTGTTGAAATATTTACTATTTTTGCTGAATGAACTACCTTTTCCGTTTGTTTTTGTTATAAATATGCATGAATAGTAAATACAGAGAGAGCATGTATAAAAGAGAATGGAAATTAGAAGATAGGAGAAAAAATGAAGAACTTACAGATAGATGGATCTACCGGTTTAGTGTTGGAAGGCGGGGGAATGCGTGGAGTATTCACCTGCGGCGTACTTGATTATTTTATGGATCATGATATCCGGTTTCCCTATGCGATAGGAGTGTCTGCCGGTGCGTGCAACGGATTGTCGTATGCATCACGGCAACGGGGACGTGCCAAGTACAGCAATATCGACTTGTTGGAGAAGTACAATTATATCGGTCTGAAATATTTGCTCAAAAAGCGTAATATTTTGGATTTCGATCTATTGTTCAATGAGTTCCCCGAACACATTCTTCCTTATGATTATGAAACATATTTTGCTTCACCGGAACGTTTCGTGATGGTGACTACTAATTGCATTACGGGAGAAGCCAATTATTTCGAAGAGAAAAAAGACAGGCGCAGGGTGATCGATATTGTCCGTGCATCCAGCAGTCTCCCTTTTGTGTGTCCTATCACTTATGTGGATGAGATTCCTATGCTTGATGGGGGAATCGTAGATTCCATACCTCTGCAAAGAGCTATTGCGGATGGCTGTACGAGAAATGTCGTGATACTTACCCGTAACCGGGGATATCGGAAAGATTCGAAAGATATTCGTATCCCTTCGTTTGTATACCGGAAATATCCGAAGTTGCGTGAAGCGTTAAGTTGCCGGTGTGCTGTTTATAATGAACAGCTGGAAATGGTGGAACGCATGGAGGATGAGGGAAAGATTGTCGTTATCCGTCCTTTGAAACCTGTAGCTGTAGACCGTATAGAGAAAGATGTGCAAAAGCTGACAGAGTTTTATAAGGAAGGGTACGAATGTGCGAAAGCTTTATTTTCATTTTGACTTTGTATATTGCTTGGCAGCCTTTTCCAATTTCCGACTCATTAATTCTACCAATGTCTTGGGATAAAGAATTTCTATTCCGTCAACATATCCGAAGAATACCCGTTCTAACTCATGGTTGATTACGACTTCAATTTCCAGTATGACGCTTCCGTCGGGTAGCCTTTCCACCAGTTGTTGACTGCGATGTATAGGCTTGGTTATGATGTAAGGTGCTTCGGCTACCGCTACTTTGAAACCAACTTTCTCTGCTACGCTTCCGGAGTTTTTGGTGACACCTACCAAGTCGTCGAAGAACGTATTCGGATCGAAGAATGTATTTTTGATATAGTGTTCTTGTGGCAGAACTTCCAATGATTGTATTCTGTCCAAAGCTAAATTTTGCAATATTCGTCCGTTTCCTCTGACTCCATAAACGAACCACCGGTTGCGATATTCTTTTAATAGATAAGGATAAAAAATAAAGCTGTTGGCGGAACGTGCCTTGAACGAACGATATTTGAGCTGTATCGGATGCTCGTTTACAATCGCGTGATAGATCGTATCCAGATAATCCAGTCCTTTCAATGATTCATTCTTTTCAAAGTCAATGACAGGAGTGGTTTTCATCCGGGCAGAAGCGACATGGTCTTCCAGGCGGTTGATAATATCGCTCATTTCCGTGAAATAGGAGAAACCCTTAAATTGCCGTAACACTTCCACTGCTTCCGACATCGTTTTCAGGTCTTGTTCATTCAGCGGGGTTTGTGTAATGCTGTATTCCGGATCTTCGTATTTATAGTATTTATTTTCGTACACCACAATCGGAGCGTTATAACCCAGCTTCTCGCTACGCATCATCTGTATATCCATTTGTACCGTACGTTTGCTTATGCCTTTATCAATGCCTTCGTATTCATAAAGAGCATCCGAGCAAGCATCTACCAAATCTTCCAACGTCCAGCGTCGATAAGGATTACGCAGACAGTTATCAATTGTTTTATAACGGATTAAGGCATTTCTATTTGCTGGCATAAGTAGAAGAATAAAGATTTGCTTCAAAAGTAGAAAAATAAATTCAGGAAAACAAAGAGGTTACAGGTCTTTATTTCCATAATATTTTCCTAATTAGGTATCTATTTCTACTACTTTATCTTTTTTTTCCTCGATTAATTCGATTTTAAGTCATTATTAATTCACTTTTGTGGAATTTATTAAGGGATGCCTCTTTACTTTGCTGAAAATAGTTTTAAGGACTTAATGGTATAACATGAAAAACAAAGAAATAACATGGTAAAAAGGTTGAATTGGTTATTGGTCTATTTATTGTTTTCAATAGGGATAATGGCACAGTCCGGCGGCAGGAAACAGTACAATTCTTACAAAGGATTGGTTATGGCTGGTTATCAGGGGTGGTTCAACACCCCTGGTGACGGTTCCGGCCGTGGCTGGCATCATTACAATGGTCGTGAAGGATTTCGTCCGGGATCGTGTTCCGTAGATCTTTGGCCGGAGGTATCGGAGTATAAGAAGCTCTATAAAACGGATTTTACTTTTGCGGATGGTAAGCCTGCATCCGTCTTTTCTTCTTATGACGAGTCGACTGTCAATGTTCATTTCAGATGGATGAAAGAGTATGGACTGGATGGAGTGTTCATGCAGCGTTTTATCGCAGAAATCCGGAATGAAAGCGGATTGAAGCATTTTAATAAAGTATTGAACTCGGCAATGAAAGCTGCTAATAAATATGAACGGGCTATTTGTGTGATGTATGACTTGAGCGGGATGCAGCCTGGAGAAGAAAAACTGTTGCTCAAAGACATTGCGGAAATAGCGCAACGCCATTCTTTAAAAAATCATGCGAAAAACCCTTCTTATCTGTATCACAATGGCAAACCGCTGGTAACTGTATGGGGTGTGGGATTTAATGATAATCGCCGTTATGGATTGAAAGAAGCTGCACATATTATCGACGGCTTAAAATCACAGGGATTTAGTGTGATGCTTGGAGTACCTACTCAATGGCGGGAGCTGAAAGGGGATACGGAATCAGATCCCAGGTTGCATGAGCTTATCAGAAAATGCGATATTGTGATGCCTTGGTTCGTGGGACGTTACAATGAAACCACTTATCCGAAATATCAGAAGTTGGTGGAAGAAGATATCCAGTGGGCGAAAAAGAATCAGGTTGATTATGTACCGTTGGTTTTTCCGGGTTTCTCCTGGGGGAATATGAAAGGTAAAGATCATAATTCATTTATCCCCCGCAATAAAGGCTCTTTTCTTTGGAAACAGATGATGGGAGCTATCCGGGCGGGTGCCGAAATGATTTATGTAGCTATGTTTGACGAAATTGATGAGGGGACGGCTATCTTTAAATGTGCAAAGGAAGTTCCGACAGGAAAAAGTACATTCGTTCCTATCGAGGAGGGAGTAGAAAGTGACCATTATCTGAAACTGGTTGGTGAAGCCGCTAAGGTTCTGCGCAAAGAAAAGGCGATAGCTTTTAATACCAGCCTGAATCCGGCAACTCCGAATCCTTTCATCCGGCATATGTACACAGCAGACCCTTCGGCTCATGTTTGGGAAGACGGACGTTTGTACGTATATGCTTCCCATGATATAGCACCTCCGCGAGGTTGTGATTTGATGGATCGTTATCATGTGTTTTCAACCGGTGATATGGTGACATGGACGGATCATGGAGAAATATTAAGCTCCGATCAGGTGCCATGGGGACGCAAAGAAGGAGGATTTATGTGGGCTCCGGATTGTGCTTATAAAAACGGCACTTACTATTTTTATTTTCCTCATCCCAGTGAAACAGACTGGAACGACAGTTGGAAGATCGGAGTGGCTACTAGCAATAAACCGGCGGAAGGATTCAAAGTGCAGGGATATGTTGAAGGGATGGATCCGATGATTGACCCTTGTGTCTTTGTAGATGACGACGGGCAGGCGTATATCTATAATGGCGGTGGCGGCACCTGTAAAGGAGGTAAGTTGAAAGATAATATGATGGAGTTGGATGGTCCGATGCAACTCATGAAAGGACTGGAAGATTTCCATGAGGCAGCCTGGATTCACAAATATAATGGAAAGTATTATCTCTCTTATTCCGACAATCACGATGAAAACTGGAACGATGGAGTGAAGGGGGACAACCGGATGCGCTATGCGATCAGTGACTCTCCGTTGGGACCTTGGGAATCGAAAGGTATTTATATGGAACCGACTGACAGCTATACCAATCATGGATCTATTGTCAAGTTCAAAGGACAATGGTATGCCTTTTACCATAACAGTGCGTTGTCCGGGCACGACTGGCTTCGTTCTATCTGTGTAGATAAACTGTATTACAACCCTGATGGTACAATCAAGCTGGTAAGGCAAACAAAATGAGTGATTGACTAAAGAAAAACGAATATAACATGAAAAACAAAATGAAATGGATGTTGGCAATAGGATTATTGTCATGTTCAATGGCAATGGCGCAGCAACAAAGTGATATACTGTCGGTATCGGCTTCTGCCAATGCGGAAAATGCTGCTTTAGCTTTTGATAAAAATGTAAAGACGATGTGGACATTACCTTCGCAGGCACTAAAGACCGAGCAATGGCTGATGTTTACCATCCAGCAACCGGGTGATGTTTGCGAACTGGATCTTCAGATGCAGGGAGTCAACAGAAACGAACTGAAAGAGGTATTGGATATCTTTGTCACTTACGATCCGATGAATCTGGGAACTCCCGTAAACTACCGGATAGAAGGCAATGACAAACAGATGAAAGTGAGATTCACTCCTAAATATGGCGCTCATGTCAAGTTGAATTTCAAGCCGGGAAAGTTGGATAAACCTTTCTCTCTAAAGGAGATTTCAGTATTGGTAGCAGAGAAAGTACTGACAGATAGTAAAGGGAAAGTGACTGACCGTCGTTATATGGATGCATCGCTTCCGGTAGAAGAACGGGTGGAAAGTCTGCTGGCAGTGATGACACCTGAAGATAAAATGGAATTGATTCGTGAAGGATGGGGGATTCCCGGTATTCCTCATTTATATGTACCGCCTATCACAAAAGTAGAAGCCGTACATGGTTTCTCGTATGGAAGCGGAGCGACTATTTTCCCGCAGGCTTTAGCAATGGGAGCCACTTGGAACCGGAAGCTGACGGAAGAAGTGGCGATGGTAATCGGAGACGAAACGGTAGCCGCCAATACAAAGCAGGCATGGTCACCGGTGCTGGACGTTGCGCAGGATGCACGTTGGGGACGTTGTGAAGAGACTTTTGGAGAAGATCCGGTATTGGTATCACAAATAGGTGGTGCATGGATCAAAGGATATCAGTCCAGAGGATTATTTACCACTCCCAAGCATTTTGGCGGACATGGTGCTCCATTGGGTGGGCGTGACTCGCATGACATCGGTTTGTCTGAACGTGAAATGCGTGAAGTTCACCTGGTTCCGTTCCGTCATGCTATCCGAAACTATGACTGTCAGTCTTTGATGATGGCTTACTCCGATTATATGGGTATTCCGGTTGCCAAGAGTACGGAACTGCTGCAACAGATTTTGCGGCAGGAATGGGGATTCAACGGATTTATTGTCAGTGACTGTGGTGCTATCGGTAATCTGACTGCCCGTAAACATTATACGGCACAAGATAAGATTGAAGCTGCTAACCAGGCATTGGCTGCCGGTATTGCCACTAATTGCGGTGATACTTATAACAATAAAGAAGTGATTCAGGCCGCCAAAGACGGCCGCATCAACATGGAAAATCTGGACAACGTATGTCGTACCATGCTTTCTACCATGTTCCGTAATGAACTCTTTGAAAAGAATCCCTGCAAACCGTTGGATTGGAAGAAGATTTATCCGGGATGGAACTCTGACAGCCATAAAGAGATGGCACGTCAGGCAGCCCGTGAATCTATCGTAATGTTGGAGAATAAAGAGAACCTTTTGCCTTTGACCAAGAACCTGCGTACAATAGCTGTACTGGGTCCCGGAGCAGACGATCTCCAACCGGGTGATTACACTCCGAAATTACTACCCGGACAGTTGAAGTCCGTATTGACGGGCATTAAAGAGGCTGTTGGTAAGCAAACGAAAGTTCTTTATGAGCAGGGTTGTGACTTTACAAATCCGGATGAAACGAATATTCCCAAAGCAGTAAAAGCCGCTTCTCAATCCGATGTTGTAGTAATGGTATTGGGGGATTGTTCTACCAGCGAAGCCACCAATGATGTTCGCAAGACATGCGGTGAGAATAATGACTGGGCTACTCTGATTCTGCCGGGTAAACAACAGGAATTGCTGGAAGCGGTTTGTGCGACAGGTAAACCGGTGATTCTGATTCTTCAGGCAGGACGTCCTTATGATATTCTGAAAGCATCGGAAATGTGTAAAGCTATTCTCGTAAACTGGTTACCGGGACAGGAAGGCGGTCCGGCAATGGCAGATGTACTGTTTGGTGATTATAATCCCGGTGGTCGCTTGCCGATGACTTTCCCACGTCACGTAGGACAACTTCCTTTATATTATAATTTCAAAACATCGGGACGTCGTTACGAATATGTAGATATGGAATATTATCCTCTTTACCGTTTTGGATTCGGTCTTAGCTATACCTCTTTTGAATATTCGGATTTGAAGATACAGGAAAAAACCAATGGAAATGTGACGGTTCAGGCTACAGTGAAGAATATAGGAAGCCGTGCCGGTGATGAAGTAGCACAATTGTATGTGACGGATATGTATGCCAGCGTCAAGACCCGTGTTATGGAGTTAAAGGATTTCGATCGTATTTATTTGCAACCGGGAGAATCGAAAACCGTCTCTTTTGAACTGACGCCATACGACATTTCATTGCTCAATGACCACATGGACAGGGTAGTGGAAAAAGGAGAATTCAAAATATGTGTCGGTGGTATGAGTCCTGACTATGTGGCCAAGAATGAGATTAAACATAGTGTGGGTTACAGCGATAAGAAAAAAGGGGTGACCGGTATGCTTAACTATACGCACGAATTCGGTGCCGACTTTATCCTTTCTGTATCCAAAGTAGAAGAGAATCTGACGAAGAATCAAAAGACTGTATGGGTCAGCGTGAAGAATAATGGCACGCTGATGGATATTGGCAAAGTGGAAATGTTTGTTGACGGCAAAAAAGCAGGGGATGCCATTCATTATGAACTGGGAGCCGGAGAAGAAAAACTGATTCCGTTCAAACTGGATAAAGACAACAAGCAACCTGTTGCTTTTACTACTAAATATAAGATGGTGGCTCTGTAGAGCCATCACCTTCATCTAATTCCTGATAAAATGAAACAATTACTTTTGGTTTCGTGGTTGCTGTCACTGTCCGCTATCTTGGGATTGCCGGAAGTGAAAGCAGATGTAGGGATGCCTTTGATTTTCGGTAACCACATGGTTTTGCAACAAGATACCCGGATTACGATTTGGGGATGGGCTGATGCCGGAGAAAACATTGAAGTACTCTTTGCCGGACAAAAAGTGAGAACCACTGCCAATGCCGATGGGACATGGCAGGTAAAACTGAAGCCGGTAAAAACGAAGAAAAAAGGAGAGACGCTGACTATTACCGGAAAAAACAAACTGGTTTATTCGGATGTGCTGGTAGGTGATGTATGGGTTGCTTCCGGACAATCAAATATGGAGTGGGGGATCAAGGTCAGAAAAGAATATGCTGATGATATAGCTCATTCGGAAGATTCATTGTTACGTTTATTCTTTGTTCCTAAAAATACGTCATTACAGCCATTGTCGGAGATTGAAATTCCTCAAGGAACAGCCAGTCCCGAACGGGCTGCCAGGTGGGTGCTTTGTACTCCGGAGATGCTGGCAAAAATAAATGGGCAGGGTTTCTCTGCCACTGCCTATTACTTTGCACGTGATATGCGTGCTGCAAACGGACGTCCGTTAGGAGTGATACAGTCCGCCTGGGGTGGTACACGTGCAGAAGCTTGGACAAGCCTTTCCGGGCTAAAGCAGGAGCCTGCATTGGCTCATTATGTAGCTGCTTACGAGAAAAATGTGAAAGATAATCCGGAAATACTGGCTACTTATCCGCAAAAGCAGAAAGAGTTTGATACAGCAGTCAGAGAATGGGATCAAACAATAGGTAAAGAGTGGAATCAGGCACAGAAAGAATGGGCGGTAGCCGTACGCGCTGCACAAGCCGATGGGAAACCGGCGCCCGCCAAACCGGAACCCAGAGTACCTCGTCCACCCAATCCACGCAAACCGGATGGTGGAAATAACGGCCCGGCTAATCTGTTTAACGCCATGATTTCTCCTTTAATTCCGTTAAGTATCAAAGGAGTAATCTGGTATCAGGGTGAATTTAATTCCGGTGGCTCGGCAAAAGAATATGCGACACTTTTTTCCCGGATGATTACAGATTGGAGGGAGAAATGGGGAATAGGAGATTTTCCTTTTGTATATGTACAGCTTCCTAATTTCGAGCCTGTAGATCAGGAACCTTCTGTTGAGGGGAACGGTTGGCGTTGGGTGCGCGAAGGTCAGTTGAAAGCACTGAACCTGCCTAATACTGCGATGGCGGTAACGATTGATGTTGGCGACCCGTTCGATTTGCATCCGGTTGATAAATACGATGTAGGACATAGGTTAGCCCTTGCTGCCCGTAAATTGGCATATGGAGAGAAAATTGTTGGTATGGGACCTCTTTATAAGAAAATGTCAGTGAAGGGCAATAAAATTATCTTGGAGTTTACCAATCAGGGTAAGAAGTTGATGATAGGGACTTCTCCCTATATTCCTGAAGGAGAACTGGTTCGTCCAAAGTCGACAAAGCTCACGGGATTTGGCATTGCCGGGGCCGACCGTAAATTTGTTTGGGCGGATGCCGTCATAGAAGGTAATAAGGTCATTGTATCGAGTCATGAAGTTGCCGAACCTGTAGCTGTGCGCTACGGATTTTCCAATAGCCCGCGTTGTAATCTGTATAATGAGGAAGGGTTGCCGGCATCACCTTTCCGTACAGATCACTGGGAATGACACAAATACCGGAATAAATAAAAAGAAAAACACCATGAAGAAATCTACTCATCTATTAATTGCAAGCATATTGGCAGGATGTATCACTTCCTGTTCATCAGGAAAGCGAATCGCCCAACATCGGATAGTAACTAATCCGATGAATCTGAACTATCGGTTTCAACCGAAAGACGAATCGCGTCGGGAAGCTGCCGATCCGGTATTGGAGTATTTTAAAGGCTATTATTATTTATTTGCGTCCAAGTCCGGTGGATATTGGCGCTCTGAAGATCTGGCCGACTGGGAATATATTCCTTGTACGACTATCCCCACATTGGAAGATTATGCTCCTACCATTCTTCCGATAGGAGATACGCTCTATTTTACGACTTCCAGCGGGAAAACACAGATTTTCAAAAATGCCCATCCGGAAAAAGATACTTGGGAGGCTGTGGACACCAAACTGACCTACCGGCTTCACGACCCGGCTTTTTATAGTGATGAGGACGGTAAGGTGTATATGTATTGGGGATGTTCGGATAAGGACCCGATTATGGGGGTGGAAGTAGATCCGAAAGACGGTTTTCGCGCGTTGGGTGAAGCCAAAGCACTGATCGCGCATCATGGAGACAAGTATGGCTGGGAAGTTCCCGGAAAGAATAATGAAGAACCGCGTCAGGGATGGAACGAAGGACCTTGTATGCTGAAATATGAAGGACGTTACTATTTGCAATATGCGGCTCCGGGTACTCAATATCGTATTTATGGCGATGGAATCTATGTAGGAGATACTCCTTTGGGTCCTTTTGAATATGTGGAAGACAATCCGTTCTCATTTAAACCGGGAGGCTTTATCGGTGGGGCAGGACACGGACATACTTTTCGGGATAAGTATGGAAACTACTGGCACGTAGCTTCCATGATCATTTCCGTTCGTCATATGTTTGAACGGCGGTTGGGACTTTTCCCGGTTGCTGTATCCAGTCGCAACGGTATATATGCTCACACAGTCTGGTCGGATTATCCTTTCTATATTCCTAACCGGAAAGTTGATTTTGATAAAACAGATTTGAGTATGGGATGGAATCTGCTTTCATACCGGAAACCGGTACAGGCTTCTTCGTCTCTTGCCGGCTATGAACCGGGCAATGCAAATGATGAACAGATTGAAACATGGTGGGCTGCTCAAACCGGAAAAAAGGGCGAATGGTTGCAGGTTGATTTGGAGACTCCAATGTTGGTAAATAGTATACACGTGAATTTTGCCGACCATCACTTCAAGGTTTTCGCACCACACCCTCCCGTTGTTTATCAATTTTTTATCGAAGGTTCGGCAGATGGGAAAAAATGGATGAATTTGTTTGATGAAAGAGAGAATGGAAAAGATGAGCCTCATCGCCTGTTTACGTTGGATAAACCCGTGAAGGTCCGTTATTTGAGAATTTGTAACGCTAAAGAGATGGATGGGTGCTTCTCTTTATCCGGTTTCCGTGTATTTGGTAAAGGAGAAGGTGCTGCTCCTTCTAAGGTGACAGGCTTCCGGGCAATCCGGGATTCGGAGGATAAACGAATGTTTCGTTTCACTTGGGATGCACAAAAAGGGGCTACCGGATACGTGTTACGGTGGGGAACACAGAAAGATAAGTTAACGCACGCAGTGACGGTATTTGACAATCAATATGAAGCCCGTTACTTTAACAGAGACTCGGAATATTATTTCTCGATAACGGCATTTAATGAGAATGATAATTAGTGAAATGAAAGGTCGATAAACATGCAAGATAAAAGGAACAGTGGGATAATGACTTTGCAAGTATTCAAATGCTGCGTCTGTATTTGGATCGGAGTCTTTTCGGAAACAATGCTTGCGCAGACACAGAAAGTGGTGTTCTCCCGTGATTTTTCTCCGGCAGAAGGGTTGGTCACTCCCCAGGAAAAGCCTTATCGGGATGAAGTTTGTCTGAACGGACTTTGGGATTTACAATACGTCGCTGTTTCTTCTTCGTGGAAAAAAGGTTCCGGGATAGTCTTCTGGAATTCCATGTTGCGTGTAATGGGAATTGCAACATACGGAGCCGACTTCAATTCTTATGATGCAAAGAACAAGAAACATGATTTGTTGATGGACGGTCCTGTAGATTAGAAAGTGGGAAAGTGATTCCGGAGCAAGTGCTACGAACAATTATAAAAGAAAATATGATAGAAAAATGGTGATAATGAACAGGTGTAAAAAGATTTTGTTGGCAGGTACTTTATCTGTGATGTCTTGCTCATTGATACATGCGCAAGAGTTGTATAAGGATGAAAACGCTCCTGTGCACGAACGGGTGGCAGATTTACTTTCCCGCCTGACAGTGGAGGAAAAGATTAGTTTGCTGCGTGCTACTTCTCCCGGTATTCCCCGTTTGGGTATTGATAAATACTATCATGGCAATGAGGCATTGCATGGAGTAGTCCGTCCGGGACGTTTCACTGTATTTCCGCAAGCTATCGGATTGGCAGCTACCTGGAACCCGGAGTTACAAAAACGGGTGGCTACTGTGATTTCGGATGAGGCGCGTGCCCGTTGGAATGAACTCGATCAGGGGAGAGAGCAAAAAGAGCAGTTTAGTGATGTACTGACCTTTTGGTCGCCTACGGTGAATATGGCACGTGATCCCCGTTGGGGACGTACCCCGGAAACGTATGGGGAAGATCCTTTTCTAAGCGGAGTGATGGGAACGGCTTTTGTGAAAGGTTTGCAAGGAGATGATCCGCGTTATTTGAAGATTGTTTCCACTCCCAAGCATTTTGCCGCCAATAACGAAGAACATAACCGTTTTGTCTGTAATCCGCAAATCTCGGAAAAGCAACTGCGCGAATATTATTTCCCGGCTTTCGAAATGTGTGTGAAGGAAGGAAAGGCTGCTTCTATCATGACTGCTTACAACGCGTTGAACGATGTGCCTTGTACACTGAATGCCTGGCTGCTGAAAAAGGTGTTACGTCAGGACTGGGGATTTCAGGGATATGTCGTTTCCGATTGTGGGGGACCTTCTTTATTGGTAAATGCCCATAAGTATGTAAAGACGAAAGAGGCGGCTGCCACTCTATCCATTCAGGCTGGATTGGATTTGGAATGTGGAGATGATGTCTATGACGAATATCTGTTGAATGCTTACAAACAATACATGGTATCGGATGCCGATATCGATTCGGCTGCCTGCCATGTGTTGACAGCGCGTATGAAACTGGGACTTTTTGATGGAACCGAACGAAATCCGTATACCAGAATCTCTCCGTCGGTGATCGGCTCGAAAGAGCATCAACAGATTGCTTTGGATGCAGCCCGGGAGTGCATTGTTTTATTGAAGAATAAGAATAATATGCTTCCATTGAATGTTAATAAGGTGAAATCAATAGCCGTGGTAGGTATCAATGCCGGAAAATGTGAGTTTGGCGATTATAGCGGTGCGCCGGTAGTAGATCCGGTTTCCATTTTGCAAGGTATAAAAGACAGGGCAGGCGATCAAGTGAAAGTAGTGTATGCACCCTGGAAATCTGCTGCCGACGGCTTAGAACTGATTCAAGGAGAAAACTTTCCGGAAGGATTGAAAGCGGAATATTTTGAAAACACTGCATTGGAGGGTACGCCTAAAGTACGTAAAGAAGGTTGGATTAATTTTGAGCCTGCCAATCAGGCACCCGATCCTTTTCTTCCTAAATCTCCGCTTTCCGTTCGTTGGACGGGAAAGTTGAGACCGACTATCTCCGGTCGTTATACTTTTAGTTTTACTTCCGACGATGGTTGTCGTTTGAGTATTGACAACCAGTTGTTGATTGATGCCTGGTCGGCTCATGCGGTATCTACCGACTCTGCTTCCATCTATCTTGAAGCGGGGAAAGATTATCAGTTAAAAGCGGAGTACTATGACAACCGGGATTATGCTATCGCAAAATTACAATGGAAAGTTCCGCAGGTAGGAAAAGCTACCCGTCTCGATTTGTATGGGGAGGCCGGAAAAGCAGTCCGCGAATGTGAAACGGTCGTTGCTGTGATGGGAATCAATAAGTCAATAGAACGTGAAGGACAGGACCGGTACGATATTCAGCTTCCGGCAGACCAAAGAGAGTTCTTACAGGAAATCTATAAAGTAAATCCGAATATAATCGTTGTATTGGTAGCAGGAAGCTCACTGGCTGTCAACTGGATGGACGAACATATTCCTGCCATCGTAAATGCCTGGTATCCGGGTGAACAGGGGGGAACAGCCGTTGCCGACGTATTGTTTGGTGACTACAATCCAGCCGGGCGTTTGCCGCTCACTTATTATAAATCTCTGGATGAATTGCCTGCTTTCGATGATTACGATATAACCAAAGGGCGTACTTACAAATATTTTAAAGGAGACGTTCTTTATCCTTTTGGTTACGGACTTAGTTATTCTTCTTTCAAATACAGCGATTTGAAAGTAAAAGACGGTGCAAATACCGTCAGCGTTTCTTTCCGCTTGAAGAATACCGGCAAGAGGAAAGGGGATGAAGTGGCACAGGTCTATGTGCGGATTCCGGAAACCGGAGGTGTCGTTCCGATTAAAGAGTTGAAAGGTTTCCGGCGTATTCCTTTAAAATCAGGAGAGAGCCGTGTGGTAGAAATCGAACTCGATAAAGAGCAACTTCGTTATTGGGATGCAGGATTGGGACGATTCATCGTTCCCCAAGGTGCGTTCGACATTATGGTCGGTGCTTCCTCTAAAGATATTCGTCTGCAAACTGTCATTAATTTATAGATTGTATCATAGTTGTTGAGGCTGTGTAAAGGGTAATCGATGTATTAACTGTACCTTTTACACAGCCCGACTTTTAATTTATTGTAGTATGAAAAACAAGTATTTGCGGTGTATAAACGCACTATTCTTATGCTGTCTGATGGCGGAAACAACAATGGCCGCCCGTTTCCAACAGCCGTCCCTGAAAGCTACTTACAACAAACCCGCAAAAGTGTGGGAAAGCGAAGCATTGCCTATTGGTAACGGTTATATGGGCGCTATGATCTTCGGAGGTGTGGAAGTAGATGTTATTCAGACAAATGAACATACTTTGTGGTCAGGAGGTCCTGGCGAAGATCCGTCTTATAACGGAGGGCATTTGGGAACCCCGGAAACGAATAAAAGTTATCTTCATAAAACCCGTGTGCTGTTACAGCAGAAGATGAATGATTTTACTGTAAATCATTCCGCTTATATTGACGCAGACGGAAAATTGATTACCCATAATTATGAGGGGGACGGTAACGGTACGGAACTACGAAACCTCATAGATAAACTGGCGGGAACTAAAGAGCATTTCGGCTCTTTTCAAACATTGAGCAATATCATTGTAGAGGTTGTAAATCCGGCTACCTCCGAACCTGCCTATTCTGACTATACTCGGACGCTGGATATCGACAATGCCATTCATCGGGTAACTTATAAAGAGGGAGGAATAACCTTCAAACGGGAGTATTTTATGAGTTATCCGGACAATATCATGGTGATGCGTCTGACATCGGATTCGAAGAAGGGAAAGATTTCACGTATGATATCTTTGGAGTCATTGCATACCGACAAGGTCATCCGGGCTTCGGACAATACGATTACCCTGACAGGATATCCTACTCCGACGAGTGGTGACAAGCGCGTAGGAGATCATTGGAAGAATGGATTGAAATACGCGCAGCAACTATTAGTGAAACATACAGGCGGAAAGATTACGGTAGTAGACGGGAAGAAATTGAAGATAGAAGAGGCCAAAGAAATCATCGTATTGATGTCGGCTGCAACAAACTATGTGCAATGCATGGACGATTCTTATCATTATTTCTCTGGAGAAGAACCGCTGGATAAAGTGAAGGCTACGCTGAAAAAGGCGGCCAATAAAAAATATACCGCTTTATTGGCTACCCATGAGAAAGATTTCCATTCGTTGTATGACAGAATGAAACTGAATCTGGGCAACCTGACGGAAATGCCCGTTGTAACTACGGATAGTTTGCTGAAGGGTATGGATGCTCATACCAACTCGGAATCCGAGAATCAATATCTGGAAATGTTGTATTTCCAATTTGGTCGCTATCTATTGATTTCTTCTTCGAGAGAAGGTTCTCTGCCTGCCAATTTGCAAGGAGTATGGGGAGAAAGACTTTCCAATCCCTGGAATTCCGACTATCACACCAATATCAATGTGCAGATGAATTATTGGCCTACGCAGCCTACTAATCTATCCCGTTGCCACCTGCCTATGGTAGAATATGTAAAGAGCCTTGTACCACGCGGAAAATATACGGCGCAACAATATTATTGCAAACCCGATGGCGGAAATGTACGTGGATGGGTGACGCATCATGAAAATAATATTTGGGGTAATACGGCTCCGGCCAAGAAAGACACTCCCCATCATTTTCCGGCAGGAGCTATTTGGATGTGCCAGGATATTTGGGAATATTACCAGTTTAATCTTGACAAGGACTTTTTAGAAGCGTATTATGATGTCATGCTCCAAGCGGCTCTTTTCTGGGTGGATAACCTTTGGACGGACGAGCGGGACGGTACTTTGGTGGCAAACCCCTCACATTCTCCCGAGCATGGTGAGTTTTCATTAGGTTGCTCCACCTCACAAGCCATGATAGCAGAGATGTTCGATATGATGATAAAAGCCAGCAAGGTGTTAGGTAAGGACAAAGAACCGGAGATTGCAGAAATAGAGACTGCAATGAACAAACTTTCCGGTCCGAAAATAGGATTGGGCGGACAATTGATGGAGTGGAAGGACGAAGTGACGAAAGACGTTACCGGAGACGGTGGACACAGACATACGAACCATCTTTTCTGGCTGCATCCGGGCTCGCAGATTGTGATCGGAAGGAGCGAAGAAGATGATAAATATGCAAATGCCATGAAAGTGACACTGAATACCCGTGGAGACGAGGGCACAGGCTGGAGTAAAGCATGGAAACTAAATTTCTGGGCCCGTTTGCATGATGGTAACCGCTCTCATGCATTATTGCGGAGTGCAATGAAACTGACTGTTCCCCAAGGCCGTTTCGGTGGTGTATATACCAACCTTTTTGACGCGCATCCGCCTTTTCAGATTGATGGAAACTTTGGTTGTACAGCCGGAATTGCGGAAATGTTGATGCAGAGTCAGGGGGGATATATCGAGTTGCTTCCCGCTTTGCCCGATGCATGGAAAGACGGTGCGTTCAAAGGGATGAAAGCCAGAGGAAACTTTGAAGTGGATGTAACCTGGAAAGAAGGGCAAATCACTTCGATTGAAATACTTTCTAATGCAGGTGCAGAGTGTATGCTTAAATATCCGGATGCAAAGAGTCTGAAAGTTTCCGGTGCTAAGGTAAGAGTACTCGCTGACGACCGGATAGCTTTTGATACTGTTAAAGGTAAGAGATATACGATCAGATGAATATTGCACAATGCGATATTCGTTTTACAACGAAGAGGTTGTGTCAAAACGTTGGCACAACCTCTTTTATATTTTACAGTTCTG